>CALJNR010000046.1 GCA_937981575.1 uncultured Clostridia bacterium | reverse complement strand
ACTACAAACTCTGAAATTGAGATTTCAGGATTCTTTAGTGAAGACCTGAAACATATTGGATTAATTGAAAGCATCAAAAATGAGCATGTAAAGTGGGAGAATACCTATGCTGAGGAGCCAGTGGTAGGGGCGCTGCCCAGTGTGCAGATTTCTGAAAAAGTCTTTAAAATAAAGGGAAAAACGGAAGCGGGGCAAGATACGCTAGCTATAAAGCAAGGGATAATTGCTCAGCCCATTAGAATAGAGGCTGCTAACACCATTCAAACAGCAGATGTTATCAGTTTGAACTTTATGCAGCTTAAAGGCAAAGTAAAAGAACTGAATATTCCAGATAAAATAGAACAAGCTGCAGGCTATAACAATGATGCATTATGGCATGCTATAGCTTATTGGACGTGGCAGGTGAAAAGTGGAAATATGAAGGTGATGCCAGAGGGGATTACTTCATTTCAGTATCAAGGGAATACAGGCAGCGCAGTGAATAATGTGTTTGTAAAGCCGATTACAAAGGGCAGTGAGATAACAGAATACTTATTTGTTATTTCTTCCCTGCAGCCTGTAGGAGAAGCTGTAGAGGCAATGAAGATCTATTACCTCTATGCTTTCTTTATCGCAGTATTTATTATTTTGGGGATGTCTCTGGCTTTTTCGAGAGTGATATCGAGACCATTAATTAGTATGAATAGAATTGCAGCTAAAATGGCGGATCTTGATTTTAGTGAGGAATGTGAAGTGAGAACTAAAGATGAGCTGGGAACTCTGGCAAAAAACTTAAATCAGCTTTCCAGCAATCTGGGAATGAGTTTAAGTCAGCTGAAAGCTGCAAATGAGCAGCTTCAGCTGGATATTGAAAAAGAAAGAAATCTAGAAAAAATGCGTAAAGAATTTGTTTCCAGCGTTTCGCATGAATTTAAAACACCTTTAGGTATTATCAAAAGCTTTGCTGAAGGGATAAAAGATAATATTGCAGAAAAAAAGAGAGACTATTATATTGGGGTTATTCTAGATGAAATTGATAAGATGGATGATCTGGTAATAGACCTTCTGGAGCTTGCCAGATATGAATCAAAGATGCAAAAGCTAAATAGAGAAGTTTTTGATATCAGAGAGCTTGTTGACGAGGTGGCTAATAGGCTGTCAAAATCAGCCGATGAAAAAAATGTTAAAATAAACTTTAAATTTGGGGCTGTAAGCACTTATGTTTATGGAGACAGACGAAGAATAGAGCAAGTTATCACAAATTTGCTTAGTAATGCCATTAGGCACGCTAGCCTAGATAAGCTCGTTGAAATAGGTGCTGCAGCAGAAGAGGATATGCTGATCGTATCTATAGAAAACAGTGGAGAATGTATCAGCGAAGCGGACCTTTTAAAGATTTGGGATAGGTTTTACAGAATAGAGAAGTCAAGGGGACGAAAAACGGGAGGAACAGGGCTCGGTCTTGCTATCGTCAAAAACATACTAGAACTGCACGAAAGTGACTTTGGCGCTGTTAATACCGATAAAGGCATAAAATTTTATTTTAGTTTAAAACAAAGTGAAACGGATTCAAATGGTACACAGCCAAAAGACATTTAAAAAAATAGCTTATGAATAAACACCCTTATTTGAGGGTGTTTATTCATAAGCTTAAATAGACCTTGTTAAGGAGTGGGGCTGCAATATTTGAAACTTTGTAATAGGCATCTCAAGCAAGCTATTGAGTAGAGGCAGCTTTGTAGTTTGAAGAAAGGGGAGGTATCAATCCAAAGTTATATTTCCAGAAACAGAATGAAGCTTTAGCTGAGCATTTGTGGCATTATCAGCATGTATACCCCCATTTAAAGTATAACCCGAGGCCTTTGGAATGATAGAGGATGAAATATCAAGGGATGAACTGATCTTTCCAGAATCAGTCGCAGCTGTTATCTCGCCTTCAAAACCTTTAACAGATATATTGCCGGAGTCAGTCAGAATAGTTATTTCTTTAGCATTTATTTTTTCAAGAGAAATATTACCGGAGGCTGAAGTAAGCTTAAGGATTTGATAGAGTCTGTTTGGAATTTCAACATAAAGCGTTTTAGATTTAAAATTAATATATTTGGATGAAGCATCTAATTTAATGGTAAGAACACCTTCAGCGAGAATAGCGGGCAGGGGGCTGTTTGTTTTCATGCTCACTGCCACCTGTTCGCCATGAGTCGGAAGCAGTTCTATATTCTGCCCGTCAGTAGAAATATAAATCTCTTTGATTTCTTCTGCTGAAAATGACTTTATTTGATGCTCGGCATTCCTGTCAGCATCGCATCCTGCTGTTATTATCATAAATAAGCCTAGTATTATGAATAATCCTATTTTAATACCTATGTTTTTCATTACAAACCCTCCCAGGAATAGATGTTATTTTAAAAAAGATAATGATTAAAGAAATAGTCAGTAATATAAATGTAAAAGTGAGATATAACTTACTATGGTTTGAGGATAGGCCTAAAAAGTCTAAATACGGAATATTATTTATAGGTCCTAAGTACCACCAGAGTATATAAATGACCTCGAAAAATTTTCGGGATTTAGTAACGCTTCCTGATATCAAGGCCAATGTAGGTAGAAAGAATACCGCAATTCCCCATGAACCAAGGAGTGCCCACTGAGCTTCCATAACGAAATGTGTAATGACTCCGGCGGAAACTAGAAAAGTTATAATGATCCCTGCCAGCCAGACTGATAACCATTTGTAATAAGGAGGACAGCTGGACCCAATCAGTTCGGCAGTGGAATAATATTTTTCTCGTGTACCCATCTGAGACCAGATAGACAGAGGCAGTACCATTAAGAGAGGCAGCCAGCTTTTAATAGCCGGAAGAGGCGCAAAAAGGCTGCCGACGATCAAGAGGATTATAAGAAGCAACCACCATATTGATAAGTCTGAACGCATAATTCTTAGTTCTGCCCTCGTCAATCGGAAGATATGAATGCGAGGATCTTTTTTGACAGCAGACAACTTAAATGAAACCAAAGAGAGTGGAGCACTTGAGCTCTCTATGGCAGCGTTATAGATAACAGGCTCTGTTATCTCATGTTTTTTCCTGCTTGGTTTAAAACGTTTAAACAGTAAAGAAGAAAAAACAATAATTAGGATAGCAGCAATCATCCAGACAAGGCGGTAGATTAATAAGCCCAGTGTCCAGTGAACACCTCCCCAGTTAAAGGTCAGAACTTCTGTGCTTATTACATAATAACCGAAGCTGCCGCCTTCTAAGCTGTCTGCAAGGTGAGGGTATTGCAATGCAGCTTGCTTTACCATATCGGAACAAATGCTATCAAGACCAAATAAATCAATGACCGCATGAGGACTGGCAATAGAGATAACACTAAGGAAAATCCAAAGGAAGAAAAAAGTAATATTTCCTATAGCATGTTTGAAGCCAGGAATCACATCAAATAATACTGTAAGTGCTGAAAGCAAAAATAAAGATGGACAAGTATTAAATATAAAGGGAGCTATGTAATCCCAAAGCCGAACGTAATAATCTTCACCGCGCAGTAGCTGCATGACCATGAACGCTATAAGCAAAATACTTTCTATAGTAATGAGCACAATAAAATTTGAAAGTGTTTTGCTTGCAATATAGCGTAACTTACTAATAGGAGCAGAAGCGATAACAGGGCCGACCTTTAGCCGCTCATCATCTGATATCTGGCTTCTTAGCATATAAAACCCAAAAAGCCATAAGAGGAGAGATGAAAGCATAGCAGCCATGCCGCCTAACCATGCAGAATTGTAAACGCCTCTTATGCCGCTAAGATAAAAAATCTGATAACCATCTGATGCGGCGGGGACACAGAAGTAACCAAGAAATAGGGTGAGCCCGATTACAATTAAAAAGGAATAGCTTCTCATTTGTTTAATGACATTGTTTTTTATGATATAAAAATAAGATTGAATGAAGTTGGTCATGACTGTCCTCCTAACGATGTAACAGCGTATAAGTAGGCATCTTCCAATAAAGGAGGCACTGACTGTGCATGCAAGCTTGGGCGCAGGCTTGAAACTATTCGGGCATGCACACCATCTGCACGGGTAATGCTGCTGCTGATGATGAATCTCTTTTGAATATCCTTTAGGCTGACGGCAGGAACAATATTATTCCACACCTTTTGTTCTGCGCTGTGGATGAGCTGTTCAGGTGTTGTAGAGGTTACTAAGCGGCCTTGATTTAAAATAGCAATATGGGGGGCAATGGATTCAATGTCTGAGACAATATGAGTTGATAAAATAATGATATGATCAGATGAGAGTTCTGATAATAAATTACGAAAGCGAATTCTTTCTTCAGGATCAAGACCGACAGTTGGTTCATCTACAATGAGAAGAGATGGATCGTTTAATAAGGCTTGTGCAATACCTACTCGTTGCCTCATTCCGCCTGAGAACCCTCCAAGAAGACGTTTGCAGTCTTTTGTTAAGTTCAAAATTTCCATAAGTTCATTAATACGCTGTCTGGCAGACTTGATAGAAAGGCCTTTTAGTGCTGCCATGTATTCTAAAAATTCAATGGGATTCATGTTAGGATATATTCCGAAATCCTGAGGCAGATAGCCGAGTTCGCGGCGCAGGCTATTGGGATTCTCCGATATATTTATGCCATTCCAGCTTATTATTCCTTTGGTTGGTTTTTCAAGTGTTGCCAGCATACGTAATAGCGTTGATTTGCCGGCCCCGTTGGGACCTAATAATCCAATTATACCAGGCTTTAATGTTAGTGTTATATCACTAAGGGCCTGTTTGGAACCATAAGTCTTTGTAACATGCTCAATATGTAATTCCATTTTTATACCTCCATAATCAGTCAGATGTTTTTATTCTTATCATTCATTTTAAGGGTGAAAAGTAAAAATAAAGTAAAATGAATCTAAAATAGAAGTAAAGACAAAAAAATGCGCTTATGTGTATGGTATAATGCTGATAGAATGATAAAGATAAAACTGTCGAACAGGGAGGGGACACTATGCACCATTCGGAAAAAATTCTGCTTGTGGATGACGAGCCAGGCATTTTAGCTTTACTTAAAATTACGTTAGAAAAGGAACGCTATAGTAATATTTCCTGTGCAGCAACAGGGAGGCAGACATTGGATCTTATTAAAAATGATATTTATGATTTGATTTTGCTGGATGTTATGCTGCCGGATATGAGTGGATTTGACCTATGTACTGAAATACGCGCCAATACAAGCTGCCCTATTATCTTTATAACAGCGTGTACGAGTGATTTTGATAAATTAACTGGATTAGGCATTGGGGGCGATGATTATATTACAAAACCTTTCAATCCTATGGAAGTCATAGCTAGGATTAAGGCCATATTTCGCCGGAAAAGTTTGTGGCAATTATCCCTTGAAAATAAGGCAGCAGGCAAACAATATAATTATGGGCAATTGATATTAAGACCAGATGATGCAGAACTTATCGTAAAAGGTAAGAAGATAGAATGCACAGCAAAAGAACTAGAACTGCTCAGTTTCTTTTTTAGGAATCCCAATAGGATATTTTCTGCCTCGCAAATTTATGAAATAGTGTGGGATAGCTCTGGCTATGGGGAAGAAAAAACAGTTGCAATACATATTTCGAAAATAAGAAAAAAACTAGAGGATGATCCCAAATCACCTTCAATTATTATTAATTTAAGAGGGATCGGCTATAAATTTGTTCCTCCAGCCGCAGGGGGAAGCAATGAAAATTAAATTGCGTTTTAGTATATATTTTATAGCGGGACTGATCATTTGCTGCTTAAGTATGGGATTAACAGCTATGGCAGCTATTGAGTGGCTTCTGCCTATGATAGGGGTTACAGAAGATAAAAAATATTATGATTTATATGTACTGATAGTATTTAGTGTACATATTATCGGATGCAGCCTCTTTTTTAGCTGGTATTTTGTCCAGCCTTTATATTTTATAATGAAATGGATCTCAAATTTATCCCAAGGCATTTATGAGCCGCCTTATTTAAAAAACAAGGTCTATACTAAAAAAGAAAGGTTAAGAAAACCTTATCAGCTCTATAGAGAAGTTATTGCTAATATCCACATGTTATCAAATAGTTTAAGACAAGCCGAACAAGATAGAACTAAACTTGAAGAGGCTAAACGAGATTGGATTGCCGGCATATCGCATGATATAAAAACGCCGCTTACCTATGTTATGGGATACTCGGCGCTGCTCCTAAATGAAGAATATGTATGGAGCAATGAGGAGCAAAGAAATTTCTTAAATGAAATTCACGCCAAGAGTCAGTCGATAGAAGCACTAATCCAAGATATTAACCTTTCTTTCAAAATGGAGGATACTCAAGCACCTCTTATTATTCAGCAAGTTCCTGTAAATATCGTGAAGTTCATGCAAGGCTTAATCTTAGACGTTGCCAACGATCCAAGAGCAAGTACTTATGTATTAAGTTTTTATTCAGAAGAAACTGATATTATAGTTTCTATTGATCAAAAGTTAATGTACAGGGTCCTTCAGAATCTACTTGTAAATGGCATAGAACATAATCCATTAGGAACAAGTATTCAGGTTACAGTATCAAGAGAGAACAATGAATATATTCGAATAGAAGTTTCAGATAATGGATGTGGAATACAAGAGGAGATGCTTAATAACCTGTTTAATAAATACTACAGAGGAGAAAATGCTAATAGGCTGTTTGGTCACGGGTTAGGGCTGGCTATTGTTAAGAGTATCATTGATGCACACGGAGGACAGTTAACTGTTCAGAGCGAATTATCAAAAGGAACAACTTTTCACATTGTTTTACCTCAGACTTAGTCTGACTTAATATAATGGATAGATAGAAAAAATAGAATGCTTAAGAGAAAACTTATAGGTGTGAAGTCTATAGAACTAGTCAATTTTATACAATAAAATAGAAAAAAAGTCCTTTATACTGAGTTTTAAAAAGGAGGGACTTAATGATGAAGTGTGTGATAATTGTTGATCCGGAGCTACAGATGGGTATAATAGCCAATACTGCGGCAGCTTTAGGCATCAGCCTTGGAAGTGAAATAGAAGGACTCACAGGCAAAAAACTTCTGGATCAGGATAAGAGGATGCATGAAGGGATTACGAATATACCTATTCCTATATTAACTTTATCTAAAGAGGAGATCAAAGAGCGATATGACCAGCTGCTTGAAACAAGTGATCCGGAGATTAAGGTCATTGGTTTCAGCGATATAGCTCAGAAGTCTCTTAGCTATAATGATTACGAAGAAAAACTATCTTTGTTTAATAAAGATCAAATTAATTATTTAGGGATATGTATTTATGGCCCCAAGAAAAAAGTGAATAAGCTAACTGGGAATTTGAAAATGCTAAGGTAAAAGAGAATAGGCCCCTAGCAGAAGATCCTATTTAAAAATCAATAAGGGAGTATCATAAAACGAGATACATTTCGTTTTATGATACTCCCTTTTAAAATTTATTCGGATACCGTAATCTGTTTGGTAAGTTCTTTTAGACTTTCGCGCAGAAATACCCCTTCATGGGGGGAGAGCTTAACGCTGCAGGCTACCTTAAGAGGGATTTCTTTAGCAGATTCCTTAAGCTTTGCACCTTTTGATGTAAGAGTTACAATAAGACTTCTTTCATCTTCAGGGTCT
>CALJNR010000045.1 GCA_937981575.1 uncultured Clostridia bacterium | reverse complement strand
GCTGCTGCAGTTGCACTTGTTACACTTACTTTCCTCACGGTTATTACCGATTTTCTGCATACCAGAAGCATTCTGTTTACCAAACTCGTCGATTCAGAACCGATTGTAATCATTGAAAACGGAAAAATTAATAATCAGAATATGGCGAGAGTAAGATTTAATTTAGAGGATTTATCAAAAGCACTCCGTGAAAAAAATGTATTTAATATAGCAGATGTGGAGTTTGCGCTACTTGAAAATGACGGCAGACTTTCAGTGCTTCGTAAGTCCCAAAAGCAGCCGCTGACACCGGCAGATATGAAGATTTCTACCCCATATACAGGGCTCACAAGAGATATTATAGTAGATGGAAGGGTTCTAGAAGAAAATTTAGAAGGGGTCAATCTAGATCGGGAATGGCTTGCAACTCAGCTTATCCAGCAAGGGATAAAGGATGAGCAAGAAGTTTTTTATGCAGGGCTTGATACAATCGGCAATTTATATGTATCAAAGAAGAAGCTCATTCATGAGCAAGAAGGCAAGTATGGCATAGAATGATAAAGGGGCCATTTTCCTTAAGTAAATAGGAAAATGGCCTAAAAGTTTTGATATTGCTTCACTGGAAGAACTAAGAACCTATTTAAATCAATAAAAAGGATAGTGCAGACTCACTTTACTTTAACGAGTCTGCACTATCCTTTTTTGTAGAGAAACATTCTATATACTTATAATGTGATTATCTTCCAACGAACATTTGTGTCCAGTAGTGGCCTGTTGCTACATATCCCACACCAAGGTGTGTAAAGTCAGCTTTTAAGATATTGGCTCTGTGTCCTGGGCTGTTCATCCATGCTGTAACTACTTCTTCAGGGGTTCTTTGACCCATGGCGATATTTTCACCGGCAGTTCTGTAAGAGATACCGAATTTTTTCATCATATCAAATGGTGAACCGTAAGTTGGGCTTGTATGAGAGAAATATTTGTTAGTCTGCATATCTTGAGACTTCATACGGGCTACATTGCTAATTGCTGAATCCATTTGAAGCGGCTTAAGACCAGCTTTTTGACGTTCTACGTTTACAAGCTCTAACACTTTGTTTTCATATGCTGAAACAGAGTTTGTCGGTGCTGTCGGTGCAGCCGGAGCAGTCGGAGCTGTTGGAACTGTTGGTTCTGATGGCATCGTTGGAGCCTTAGGTGCAGTTGGAGTTGTAGGCGCTTTCGGTGCAGTTGGAGTCGTTGGTCTTGATGGCGTTTTAGGATCTAAAATGTTCACTCTGCCATTACTCCAACTCACGTTGTAGCCAAATACTTCTGCTAAAACTCTTAATGATACATAACTTCTGCCATTTCTAACTTGAACAGCATTTCTTAATGTAGTGCCATTTACACTTAAAGTTTCTGTTGCAGTGTTCGCTCTTACAGTAACAGGCTGCCCTGTTGCAACATTTCTACCTGACATCACAACAAATGGTGCTTGCCAGTCTACCTTTACGCCAAGGGTTTGGCCTACTGCTCTAATAGGAATCATCGTTTGATTTCTGTTAGAAATATAAGGTTCATTGCCACTTAGATTGATTTCTTGATTTTGTACACAAACAGGAATTGATTGTGCAAATACACTGGTTGAAGCCATAATTACTATAAATGAAGCCATTACTGACAACTTAGCTTTCTTATTTAAATTGAATAAAGTTCTGCTTATTTTCATGTTTTTTATCCTCCTATCGAATATTACGGAAATGTTTTATTGTGTTTCGCAAATGTTAAGAAGTTGTTACAAACCAATTGTATAACATTAGTTTACATAATGCAACCCAAAAAGCAGGATTACCAAGAGTTACCTAGGGAGGGGGAGTGGCGCAGCAACTTATCAGGCAGCCTAGATCCTATGGCGCACTTGAATGAAGAGAGGCTTTATAGTATGATAAGTTTACTAAGATTCGGGAGATGAAACCAAATGCCTAAGAAAGTTAAGATGTTATCAGAAAGTGTTGCAGAAGATATTCTTGCAATGATTACCCTCGATCGGCGCTTTAGCGCGGGAGATAAGCTACCTAATGAAAATGAACTAGCAGAAGAATTAAAAATCAGCCGGACAACGCTTAGGGAAGCGATAAGGATATTAGAGGCTCATGGGATATTAGAAATCCAAAGGGGTAAGGGGACCTATGTAACAGAAAATACGCATTTAAAAGAAGGACTTGGAATAGAAGATCTTGCATTTTCCAAGGTTAATGCAAAAGATCTCTATGAGATGCGGCTGATTTTTGAACCGGAAGCCGCCTACTACGCAGCGATCCGTGCAACAGACAGTGAACTAAACCGTATTTTAAAGTATGGCAGGCAAATAGAAGAGAAACTGCGAAACGGAGAAGATCGAACGTATGAAGAGCAGGCTTTTCATAAAGCCATTGCCAAAGCTACCCATAATGAATTTATGAATAAGCTGATGCCTATTATTTATGAAGCAATTAATAAAGGGGTTATCCTGTCAGACAAAAATGAACGTGCGGTGCAGGATACGTTAAATGATCACCGTATGATCATGGAGTTTTTAGCAAAAAGAGATGGAGAAGGCGCCAAGACGGCCATGAAGCTCCATATGATTCATGCGATTAATGAACTGAATATATCAAGTCGAGATACTGCCCCAAAAAAGTAGGCGGTATTTTTTTATCTAAAGATGTATATTTTTATATTGACATCAGACATCATACAATATAAAATATAAATACATTAAGAAAAACGGGGGGATTAAAATGAGAAGTGACCGTATTACGAAAGGGATTGAAGCAGCACCGCAAAGAGCCCTGCTGCATGCCATAGGGCTGACAGATGAAGAGTTAAAAAGACCGTTCATTGGCATTGTAAGTTCTCAAAATGACGTGGTGCCAGGACATATGAACTTAGATAAAATTGTTGAAGCAGTTAAACAAGGGGTGGCCATGGCAGGAGGCGTACCACTGGTGTTTCCGGCTATTGCAGTATGTGACGGCATAGCAATGGGGCATCAAGGCATGAAATATTCACTGGTAACAAGAGACCTCATCGCAGATTCTACAGAAGCTATGGCGATGGCCCACGCTTTTGATGCCCTCGTTATGGTGCCTAACTGTGACAAAAACGTTCCGGGCCTTTTGATGGCAGCTGCCCGTATTAACATACCGACGATCTTCGTAAGCGGAGGACCGATGCTGGCAGGCATAGTAGATGGCAAAAAAACAAGTTATTCCACGATATCAGAGGCGGTAAGCCAATTTCAAGTAGGTGCGATTACAGAAAGCAAGTTGAACGAATACGAAAACAAAGTATGCCCAACCTGCGGTTCTTGTTCAGGCATGTTTACGGCAAATAGCATGAACTGTTTAACAGAAGTATTAGGGATGGGGCTTAAGGGCAACGGAACGATTCCGGCTGTTTACTCAGAACGCATACGTCTTGCAAAATCCGCAGGCATGCAGATCATGGAACTCTTAAAACAAGATATAAAGCCAAGAGACATTATGACACAAGAAGCTTTTGAAAACGCACTCACCATAGACATGGCGCTAGGCTGCAGCACAAACAGTATGCTGCACCTGCCAGCTATCGCCCATGAATGCGGCATTGAACTTAATATAGCAAAAGCCAATGCTATTTCAGCTAAAACACCTAATCTTTGTAAGCTGGCTCCGGCTGGCGAGCAATATATAGAAGATCTCAATGAAGCTGGAGGCATTTATGCTGTTATGCACGAAGTAAGTAAGCTTGGTCTCTTGCACTCGAATCTTATAACCTGCACAGGCAGGACAGTTGGAGAAAACATTAAGGGCTGTGAAAACAAAAATCCTGAAGTAATACGACCAGTTGAAAATCCCTACAGCAAAATAGGAGGCATAGCCGTACTAAGCGGCAACCTTGCACCAGATGGATGCGTTGTGAAGCGCTCAGCGGTAGCACCTGAAATGCTCCAGCATCAAGGACCAGCCAAGGTCTTTGATTCAGAAGAGGAAGCACTTTCGGCGATTACGAAGGATCAGATTGTGGCGGGGGATGTCGTGATTATACGTTATGAAGGGCCAAAAGGCGGACCAGGCATGCGGGAGATGCTCAATCCGACATCTGCTATTATGGGGAGGGGCCTTGGCAGCTCGGTAGCGCTTATTACTGACGGGCGTTTCAGCGGAGCAACGAGAGGAGCCGCTATTGGCCATGTATCTCCAGAGGCAGCTGTTGGCGGCAATATTGCCCTTGTTAAAGATGGAGATATTATAGAGATTGATATCGTAAAGAATACAATAAATATCCAAATTAGTGAGGCAGAATTAGAAAAGCGAAGAGCAGAGTGGAGGCCAAAGGCGCCAAAGGTTACAACAGGATACCTATCAAGATATATCAAAAACGTTTCCTCTGGAAGCAGTGGAGCTATTCTAAGCTGATTTTAGCAAAGTAGAAAAGACGTTTATAAGGTGAAAAAAGCTATTTTCTTCAAATGAAGAGAATAGCTTTTTTAATGGCGTGTAAAAAGGGCTAAGCGCTGACATCAGAGCAACAAGTCACAAAATATATTGATACATCAGAATATTAAGAAGTATAAT
>CALJNR010000044.1 GCA_937981575.1 uncultured Clostridia bacterium | reverse complement strand
AATAGCCATATTCAAATACCTTCTCAATCCATTCACTTAGAAGAGCTTTTGTATACTCTGTCTGTCCCATAGAGATAAGGTAATATTGCGATACAAAAATATCTTGTATTTCTCTAAAGCCTATTTCCCGATACCCTTTTTGAGTTAAATCAAAAGACCGGGATACAAAAGTTTGATAAAGTACCTGAAAAGGCAAGTTCTTATTGACATAGGTATCAAATTCACGCTCCCCTGTCTCAACCTGCAAATAGGAGCTGTATTTTTCATAACTGCTAAGCTGCTCTTCTAAACTTCTGTCAATCGTATGCTCTTCACTAAACTGATCATGAAGGTTTTCAAGCTGATCTATTATAAAATCTTCTGGAACTCTTGTTTTTTCTAATCTTGAAATAAGCCCTGCAAAATGGTCTACATAGATAGTGGTCTGCGGCTCTATCTCCAGTGAACATCCAAGTGCAAAAAAACCTGGTCCTTTTGTATTTAATTTATTAGTAAGCTTACATAGGCCCTGCGGCTGATACAAGCTCCCGCTTCCAACGAACTCGCCGTAATGCGTACATAGCTCATCAGCATATTTCTTTTGGCCTTTTTCATAAGCCATAAGTGTTGTAAAACGAACGTCCGTACCTGCATTTTCCGGATAATAGCTTGGCATATAGGCAAGCATATTATCTGCCTTGTCTTTCATAATCTTAGACTGCATAATGACATTTGAATAAACCACATCTTCCATAAGTGCCCCGGGTACTGCCGTTGCCAGCATGCCTACTGCAACTACTTTTAAACTTCGCTTTTTAGGGGTTGTATTGGTAACTGTAATTCTTTGCACCTCTGTTGCGACTGGCAGCCCATCGTATTGTGGAAGTAAGAAGATTGTCCTTGTTACCTTTAGCCCGCAATACGTTTCATATTCTATAACTGTATGATTTTGACAATGCCTGCAAGTGGCTGATTTAATATTTTTATCTAAAACATCTGCTGAATAAAATATTTGCTTACCTTCTTCTACAATATAAAATTGTCTGTTAGCTGGGAATCCATTTTCCTCTGGCAGCATATCCCATCTCGTTGCCAGGACTTGGGTTGCAGCATGGGCCCTGAAGCTTCCCCCACCAAACCGGTCTACAACACTTTTAGGGGTTGACTGGAGCGCTGCAAAAAAGTTCATACGATTACCCAGCAGCATATTCGTATAAAAATGTGGCCCTGGAACAGGTTTTTTAAGGTCAATAACGTGCTCTCCATTTTCATTAATGTACCCTGCCCAGTTCTGATACCCTTTGCATATGCTAATAATAAGCTCTTCCATATAGGATTCTATCTGCTCCTCTATGATTTTATGATCACGAGAAGTATAATAACTTACTTTTAAATCTGTCCAATTGATCATAAAGAGATGTGACTTTTTGCTATCTATCTTGCTTAAAAAAACCGCTAATGCCTCTTCTTTAAACATCTCTTTTAAAGCTGGAACATTAAAGGTGAATCCCCCGATAGCCATTATATTTTTTAAGCTTATATCTATAAATTGACTATCATATACTAAGCCTTCTTCAACTAAGTCTCCAAAAATCTCTCTTACCTTATGTAACTCTTTTTTTAATACAGCTCTAGCTTCAATCCCTTTTATCATTTTCTTCTCCTTCTATCCATTAATATTAAATTTCTTAACTATATGATCAATGCTGCTTACAACATCTGATAACTTGTTAGCGGCATATCCAAGCTCATAAATAAGTCCTGATTGTTCATTCATCTCCTGTGAAATACTATTTGTTTTGCAGCTTACATTACCACTTAGGTTATTAATCTCATTGATACTGCCTAAAATACTCTCTATACCCCGGCTCGACTCTCCTATTGCGATATTCATATTTTCAAGCCTATTAATAGTATTTTTAAGGTTTTCGTTAATACTGCCGAATTTGCTCATCGTCTCTTCTGCAATGGACTGTCCGGAATTTACCCCTTCATTGGCCCTTCCTACAAGCACTGCCGTATGACTGATCAACTTATTCATATTAAGCATGGATGTACGAATTTCTACTGTAGAAGTCTTGCTGATATCCGCCAAGTTCTTAATCTCCTGCGCAACCACCGCAAACCCTCTGCCATTTTGTCCTGCTCTAGCGGCCTCAATTGAAGCATTTAAAGCTAATAAATTTGTTTGTTCACTGATCTCGTTAATAACCTTTGTGGATTTGGCAACTGCTTCTGACTCTTCTTTAAGGGATTCTGTTACATGCACGACCTCTTGTATGAAGTCTCTGATATGCTTAATCTCTTCAATAATACTGTATATTCTATCCATCCCATTAACAGCTTCGTGGATGATTTCAACTGTGGTATTGGTTATGTTCTCTGAAGATGCACTGCTTTCTTCACTATTTGCTGCTAATTCTTCAGTGACTGTTGCTACTAGGCCTACTTCTTTTTCCCAGTTATTCATTTCTTCAACGACATCTTCAAGGTTTTTATTAATTCTATTAAATCCGTCTTTCGTTTTATCAGCCTTTTCATCTAAGTGTGTATCCACATGACGGAGTTCTTGTATCGAATCATTAAGAATACGCAGCATATTAATAAGCTCACAACTCATTTTCTCTATTGAATTATCTATTTCTGTAATCTCATCTGCAAATAATCTCTTTACAGACTTTTTCTTATCATTAATATTATCCCCGAGCTCAAAACTGGAGATCTTCTGAACTTTCTCAGTAATTCTTACCAGTGATTTTTTAAGACTTGTCACGTAAATAGCCAATAGACATAGAGTGCCTATGCTGACTGCAATAACAACCATTTTACTAAAAGCATCCGCGGCACTTAACCTATGCAACGTACTTGCCATTTGCTCATCCATTTTTTGACTAATACGAATATCTATATTTTGAAGTGCCTGCTGAAGATTTATCATATTTTCTTGATTCTGCGCAACTAAAAAAACATAAGCCTTATTAAATCGTTTAGCATGTAATGCATCTTCACTATTTTTATGATTAATCGTAATAATTTCCTTAAGCTCTTCTAATTGATCGATTAATTTTGGATCAATCCGCTTTAGCCTGTCGGCTAAATCTTCTAGTTTTTCAACTTGTGACTGCACCAATTCGCTTTCCGTTTTATAGCCCTCTTCAAAAGGCAAAGCCTCATCTCCATAAAAAAGAAGCGCTGTCTGCAAATTGTTAAATCCTCGCATAGACCCCGTATAAATTTCTTTTGTGGCAGATGCTATTTCCTGAACAGAGGCATATTCTTCATAAGCCTTCACCATTGCTTTCATTTGCCAGCTATTAAAGCTAAATATTGCAATAAAAATAATAAAGATTGTCACTACAAATAAAACTAATTGCTTGGATAATGATACCTTAAGTTGTCTTGGCTTTTGATTTTTTATTTCTTTTCCTAAATAATGCTTCATACAGCCACCTCCTAGTCGTAATCCTTATATTATTACTTTTATAGTAAGTGATTAGAACGCCAAAGATAACCTTATAATATTATCATTTCTCATGAAATAATTACTGATTTTGTACGACCCATGCGCCAACAAATTAAATAACTCATCTTCTATTTTTAGTCTTTTTATTTTTTATATTAAAAAAGCCATAGGCTCACATCCTATGACTCTTTTAATATAAAAACCATCTCAGTATATCTCACTAATGCTTACCTAAATTGTATTATCCTATTTATTCCCAACAAATAGGATAATACAACTAATTGAATAGTTTATTTAGTTTAAAACTTATCCTTAAATTTCATAGTGAATAGCAAACTCCATAGTTTTATTTGAATGAACATGCTATACTTTTTTAAGATAGAGAAGTTAATTTAATTTACATCCTAAACTTTGTATGTAACGAGGTAAAACTATATGAATATGCGGGAAGAAAAAGATAAAATCGGCACACAATTAATTGATGAAAATGCTTTATATGGTATTCAGACCATGCGTGCTGCCAGTAATTTTGCAGTCAGCAATCACCATGTACGGTTAGAACTCATTTATGCTATGACGGTTGTAAAAAAAGCTGCTGCTATGGCACATAAGGAACTTAAACTCTTAGAGGACGAAAAAGCTGAGGCAATTATAAAGGCTTGCGACAAAGTGCTTGATGGTGAAGCTGATCATTCGTTTATTACCAATGCCCTTCAGGGAGGTGCCGGCACTTCAACTAATATGAATGTAAATGAAGTCATTGCCAACTTAGCCCTTAAACGCTTAGGCCATCCGCTTGGCGCTTATAACATGATTCATCCTTTAGACCATGTCAATAAAGGTCAGTCCACCAATGACGTTTACCCCACAGCCCTTCGCATTGCTGCTATTAAAGAAATTCGTACACTAAGCGATGAATGCAGCAAACTCCAGGAAAGCCTTCAAAAGAAAGAATTAGAGTATGCAGATGTGATTAAACTTGGCCGCACCGAACTGATGGATGCCCTGCCTATTACCTTAGGACAGGAATTCGGATCTTACGCCCAAGCTATCGCAAGAGACCGCTGGCGTATTTATAAAGTTGAAGAACGGCTTCGTCAGATTAACCTTGGCGGAACAGCTGTAGGTACCGGCAGCAATACCAGCCGAAAATTCACCTATAGAGTGACAGATATCCTTAGAGATCTGACCGATATGGGGCTTGCTCGTGCTGAGTACCCTATGGACCTTACCCAAAATAATGATGTATTCGTTGAAGTTTCAGGGCTCTTAAAAGCCTTAGCGGTCAACCTGATGAAGATTTCAACAGACCTGAGGCTTATGAACTCAGGCCCTTATGGAGGACTTGGCGAAATTACCCTCGAAGAGCTTCAGGCTGGCAGCACCATTATGCCCGGCAAGGTCAATCCTGTTATTCCAGAAATGGTGACTCAAGCCGCTATTAAAGTCATGGCTAATGACAGTGCTATCACCCTCTGCGCTGCCAGCGGCAATTTTGAACTGAATGCCTTTATGCCGCTCATAGCAGACAGTCTGCTTGAGAGCCTAAGTCTTTTGACAAAAACTCTAAGTATCTTCCGCACCAAATGCATTGAAACATTGGTTCCTAACATCGCAAACTGCAAAGCACATCTAGACCGCTCTCTTGTACTAGCTACTTCTTTAGCCCCATACATTGGGTATGAAAATGTTGCTTTCCTCATCAAAGAATGTGGCAGCAATCCTGCTAAAATACGGGAATTAGTATTACAAAAGCAGTTCTTAGATGAGGCAACCTTAGATAAACTGCTTAACTACCGTCATGAAATGACTTATTTAGAATAGAGCACTCTATAAACTACTACAAATAATAAAGCGGGAATCTGCCTAATAGATTCCCGCTTTATTATTTATTTATAAGTTTTAACTATAAACCAGCATTTTTACTCGTTTAGAATTTTAAAATAAAACCGCTTTATTTTTCTTCTAATAAATCTGCTATATAAGGAAAAGGCTCCACGCTGCGCTTAAGTATGCCCTGCATATAAGCTATCAGAATACCATAATTAGTAATAGGAATGTTTTGATCCTGTGCACACTTAATCCTATATTTCATCTCTCTTTCATTCAGCATACAGCCGCCGCAGTGGACAATCAGCTTATATTTCGATAAATCTGCTGGAAACTCTGTGCCGCTGGTAAATTCCAAATTAACTTGCTTACTGGTATGCTGATTAATCCAGCGTGGAATTTTAACTGTTCCAATATCATCACACTGTCTATGGTGGGTACAGCCCTCTGATATCAAAATAGTATCTCCATCCTCCAGTGTCTCAAGAGCCGCGGCCCCTCTTACTGCCTCTTCCAGGTTGCCCTTGTATCTCGCAAACAAAATCGAAAAAGAAGTCAGCATAATATCTTTAGGGGTATCTGCAGAAACCTTCGCAAAGACCTGACTGTCTGTAATCACCAGCTTAGGCTTTTTCCCCAAATTAAAAAGCGTCTCCCGAAGTTCATATTCCTTAACCACAATAGCCGTGGCATCCGCTTCTAAAATATCTCGTATCGTCTGCTGCTGCGGCAGAATAAGCCGCCCCTTCGGAGCAGCTTTATCAATAGGCACAACCAAAACTACAAAATCCGAAGGATTAAGAAGATCCGCCACAATCCTAAACTTAGATTCCTGCTGCGGTACCAATTTGCCTATCATTTCTTTCAGTTCATAAATATTTTCTCCCGTTAAAGTACTGATCCAAATGACAGGCTCATTTTCTAGAACCAGCTCATTTTTTAAAGCTTGCTCACTTTCTAGGGGCTGCAGTTTATTTAGACCTTCTTGCCCTTCTGCCAGCAGCCTTCTTTCCTTCACTTCATCAGCCTTATTCACAGCAATAATATAAGGAATTTCCTTCTCCTTAAACTTCTCTATGAGTCTTATATCTTGCTGGCTTAATCCCTCGGTGCCGTCCACAACCAAAATGCCAACATCCGTTTTATTTAAAACCTGATAACTCTTCTGCACCCTAAGTTCACCAAGCTCACCAATATCATCAAGCCCGGGCGTATCAATCATCATCACAGGCCCCAGCGGCAAAAGCTCCATCGCCTTATACACGGGGTCCGTTGTCGTTCCCTTAACCTCCGAAACTATGGCAAGATTCTGCCCAGTAATGGCATTAATCAAACTAGACTTCCCAGCATTCCGCTTTCCAAAAAGACCAATATGAAGCCTGTCCGCAGAAGGCGTATTATTTAGACCCATTCTAATCCCTCCATCATTCCTTTACCCATAAGTATTCATCTAATATCTATTTCATGTAATCTAGTATTTTCGATTTTCCCTATGCCTTTAAATATCAAAACTTGACTAGCCTCTCATTTAATATCTTCGATACTTAGCCGCTCGTTTTAGCATTCGGAAGGGACCTATGGAGTAATTCGTTAAGAAAATCTTAGTAGTTTTTTAAAATGGCTTTTAGGGAGACTGTCTGAGTCAAGATGCAGTACAACTGCATGGGCGAGTTTCGACCGTTCATTTTTAAAAAATACTTAGATTTTTAGAATTACGTAATCGAGGCCCTGAAAAATGCTAAAATCAGCGGCGCCCTATCCAACAACCTAATCCATCAAGTTTTGCAAAACCCATCTTAAAACCTGAAATCCCTCTTACCGCTAGCAATTTCCTCAAGGTTCTTATAAACAATCTCCTTAACCCTCTGTTTAGGGATATTCGGCACTTCCTTCTCAATCAGCTGCTCCCCTATTTCTTTAGTAGCCCCCGAAGCGTAGTCTTCTAAATATTCCTTCAGCGTCATCAAAGCATTCGGATCACAGCAGTTTTGAATCTGTCCGCTCTTTAGGAGACGCATAAAGCGGTCCCCCGTTCTACCTTCCCGGTAGCATGCTGTACAAAAACTTGGAATATACCCCTTTTCCATCAGCCATGCTACGATTTCATCTAATGTCCTCGTATCAGCCACATCAAATTGCTCTGATTTTTCATCTTCCGGCTCAGCTTCTGCATAACCGCCCACACTGGTTTTTGATCCTCCGCTGATCTGCGAAACTCCAAGCTCCAGCACCTTTTCACGACAGACTTGGCTTTCACGGGTTGAAACGATCATTCCCGTATAAGGCACCGCAATACGGATACAAGCTACAATCTTTGCAAAGGTTTCATCATCGATGCCATTATTAAACTGGGTTGGATCTATGCTGTCAGCTTGCCTTATACGCGGTACGCTGATCGTATGCGGTCCTACGCCAAAAGCAGCTTCCAAATGCTCTGCATGCATCAAAATCCCTGCAAACTCGTAGCGGTACCCTTCAAGGCCAAACAGCACCCCAAGTCCAACATCATCTATGCCGCCTTCCATCGCTCTGTCCATAGCTTCTGTATGATAAGCATAATCATGTTTTGGTCCTGTTGGATGAAGCTTTTCGTAACTTTCTTTATTATAGGTCTCTTGAAATAAGATATAAGTCCCGATCTCTGCTTCTTTAAGCCTTCTATAGTTTTCTACTGTTGTCGCAGCTATATTGACGTTCACACGACGTATTGCACCGTTTTTATGTTTGATGCTATAAATTGTCTTGATACTTTCAAGCACATATTCTATAGGATTGTTAACAGGATCTTCACCTGTTTCTAAAGCCAGCCTTTTATGACCCATATCCTGAAGCGCTATCACTTCTTTTCGTATTTCTTCCTGAGTCAGCTTTTTGCGGGCGATATGTTTATTTTTCAAATGATAAGGACAATACACACAGCCATTTACGCAGTAATTGGATAAATAAAGCGGCGCAAAAAGCACAATGCGGTTACCATAAAAATCTTTTTTGATTTGTCTTGCAAGTTCATAAATCTTTTGGTTTTTTTCTTCGTTTTCACAAGTGAGAAGTACTGAAGCTTCTCTATAAGTCAGGCCTTGCCTAAGCTTTGCTTTTTCTAAAATCTGATCGATAAGTTCTAGGTTGTTTTTATTTTCCTCAGCGTAAGAAAGTGTATCAAGAATTTCTTCATGGCTGATAAACTCTTCTGCCTTAGTTGATTTAACATTATACATAGTTTCCCCTCTTCCATATCAGGTGAGGTGTGAGGTATTCACCCTTACCTGTCTGCATATTTTTTACTTATGATAATTGCCTAGCTATAAAGTTTTACTTGAAGGACTTATAGCTTAACTTCCACTTTATCTTAACTTTCACTTAACCCTTTTTTGCATTTAATCCATATCCCCCGTGCTAAGCGGGGGAACTTTAGAATAAATCGTTTTAGTATTAATCCCAGGAAGCATTCCCAGTTTTCCTGACAAGGCGCTGATCACGTCCGCCGGAGCATCTACAACTACACTGATGACTGAAATATTCCGTTTCTTGTAGGGTATACCCATACGGCCTATAATATAATCCCCATACTGATGCAAAAGCGCATTCATTTTTTCTGTGCTTTCTGTTTTTTCTACTACAATGCCTATCAAGGCAACTCTTGTATCCATCTATGTGTTTCCTCCTTCAACTCCAATCCAAGAAAACAAAAAATGCGCCCAAAAAGGCGCAGAAAGAGACTGTATTTTCTGTTCATGTGCCTTCCCCCTCAGACTATTCTTTAGGTGTCAGTTCGTTCCGTAATAGATTCGCTGCAAGACTTATGATCATCTCAACATCTCATCTTATTACTATTTATTATAGTATAGAATAGTAATAATCACAATACACAAAGGCTATATTAAGATTTTCCATTCTATACTAAAGAAGACACTACTTTTTTAATGTTGCCATTTTACTTACTATAGATCTCAAATTCCGCAACCTGAGCGCCTGACGCGCCAGAATTTGATGTGAACTCCAGCTGAACATACTGAGTCTGCTGCGTATCAAATATTAAAATCACTTCATTCCCCTCTTTAGGATCAAAAGTATACGCCTTGAGCGGAATAAGTTCCTTGAAATATTCTCCGTCATCACTTGTTTTTACAGAAAAACTTTGTGTTCTTTTCCCCCATAGATCAAGCGGGCAAAGGCGAATACGAATACCATGAACAGGCACAGCTTCTTTTAGATTAATGGTAAGTAAGTTAGGATAACTATCCTTAGCAGCTTCCCAGTAGGATGGTCCATTTACATTACCATCAATAACCTTCCTCGGTGCATAGACCCCACTCGTACTATTGGCACTTACCTTTCCGTGCATAGCAATATTTTCTCCTTCTGGAAGAACAGATTCATAAACTGCTTTAATAAAATCTGGATGCTCCATGGACTGTGTCTGTTCCGGTACCTCTACCACTTTGAGATTTGCTGCATTCATTTCCTTAATCGGCTCTTTTATACCTATGAATCCATAAAGCGTTATACTTGTGAGCAAACCTGTGAGTAAAACAATGATTCCTCTTCTGATATTCACCAATCATTCCCCCTTACTCTATCATGAGATGCTTTGTGCTCTTTTCATCAATTTCAAATTTTCCTTTTTCAAAATCAATAATCTTTTCTCCCAAAATTTCTAAATCTTTTATCTGTATATTTTCAATGGTATGCTGCTCATCAAACCCTTTAATACGCGAAGGATTGAACTTTCCTGAAAGCACCTTGATATTCTCGACTGTAATATTTCTAATCTGCCCTCTTTCTTTTGTCGTTGACCAGTTCGAACTTTGAGCAATATTCATATCAATAAGATAGGGCACCACATCTCCATCTCCGCTTCCCATCTGCGCGTTCTCCACAATTACATTTTTGAATAAAACATCTGATACCATAGCGTCATCTGCGTTATGTACAGAGACAACAGGTTTATGAAAATTATTTAATACTGTAATATCTTCAAAGAAAATATCTTTTATCAGAGCATTTGGCTGGTTGCCTTTGTTCGTCTCGTATCCTATCTCCATGGACTGCGCTAAATCTGTCCAAAGCTGCATATTCTTAAAAGATATATTTTGTGAATTACCGGCATAATTTTTTACAACTAGCGAGTCATCCCAGCTTCTTACAAAGCAGTTTTTAACTTCATAATCAGTGCATGACTGAAGCGTAATACCGTCCCCATTAGGCCTTGGTGAAATGATTTTGATACCATCTATTACACCCTTTTTAGAGCTAAAAGCCTGACATACCCAAGCATTAGCATTGAGTACAATAACATCTTTAATCGTTACATTCTCACAATTATCGAACTTAAGCGGAATATACGCTGCTGTCCCTTTCCATCCTTCAAGCTTAGATCCATCAATCATTCCTCTGCCTCTAACCGTAATATTCTTTGCATAGTTGCCGTTAACGATCCCATGCAAGACAGCTCCCCCGGCAAGATATAATGTCTGATTATCCTCTAGGATAATCGATTCTATATCCCACTCTCCAGGTCCAATATAAATGACATTTTCATCTCCCTCAGCCGGCGGATCTTCTTCAATGGCATTTGCAAAGATATGAACAGCCCGTTCCGGTGAATCATTGAAGGTAACCGTGTACTGATCTGGCTTTGTAACTGTAAAAGCTACTGTATGTTTTTCCTTATCTATTTTTGCTTCTAGTCCGTAACTTACCGGACTAATTTTAACATTTTCGAGATTTATGTTTGGAACGGTTATTTCAATCATTGCTGCCTCTTCAAAATCGAAATAAGCAATTGGTGTTCTGGAAATAGGCGGCATAAAATTTGAAACCCATTGTCTGGTGTGGTTAACATTGGTATCATAAACATAACACCCGTAGCCATTAACTTTAATCTCTGTATCCGTGCAGCGCATTAAACTAAAATCTCTTTGCTTTTCAGAGGTTGATTTTAAATCTTCAGGCGCAGCATCTTTTAAGGACTTAGGCCCTTCATAAAGTACAAGCTTAGCATCTTTTAGCATATTTCCATCCTTCACTTCATTTAATCTATTTTTTACATATAGAGCTGCTGGAATCAAGCTAATAAGCAAAAATCCAATTAGTATATTTTCCATAATAATATTTTTCTTACTTAGCACATAACCCCCCCTAACATTAATGACCTTAATCTGTTAATTGTATAATTCTGAAGACATTGACTCTCAATACTCTACAACTCATACTTGTCTTTTCTTCTCCCAAAGGATCTTACCCTTTATCCGCTATGCAGCATTTTTCTTATCAATTACCACTCAATATCTCTTCCCAGTTTATATCACTTAGCAGTGTTTCAGCCTGATAATCTGCTCCGAGCACTTTATAGTAAGGCCCTACACCCAAAGACTTCATACCAGCTGCCTTTGCAGCAACAACTCCTGCCGCTGAATCTTCAACCACTAAACATTCCTTTGGACTTAACCCAAGTTTTCGAGCAGCTACCTCAAATACTTCTGGATCTGGCTTTGATCTTGTAATATCCAGCCCGCAGCTTATCTGATCTATGTACTCATAAAGTTCTGTCTTCTCTAAAATAAGCGGTGTATTTTTGCTGACCGAACCAATGCCGGCCAAAATGCCTTTTTCACGGAGCATCTTAAGTGTTTCAACTGCCCCTTCTAGTACTGCACTGGGTGTAAGCTCCTCCAGCATCACCTTATAATACTCATTTTTTCTGTCTGCCAAAACTTCTTTTTCTTCCTCGGAGTAGTGTTTTTGTCCTTTTCTTAATACAACTTCCAATGACTCCATACGGCTTACCCCCCGCTGGTTTTTGTTATCCTCTTCATTAAAATCATAAATGTCAAGCTCATCGGCCAGCATCTTCCATGCTCTGTAATGAAGTTCATCAGTCGACACCAAAACCCCATCCAAATCAAATATCACACCTTTTATCATTATTTCTGCTCCTTTACGTTGTTATTTTTCATCTGATTATTCGCCATATAAACCGATAGTTCCAAATTTTGTTTGTATAAGATTAAAAAAAATGCTAAACTAGTAACAAGTTTAACCTTAAACTTATGAGGAAAGGATGTTTTACGTTATGGCAACTATTAAAGATATCGCACAAGTCACTGGTGTTAGCCCTACAACGGTATCTAATGTCATCAATGGTAAAGCTGGGCGGGTTTCAGCTGATACCATATCGAAAATAGAAAAAGCAATTGAAGATTTAGGTTATGTACCAAATATGTCTGCAAGATCTCTTGTTTCTAATTCTTCTAAAGTAATTGCAATGGTCAACCATGTCGTTACCCGCAATGATTCCAACTTTATGGAAGACCCTTTTCACTCTTCTTTCACCGGAGCCATTGAACAAACGCTTCGCGAGCACGGCTATTATCTGATGCTGAGAACAGTTGAAACCTCCGAAGAGCTCATGGCTTTCTTACGCAATTGGAATGTAGACGGTTTATTTTTTACAGGTATTTTCAAAGACCAATTTTTTGATGTGCTTTCTGTTCTGACAATCCCTATTGTATTTATTGATAGTTACGTCCGTCACCCGAATTTCTGTAATATCGGTCTCGAAGATTTTAACGGCAGCTATACGGCTGCTAAGTATTTAATATCTCATGGGCATAAACGTATTGCTTTTGCTTCGCCCAGCATCCGGGACGGCGGCGTTCTGCAGGAACGTTTTTTAGGCTACAAAGCTGCTCTAACCGAAAGCTCTATTCCATTTGACAAAGACTTAGTGTTTGAATATGAAATGGATATGTCCTCTTGCCTGAATCTCAGCCTTGAACTCGTTAAGATCCCCGATCTTACTGGTCTTGTCGTAACAGCCGATATCATGGCTGCTGGCATTATGGCTGGATTAAACAAACAAGGGGTGCGTGTCCCTGATGATATCTCCGTAGTTGGATTTGATGACATCAGCCTATGCCGCATGATAACACCAAATCTCACTACTATTCACCAAGATATTACTTTAAAAGGGAAGTTAGCAGTTGAGTTCATGCTTCAAAGACTCAAAGGCGAAAGACCTCGTGAAACAGAAGTGATTTTGCCAACTTATCTTGTAGAACGAGAAAGTGTTCGCACACTCTAAAGATCTATCCTTCGCATTTCTTAATGAGCATGTCATCATGCGTCTCATCTATCTGATACAATACACCGCGGTGCCGAATCTTAAACCTCAGTTTCTTCCATGTTGGTGGAAGCTGGGGTTTTACTTTTAACTCTCCATCCTTAAAATGAAGGCCTCCAAATCCATTAATGGCCGTCATGTAAGCCCCGCCTGCTGCAGCCGGATGAGTTCCTCCAATATAGATAAGCCCGGCCCACTGTTTGCCATGTCCCGTAAGGTCTGCACTAGCTGATTTTATAAAGAAGGGATAGGCTCTATCCGGCATATCACACTTGCAGGCCAAAAGTGCATACATACAGGCACTTAGCGAAGACCCATGTTCTGTTTTTGGCTCATAGTAGTGCCAATTTGCAAGTAGAATATCTTTTGAAAAATCAGTAGGAAATAAAGCTAGCCACGCTGCCACATCTGCCTGCTTGATGATTTGAGTATGCGTTGCAACGCCATATGCACCTCCCCAATACTCCTTTTCATTAAGAAGTCTTGCTTTAACTGTTTCTACCGAAACATCTTCAAGTGTCTTGTAGCCATCAAATTGTTCAATGATTCCTTTTTCATCCGGCTGCGGAATATAAAGTTTTTGTGATGCATCTTCAAATTGCTGCTTAAGCTTCTCACGCTCATACATAGCGCAAATGCGTTCAGATACATCCTCCTGAAGTTCACAAAGCTTATCTAATACCCATACAGCCTGATCAAATGTATACTTTGCCATTCTGTTTGTATATCCGTTATTGTTAACTCTCTCATGGTATTCATCTGGTCCGATTACATCATGCAGTTCATAGCAGTTTTTATTAACCTTTTTAAGCAACAGACTGTAATAAAATTTAGCACATTCAATAATCGTTTCAGCTCCACCTTCTAAGAGAATCGAATAATCTCCTGTATAATCTATATACTTTATGATGCCATACACAACTGCTGAAGAAATATGAATCTGTTTATCTTTAAAATAAGTTCTCATAGGACGTCCAGTAAAGACGTCCGTTACATTGTAGTCTGAGCAGGCATCATAACCTCCTTCCTGACTTTCCCAAGCATAAAAAGCGCCTTCACACCCATAACTTCTAGCTTTATTTTTAGCTCCCTCCAAGGTATCTATGCGATATCTTAGTAAGGTTCTTGCAACCTCCGGTTCTGTATAAAGGAAAAAGTCAAGCATAAACATCTCAGTATCCCAAAACACTGCCCCTTTATAGGTTTGCCCTGAAAGACCTCTTGCTGCAATGGATAGGCTGTCACTATGTCTTGGTGCTATAGAATGCAGATGATATAAGGAATAATTAAGGGCCTCCATCGCCTCATCATCCCCTTCAATCATTACCTCTGAAACTGCCCATTTTTCTTCCCATTTTCGAATATGGGCACACCGCGATGCTTCATAACCGCTCTTCATATGATCATTTACTAACCGAATGGCCTGCTGCTCAAAATCATCTGAATCTTTGCTTGTATATACCGCAATCCATTTTGTAACTTCAAAGCTTCGTGCTGCATCTGTGACAAAGGACATCCTCCGCATAATGCTTCTATCATCTATATGCAGCTTATGCTCACTTATAAAATTAGTTTGGCATCCTTCTGCAACGCATACTTGATCTCTGCTTTCATGGGTAGTCCCAACAGCTATTAAGCGGCCTGCTTCTTCATGAAAAGAAAATGCATCATAGTGGGGGCCATTAATATCCCATACATCTGCATCAATCCCCGTTATAAGCTCTACATCTGCATGAAAATCTGTCAAAATACAATACTTCATAGCCAGCAGATGCGGCTCTTCCAGACTTGCAAACCGTTCTGCCTGAATTGTTACATTGCCCCTAGGCGACTTCCATGTTGTCTTTCTTGAAAACAGCGCCCGCCTATAATCTAAACCTATGCAGTGTTCTTTGGGGGCTGCACCTGGCAGGCTATAAACTTCTCCGTCTACTTTCAGCAAAGTATACAAACCATTTGGTGCATTAAGCGGCTCTCTCCACCCCTCGCCGGCACGGTCATAAATCCCTGCTAGATTAATGGCCACAAGCTCCTCTTTTCTAAATTCTTCAAGGGTTCCTCTAACCCCCATATATCCATTTCCTATCAGAAACTTATTGCCGTTATTAATCATTTGATCCGGGCAGAATCCTTGCTCCTTCACCTTCCAGTTTATCATTGTCTATCCTCTCCATTCATAGGGGATTTCTCTCACTTTAGCTTCTTTGCCAAGTTCAATGCTTTCTCCATATACATCTATCATAACTGCTATTTCTTCTGTGGTTTGAAAAGAAACGGTTTCCTTGTTTACCTCAATGATAATGACATTGTTTTGATATCCTACTCTGAAGGAATATCCTTCCCATGCTTTTGGTATTGACGGCGAGAAACTAAGTCTACTTCCGTCTGAACGCATTCCTCCAAACCCATAAACAATATTCATCCATGAAGCAGCAAGTGACGTCGTATGTAATCCTTCATGCGTATTTCTGTTATAATTATCAAGATCCAATCTTGTTGCAAATTCAAAAAATCTATAAGCTTCCCCATGCTTTTTGAGCTGAGATGCAAGGATCGAGTGAACAGATGGAGATAATGAACTTTCATGAATGCACCTTGGTTCATAGTATTCATAATTATTTCTTAGAACGTCTTCTGGAAACTTAGCATTAAACATTAACATAAACATCAGCACATCCGGCTGCTTGATCATGTCATTACGGTAAATTCGGTCATAGGACCAATGATGATAAAGCGGGAAGTCCTGAATAGGAATGGCATCTACATCAATATGAGGCAGCTTGAAATAGCCGTCATGCTGTTCATAAATCTTTGTTTGCTCATCATAAGGAATAACCATATGTTCTTCCATCTTCGCCCATTCATTGCATTCTTCCTGCGTCAGTTCCATGCTGCTTATAATTTCCTGGTAGTTTTCTTTATTCTCAGCCTTTAACTCATTTAATACCTGCAATGTATAATTTAACGTTAAACGTCCCATATAATTGGTATAACAATTATGATTAACCATCATCTGAAACTCATCTGGCCCCATAACCCCATAGTAGCCATATTTCTTTCTGCCTTCACTCCAGCTGCCCCTTGTAGCTAGCATTCTGCATACTTCAATCAGCATAGGAAGTCCATATTTAATCAAAAATGACCTATTCTTCGTAATCTTTTCATAAAACCATATCCCATAAGCCACGCCTGTAGAGGCCTGAAGCTGAATACTCGCATGCTGCCAAAGGTTACAGCTCTCTTTTCCGCTGATCGTTGCAATTGGATAAAAAGCCCCATCACAGTCCAGGCTCTTTGCTTTTTCTTTTGCATCCGGCAGTGTCACATAGCGAAACATCAAAAGGTTTTTGGCAGCATCTAAAGAATTAAACATATAAAAAGGCAGGCAATAAACTTCTGTATCCCAAAAAGCATTACCGTTATAAGCCTCCCCAGTAAGTCCTTTTGCTCCAATATTATTGCCCTCTTCTGCCCCGTTGTAAGTCTGGAACATCTGAAAAATACAAAATCTTATGCCCTGCTGATTCAGCTCATCTCCTTTAATCGTAATATCTGAGTGTGCCCAAATATCTTGCCACCATTTTGCGTTTTCTTCTTTTAAGACGTCGTAATTAAGCTGCCTGCTGTTATCTTCTGCGGCTTCACACCGGGTACAAAAATCTTCATACCCTTCTCTATTATCACTTTTCAAGACCATATTCATTGTCATTTTTGTAATGCTGCAGGGTTTATTCTGCTCAAGCTTAATTTTAAAGCTTTTTGCTGCTATTTTTTCTTTATCTAAAACATTCTCTTGAGTCTCTACGCTCCCCCAAAAACGGCAGCTGGAAAATATCTTCTGTTTTGTATTTTTAGTGGTTCCTGTAAGGCTTAAATAGTTATCTTTTGCAATAAGATTTGAACACTCCCAAAAGTTTTCTTCTGCTGATTTATGATTTTGCGAAAAATCTATACCCGAAATGACTGTAATTTCTCCATCAAAGTTAAGGGCAGTCATTGTAATTTTCTGCGCACCTATATAAACATTTTTCATAGACACAAATCGTTCAAACTCTAATTTTAACTTTTTCCCGGTTGCTGTTATCCAGATGAAAGAACGCGTAAGGACACCATCTTTTAAGTTTAAAACCCGCCTAAAATCATTAAAATGACATCTATTTAAATCTAGTACTTCATCATCTACTCTAAGTCTTGTATAAAGCCAGTTGACTGCATTGACCATAAACTCTGTTGTATCAACAATGCCTTTATAAGAACTTACTTTTTGCTTTTTCACTTCATAAATACCATTAAAGTAATTGCCTATCAGGCTTGCACCCGAATAACCTTCTTCGAAATATCCTCGGACACCCATATGTTCATTGCCTAAGGAAAAGATGGACTCTGCCACTTCTCCATAGCGAGGATTAAATGCTTCTTCAATAATCTGCCAAGGATCTGATATAAAATATTTGTCTGCTTTTTTTGCCATTGTTCTACTCCTTTATCGCACCAATAGCTGCCCCATCGGTAATCTGTTTCTGGAATAATAAAAATAATATTGTAGGAGGTATAATTGAAAAAGTAATTGCACGCAGTACTTCGACATCCGTCGCATTAGACGTTCTAAATGAGAACATTGCAATCATCACAGTCTCTTTACCTGACCCATTTAACACTAAATAGGGGAGAAGGAAATCAGACCAAGCAGCAGTCATAGAAAAAATGGCAACTACCATAATAATGGGCTTTGATAACGGAAAGATAATCTTAGTGAAAACCTGCAGTACATTACACCCATCAAGCTTTGCCGCTTCGACCAGCTCTTTAGGCATTTTCTCAAAAAACTCTTTAAAAAGAATGACATAGAATGCATTGCTTCCATACACCAGCCACAGAGGAATGAAAGACTTATTGAGCCCTATTCTGTTTATATTAACAAACAATGAAACGACACTTGTCGTAGCAGGAATCAAAAGGCTCCACATAACAAGCCCATTGATGATTCGATACCCTTTAGGTTTTAAAATACCAAGTCCATAGGCTAAAATTCCATTAAATATAACCGCACATATAACACTTCCAGCCACCAGTATAAATGAATTAATATAGTACCTCGTAAACTTTAAATCGTTCCACGTTTTTACAAAGACGCCAAAATCGAACTTCGCAGGAAAGAGCGTAGTATTTCTTCTAAACTCCTTAATATCTTTTAAACCTGCTAAAAACACCCAAAACGCTGGAAATAAACAAGCTGCGGCAATAAGTAAACATAAAACTAATATCACACCACATATTACTTTTACTCGGAAGGAATGAATATCATAACCTCGAATAACGCCATCTTGTTTTGTACTAAACTTATCAAAAATCATGTTATTTCTCCCTCCCTATGCTTCTTTACTCGAAGTGATTTTTGTATAAATTCCACTAAGCACAACTAATATCATACAAATCATTACAGATAATGCAGCACCCATTGGATAATTGAAATCTCTAAATGCATAATTATAGACGAGCTGCATCAAAGAAATACTTGCATTATTAGGTCCGCCATTTGTCATTACTAATGGTTCATATAAAATCTGGAATACTGCTATGATCTGCAGAATAAGCAGCGTCTTTCCTAATGAAAAAATACTTGGCAGCGTAATATGCCTGATTCTCTTCCAAATGCCGGCCCCATCTATTGTAGCTGCTTCATAGATATCTGGATTAATGCCGCTGATACCAGCCATATAGATTAATGCTGTAGCACCTGCCCCTTTCCATGTCATCGTGAGTATGATCAGCGGAATTGTAAGTTTTGGATTAGTAAGCCAAAGTTGATTGCCAACCCCAAATTTAGATAAAATAATGTTTAATACCCCCGTTGCTCCTGGAGTAAAAAAGTATCCCCACATCAAAACTGTAGCCATCCCTGGAACCATGTTAGGAAAGTAAACGCCTACACGAAAAAACCCTTTTAAATGAACTGTTTCACTAATTAGAACCGCCATAATAATAGGTACAAAAAAGCCAATAACCAGTGACCATAATATGTAAACAAAAGTATTTCTAAAAGCTGCCATAAAGTCCGGGTGCCTTAGTACACGTATATAATTAGAAAATCCAACAAATTCTTGTAACCTTATCCCTTTAGCTGTGTACATTGAAAGACGAACACTTTCCAAAAGCGGTTCCCATACAAAAAAGGTAAATAAGATTAATGTTGGCAGCATAACAAGCCATCCAAGTAAATCTTCTTTCTTAAATTTGACTTTTGTCAGCAATCCTAAATGAATTTTTTGTTCTGTTTGTTCAGTTTTTATTCCCATCTCCCTGCTCCTTCCTTTTGAGTCAATATTCCTCTTGAAAATATATTAATAGTATACGCTTTCCTTCCTCAATATGGAAAGCTATAATACTGAGGTAAAGATGAGCCTTCCATTCTAAAACAAGTGGGGCTATCTTCACAGAAAACCCCATTTATTTTAGAGATATTTTGTTTTTTATTTGACCTTTAAATTATTTCTTTGCCTGAAGATCGTCTAATGCTTTCTGGTAGTTTTGATTTGCTTTTTCCATAAGTGCTGGTACATCTGCTTTTGAATCAGTAATAACAGCTTGAAGCACTTTTGTCAGTTCTGCATATAAATCTTGTGCTGAACCTGGTTCTTCCATACGAAGGTTTTTATCACTTGTTGTGGCCTTAAAGTAACCCTCAAATAATTTTGTATCTACATTGCCATACTCTTCAATGATTCTAGCCTCTGCTGCCAAAACTTCTTCGTCTACCCAACATGGAAAACGAGGGATAACAGGTACACCATTCGCGATTTTATTCTCAGCATCTGCTTTCATTCCTGCAATTGCAGCATCTGTAGCTACAGGAGCTTTACCCATAATTACAAGATAATCTAGCGCCGCATTAATCTCTTCTTTTGTAGCGTCTTTAGAAAACATATAAGGCGTCCCGCCAGATAAAGAGTATTGTCCTCCTGCCCCAGCTGGAAGAGCACACATAGCAAGCTTATCAAGAGGAAGTCCATTAACTTGTGTAGGCTGATTAACTGCATCATTGGCTGCGATATACATTGCAGCTGATCCGGTACCTAATGATGTAAATCCTGTTCCCCAATCTTCATTAGTTGGGTCCGCTGTTAAAACATCATATTCCCATTTTAAAGACTTAATATATTCCATAGCTGCAATAGCTTCTTTGCTGTTAACATTAGCTGTAAATGTGCCATCTCCATTGTCTTTTGTCATAGTCGCTCCAAACGCCCATGCAATGTTTGAGAAATGCCATCCGCCTGCATTGTCTTTTGCAAGAATACAAATACCAGCCTGCCCTGTAGCATCTTTAATTTTCTTTGCAGTTTCGGCAAGTTCTTTCCATGTTTTTGGATATAATGGATAGCCATTGCCATCAACAAGACCTGCTTCTTCAAAAAGCTCTACATTTAGCATAAGTCCAAGTGCATAGCCATCTCTCGGTATACCATAAATACGTCCATCTTTAGAAAGCAGTTCACGGATTGACGGGTTAATAGCATCCAGCCATCCACGTTCTTCTAAAATATCCGTGATATCAGCTACAAAACCTCCTTTGATTAATTTTTGAGGTTCTGTATACCATGATTCAAAAACTGTAGGCAAGTTCCCAGCTTCTGCCATTGATACAAATGTATCTGTAGCATATTTGTAATAAGCAGGTTCTACAGTTACATTAGGATGCAAGTTTTTCATCGTCTGTACATAGCCTTCGTGCATTGCAATATCATCAGTTAATGTAGGTTCTGGCCAGATACCAAGTTTCAAATTAACTGGTTTATCAGTTGGCGCTTCGGCCTCAACAGTCTCTACTTTTGCACCAGTATTTCCTGTTGTATCAGCTGCAGCTTGCTTCATGCAGCCCACACTCATAGATAGTGTCATTACTAAGCTAATCCCCAGACCCAATAACTTCTTCATACTTTTCATTTTTTTCATTCCCCTCATATTATTTTAATTATTCTCCGACTTTAACGTTAAACTCATTCTTATTATAGGTCATCGGTTTGTTGATTGTGGATTATGTATAGGTTTAACGTTAAACTAATCTTAACATTTGTATTATATTCTGTCAATAGTTTTATATCCCTTAAAATAAAAATTTAATTTAATAGCTCAAATTTGAAACTGATTAATAGCTTCTTCCAAATGCTTAGCATCGCTGGCTAGGATCAGGGCTTCATCAGACATATTTTTAAGTATAGCTGTTTGCTCAATTGCCGTTGCACTTACTTCTTCTGAAACTGCTGCGGTCTCCTCGGATACTGCAGAGATATTTTGAATAGCTGCTAATGTATCCTTTTTAGCGTATTCTATTGCTTCTATGCCTTTCGATACTCTTTTAAGGTTGTATGTCAGCTGATTGGCATATGTATTAATACTGTTAAATACCTGAATAGTCTTATCTAGCGCTGCAGTCTGCACATCAACGTTTGTCCCAGCCTCTTTGGCAAGTACGGCTGTATGTTTAGTCTTATGCTGAATACTGCCGATAATTTCTCTAATTTGTTTGGCTGCTTCCATGGACCCATCTGCAAGCTTTCTAATTTCTCCTGCAACTACCGCAAACCCCATTCCCGCTTTTCCTGCTCTTGCCGCCTCAATAGATGCATTAAGTGATAGTAAGTTTGTCTGCTCAGCAATCTCATTAATAACAGTTATAACTTCATAAATAGAATGAGATTCTCTATCTAATGTTTCTATCCCCTCAATAACAAGTTTTGTAATATCTATAGTTGACCTAGTTTTGCTGCATAGATCATCTATAACTACAATTCCATTCTCAACTACTTGCTGAGAATGTTCTGCAGCCTCTCCCATTTCATAGACACCATGATACAAATCTCCTATTTGTTGTGAGAGCTCCTCCATTCGCTCTGCACACTTTTCCGCGCTTCCAGCTTGAGTGGCTGCTCCTTTTTCAATTTCAGTAATTGCAATGACTATATTTTTCATGCTTTCCAGTATTGATGCCGAAGCAGAAGATACCGCCCCTGATGATCCCTGTACTTTACTTCCTATAGCTGTTACCTCTCCAAGCAGTTTACGGATTCCATAAGTCATATACGTTAGATCCTCTGCCAGCATACCAAACTCATCTTGCCGGTTGGTATCAAATAAAACTCTCATATCCCCCTTAGCTGCTGCTGCTAAAGGCCTTGTAATATTGATCATTCCACGGTTTATTCTTATGGCTATAAAGCTTCCTGCTGCTAGCGCCAGAATGACTGCAGCAATGACAATCATTATAGTAATATTACGTATATCATCTGCCTGTGCTAAGATTACTGATTCCGGAATGAGTTCGCACACCATCGCTTGGGTTTTTCCCACTTTAGAATACGTAAAAAAGTATGACGTTCCGTTATATGTGATATTGGTAAAGCCATTATTCTCTGCACCCTTAACAGCATCCTGATAACATGGTAAAGAAACAAATGAAATCTCTTCAGGAGATATTTTAATTTCTGTTTTGTCTTCCGTAATAAAAGCAATACTGCTTTGATCTTCCATCTTCATTTTCTTCAAAACATCTGATATGCTCTCTACCTTTACATCGGTTACAATAAATCCATTCCCTTTACTCAGCTTTCTTATATAGGAGATCACATCTTTGCCTCTAGCCTCTTTCAGTTCTTTGTCTAAATAGCTATTCTTCCCTATCCATGCTTCCTTTGCAGAACCATCTTTCCAACGATCTCCTTCTTTTGAAACCAAAAACTCCTCGTATGCATTTTTCCCAAGTTCTCCCGATGTTGAATGGGGCAAAACAGGATAAGTATGATATTCCGTATCTGTTTTACCCGAAACAGATGAGTTAGAATTTTGGGATGACTTTGCCGCTTGTCCCACTCCAAAAATATGTACACCTGCTACTCCTGATGTGCTGGACTTCACTTTTAAAAGGTCTGCTTTTATATCTCTATAGAGCATACTATACTCATCTTTTTGCATGTCTTGTACTTTTGTATAATAAGTTATCAATTTAGAATCATTGATAAGCTCTATAGTCTTTCCGGCTATACCCTCCAGCATCAGGTTCATATATAAACTGATTGCATCCATAGTTTCCAGTTTTGAGAGTTTGTAGTTACTGATAAGTGTATAAGATGCTTTACTGTAAGAAATACTGCCCAGAAATATAATTAAAATGATTGGTATAAAAAACCCTGCTGCCATTTGAAAAAGAATCCCTTTCCTACCTTTATTCTTTTTCTTTATTCGCTGCATTTTGTCATTTTTGCCTAACTTTTTTTTCATGTGCTTAGCCCCCTTGTATCATTAAGTTTAACGTTAAACTTTGTATAATTGTAACATATCCTTCAGCTTATTCAAAGTATTTTTGTTCATTACTCCGCAGTATTATCGTTTTATCCAAAAGAATAAATTGTATAAAGAACACATCTGTATATAAAAATGGATATCTATTTCCTGAAATTTAAAATAATGATTTCTATTTTAAAACAAAACTAACCCTCTCAACCTAATTACTCATAGGTATAAGAGGGTTTAGTTATCTATTAAATTTATGACGCCTGTGGTGATAAAAGGCACCTTATTGCTATTTAATATAACGAATAACATCTGTGTTTCTTGGTGGAACTTCTGGCAACGCCCCAGCCTTATAGCCTAGCGCTACTGAACAAATAGGATGATAGCCTCCTGGAATCCCTAGCTCTGCTTTTAATCCTTCTGCCTTAGCCCCTATAAAAGCAAAGTTCGACATCGTCATAATACACGAACCTATCCCTAAAGACTCTGCTGCAAGGGCAATATTCTGTGCCGCTGCTCCTGTTTCGATTTTAACGAATTCACTAGCAGTATCTCCACTTATTATAATTAACGTCGGCGCCTTATAGAAAGGATGATAATTGGGGCTACTTACCAGATCAATCAAATTCTTGTTATTAAAATCAATAACATTCTCTATCGTTTTACTCGCTAACTTATGAAGAACATCTTTATTCTGCACAACTGCAAAGTGCCAGCTTTGTTTATTCATTGCACTAGGTGCATATAAGGCTGCATTTAATATTGTCTCAAGTATATAGTCCGGTATTTGCTCTATGCTGTAATTTCTAATAGCTCTTCTATTTTTAATAGTTCTTAAAGT
>CALJNR010000043.1 GCA_937981575.1 uncultured Clostridia bacterium | reverse complement strand
CTTCTTCTACTTCTTGCGTCTTTTCTACTTGAGCTTTTTGTTGGCTCTTTCCTACATTCATACTTGCTATATAAGCTGCATAACTTACTCCTGCTACTATAATAAGCATTAGTATGAAAGAAAAAATACCTTTAAGCTTAGCGTTTTTGCCTTTCATTGTCTTTCCTCCTTAAAATCCTCTTTAAGCTACAATAAGTTGATTATATAATTACTACAAAATATAGTCAATTAAAAACAACAATTATATCTTTTTTTCTTGTATTTTATGACTCTAGTTGTTCTGCCTTTATTCCAATCGCACATTCTACTCTTTTCTTTTGAAGCTCACATCCTATATGATAAACTGTATGGATATCTCCATGAAAATTATAAGAATTAGCTGCACATCCACCACTACAATAGAACTTTGCCCAACATGCTTTACATGCTTCTTTACTATAAACATTGCATTGTTCAAACTTACCTCTAAGTTCTAAGTTGCTTATCCCCTCACATACATCTCCCATTTTAAACTCTGGAAGGCCTACAAATTGATGACATGGATATAAGTCTCCCTCTGGTGTAACTGCTAAGTACTCTGTCCCTGAACCACAGCCTGCAAGTCTTTTATGCACACAAGGTCCGCCCTCTAAATCAATCATAAAGTGAAAGAAATTAAAAGTCTCTCCTAGCTTCGCTATACTTAACATATGCTTTGCTAATGTTTCATACTCCATACATATTTTTTCTATGTCTTCTTCTTGCAGAGCATAGGGCATACTAGTAGGTGCTACTACTGGTTCAATAGAAACTTCTTTAAAACCTGACTGAGTAATGTGCTTAACATCTTCTGAAAAATCCAGATTATGATGTGTAAAGGTTCCTCTGATATAATATTGTTTACCTTTTCTCTTTTCTACTAACTTTTTAAACTTAGGTAAAATGATTTCATAACTTCCCTTACCATTAGGCGTTGGTCGCATATGATCATTAACTTCTGGTCTGCCATCTAGGCTCAAAACAACATTATACATGTTTTCATTAAGATAGTCTATTATTTCATCATTTAAGAGTACGCCGTTTGTTGTCATCGTAAATCTAAAGTGCTTACCCGTTTCGCTTTCCCTAAGTCTTGCATAATCCACTACCCCTTTAACGACTTCAAAGTTCATTAAGGGTTCTCCGCCAAAGAAATCTATTTCTATATTTGTTCTATGCTTAGACTCTGTAATAATAAAATCTATTGCTTTTTTCCCGGTTTCAAGGCTCATCATACCGCGCTTGCCATGATACTCACCTTCTCCTGCAAAACAATACTTGCAAGCTAAGTTACAGTCATGAGCGACATGCAGGCAAAGCGCTTTAACAACAGGTTCTCTTTCTAAAAAAGCTGGCACAAAACTCTCATAGGTATCCTTAGTATAGAGCATCTCTTGTTCTTTTAAAAGCATGAGTTCGTCTATAGCTTCTTTAATTTGATCATCGCTAAATACTTTGTTATATTTTTCTATGACAGCGTCCTTAGCCAGAATAGGTACGTCATCTACTATTTCATAAGCTATATCGTCTAGTATGTGAATACTTCCGCTATGTATATCCATAACAATATTAGAATTCTCAAATTTAAATTTATGGATCATGCCATCATCCTTTCTTTTGCTAGAATAAAATCAACTGGTTTATCCTTTTTCAAGACCAAAATAAAAGCAGCGACTTGAAGTCACTGCTGCATGCAAAATTACTTTTCGCAAGCTTGATTTCCTACAGTACATGATGTTTTACAAGCTGATTGACAAGATGTTTGGCATTCTCCGCATCCACCTTTTTTTGCACTGCAAGGTAAATTTTTAGTGTTTAATGTTTTGATATGTTTCATAATAACATTCTCCCTCCTGATTACAAACCTTTATTATTATAACATATGTTTCAGGGTTTGCAAACAACTTGAAGGTTTATTTCCCATAATTTACTGAAATCATTCCTGCTATTGTGCTGCTGATAATAACAGCAAATGCGATCATGAACATGGCTCCTATAGATAGCGTCTTTAACTCATTTACGAGTGTGCCAAGAACTAAAAACAAAATAAAGTAAAGTGTTCCTCCCATTGCTCCCCATTTGTATCCATTTCTAGTGTCTACTTTAGCAGTATCATAACCTGCTAAAAAAGCTGACAAAATAATGCCGATAAGTACGATCCAGTTTTCAACAGCTGCGGAGGCATTGGTGTATGTAAGAACGATTGATCCCAGCAAAATAAAAATTGCTGTAACAACATAGGCCATGACATTTGCTTTAAGCATGGCAATCACAGCACCTGGCATATCCAGTTTTTGTTTGCTTTTTAATTTATTCCTGTGCATTTTCTTCCCTCCTTACTCATATAGTTATTAATATTTTACGTGCATTTATGGCCAAGTATGATAAAATAATCATATAAAAGGAGGAAAATCTATGAAACTTATTGACCTGCATGTCCATTCTAATATTTCTGATGGTACTTTTTCTCCCTCAGAACTTGCTGTTTATGCCAAAAATAAAGGATTGAGCGCCATTGCCCTCACTGACCATGATACGGTTGGGGGGATAGAAGATTGTATTCAAAAAGGTCTGGAGGTTGGTCTTGAAGTCATTGCCGGCATAGAATTTTCAGCTGAATATCTGTCAAAAGAAGTTCATATTCTAGGCTATTATATAGATTATGAAAATCAAAAACTCATTGATAAATTAAAATACCTTGTAGAAAGCCGCAGGCAAAGAAATTTGAAAATGCTCAGCAATCTCAATAATCTAGGCTTTACGATTACAGAAGAAGATTTGGCCGCTGACAGCTCTCCTGATACGATTTACACAAGAGCCCACTTCGCAACAGCACTGTACCGCAAAGGCTATGTGGCGACTCGGCAGGAAGCTTTTGAAAAATATATAGGCCACGGACATCCAGGTTATGTCAAAAGAGTGCGTTTTGCCCCGAAAGAATGTATTGATACAATTCATGAGGCTGGTGGTCTTGCGGTCCTGGCTCATCCAAATTTATATGGCTTTTCATCCAGTGAAAAAGAAGTGATGCTAAACGAACTGACCGCATTAGGTCTTGATGGTATGGAAACACTTTACTCTACTCATAGCAAAGAAGAGGTGGTAGACCTTTTAAAATTATGTTTAAAATACAAGCTGTTTCCTACAGGCGGCAGTGATTTTCATGGGGATTACAAACCTGGGCTTGATATCGGCATCGGCTACGGAAACCTTCAAGTTCCTTACGAGCTTACAACTGCAATGCAAAAAAAACTAAATACCTCTTCTCTTTAAAAATACTAAAGGCTTATAGTAAGTTAAGCCTTTAGTATTTTTTTACGCTTCTGCCCCTTATACATGCGTTCAGGCTGTACCTATCATCTTTTGTAATCCTTTATCAAAGAATTTGTAGATTTATAAAGATAAGCTCTATACATTTACCTCTTTTTCTATTATGATAAAAAGGATGTATTTTATGAACAAAGGAGAAGGACAATGAGTATATTAACCGTTAAAAATGTCACTCATGGATTTGGGTCCCGTGCAATTTTAGAGGATGTTTCTTTCCGTTTGCTAAAAGGTGAGCACGTTGCTTTAGTTGGAGCAAACGGTGAAGGTAAATCCACTTTTTTAAATATAATTACAGGAAAGCTTATGCCAGATGAAGGAACGATTGAATGGTCAAACCGTGTCACAGTAGGCTATCTTGACCAACATGCTGCCTTAGAACCTGGTAGCAGTATCCGGGATAATCTGAGGCTTGCTTTTAATCATATTTTTGAACTTGAAAAAGAAATGCTGGCCATTTATGAACGTATGGGGGAAGCTTCTGATACAGAAATGACCAAAATGATGGAAGATGCAGCTGAAATACAAAATATCTTGGATGCCAGTGGGTTTTATACACTCGATTCAAAAATTGAAGAAGTTGCACAAGGGCTTGGTCTTGGAGATATCGGCCTCGAACGCAGGGTAGATGAACTTAGCGGCGGCCAACGTACAAAGGTTCTGCTTACAAAACTTCTGCTCCAAAATCCAACCATCTTAATTCTTGATGAACCTACAAACTATTTGGACGAAAATCATATTGAATGGCTAAAGCGCTATCTGCAGAACTACGAGAATGCCTTTATTCTTGTTTCTCACGATATTCCATTTATTAATAGTGTGTGTAATATTATTTACCATGTTGTAAACTGTGAACTTACCAGGTATGTCGGAAACTATGATGAATTCCAGCGCCTGTTTGAACTTAAAAAGCGTCAGCAGGAGCAGGCTTATGAGCGTCAGCAAAAAGAAATTGATAAACTTGAAGATTTCATTGCCAGAAATAAAGCCAGAGTTGCAACCACCGGTATGGCTAAGAGCCGTATGAAACAGCTTGAAAAGATGGATATTATTGAAAAGCCTAGAGAAAAACCAAAGCCAACTTTTAAATTCAAAGAAGCTAAAGCGCCAAGCCGCTTTCTTATTGAAGCTGAAAATCTTGTTATAGGCTATGATGAACCCCTTACAAGTCCTTTAACCTTTAAAATTGAAAGAGGTAAAAAAATAGCTATATGCGGCGTGAATGGACTTGGTAAATCTACGCTTCTCAAAACACTTTTAGGTATCCTCAAACCTATCTCTGGTGAAGTTGAATTCGGCGAAAATGTGGAATACGGCTATTTTGAACAAGAAGATTCTAGAAGCAATCTCAACACGGCCCTTGAAGAAATATGGAATGAATACCCTTCCATGAATAATCATGAAGTGCGTTCTGAACTTGCGAAGTGCGGGCTTACAACTGAACATATTACAAGCCCTATGAAGGTTCTTTCCGGGGGAGAAAATGCCAAAGTCCGCTTATGTAAAATTTTAATGCGCGACCTTAATCTCCTTGTACTGGATGAGCCGACCAACCACCTAGACCCGGAGGCAAAAGACGAACTTGAAAAGGCGCTTCGCGAATTTAAAGGCACAATTATCCTTGTTTCCCATGAACCTTATTTTTATGAAAGTTTTATTACTGATGTATGGAATGTAGAAGACTGGACCACAAAAGTCATTTAATAGACTGCCTGCCTAAAAAAAGAACTGTCACCTTAAGAAAAGTGACAGTTCTTTTTTTTAACCCATTTATCTATGCCTCTTTGTCAAACTGACTGTTGTAGAGCTCAGCATAAAGTCCTCCCTGTCTAAGCAGCTCCTGATGCTTTCCTTGTTCAACAATGTCACCATCCTTCATCACCAGAATCAAATCGGCATCTTTAATCGTAGAGAGCCTGTGGGCAATGACAAAACTTGTCCTCCCTTGCATGAGATTTTTCATGGCCTTTTGAACAAATACTTCTGTTCTGGTATCTACAGAACTTGTGGCCTCATCAAGGATAAGAATTTTAGGATCCGCAAGAATAGCTCTTGCAATGGTGATCAGCTGCTTTTGCCCCTCCGAAAGATTATCTGACTCCTCACTTAAAACCATTTGATAGCCTTCTGGCAAAGCATGAACGAAGCTGTCAACATGGGCGGCTTTTGCCGCCGCAATCACCTCTTCATCCGTTGCACTTAGCCTGCCATAACGGATATTTTCCATAATACTCGCATGATAAAGCCAAGTATCCTGCAAAACCATGCCATATAATTTTCTCAAATCTCTTCTTGTGAAATCTTGAATATTATAGCCATCTACATAAATCCTTCCGCTCTGAATCTCATAAAAACGCATAAGCAGCTTAACGATTGTTGTTTTCCCCGCTCCTGTTGGCCCTACTATTGCAACTGTCTGTCCTGGCTGAACTTCAAGTGAAAGGTTATTAATAACAGCCTGATTGAGATCATAGCCAAAATTGACATTTTTAAATGTGACTTTACCTTTTACGTTATCTATTGGCAAAATCTCAGAAGTATGGTCAATCTCTTCTTGCTCCTCCAAAAACTCAAATACTCTTTCAGCTGCTGCTGCTGTCGACTGAAGCGTATTAGAAATATTAGCAAGCTGTGACATTGGCTGTGTAAACTGCCTCATATAGTGTATAAAGGCTTGTATATTGCCGACTGTTATCATCTGAACAACGGCCAGATAGCCTCCTAGAATGCAGACAGCCACATAACCCAGGTTGCCAATGAAAGCCATTACTGGCATCATCATCCCTGATAAAAACTGTGACTTCCACGCGGCTTCATAAAGCTTTTCATTATCCTTATTAAACCTTTCGATGGCTTCTTTTTCTCCATTAAATACTTGAATAATATTATGCCCAGAATAGTTTTCTTCTACCTGTCCATTGACATGTCCAAGATACTCCTGCTGCTTTTTGAAGTGCTTTTGAGAATGCTTAACAATAAGCATAATAAACCCCATAGAAAGTGGTATAATCAGCAAACTAACGATTGTCATCACTGGACTAATCACGAGCATCATCACAAGTACCCCCAGGACAGTAACAACAGAGGCAACTATTTGCGTTAAACTCTGAGTTAAAGTTTGACTCACTGTATCTACATCATTAGTAACTCGGGATAAAATCTCTCCATGTGACTTGGAATCAAAATATTTAAGCGGCATACGATGAATCTTCTTAGTGATATCCTTTCGAAACTGATAAGTAACTTTCATCGCGGCCCCTGACATGAGCCATCCTTGAAGATAAGCAAATAAAGCTGAAACCATGTATAAACTGGTAAGAATCATCATTTGATTTCTTATATATATAAAATCAATGCTGACAGTCCCCTGAAGCTCGTAAGCCTTGATGCCTTCAAAAACTTTTGTAGTCACAAGGCCAAGAATAAATGGCCCTATAATTTGAAATACCGCAGATAGGACTGCAAGGATGATTACGATTACAATAAAAAAATTATACTGCTTCAAATAGTCTATAAGTTTTTTCATGGTTGTCTTGAAGTTCTGTGCCTTTTCCCCCTGCATGGGAACGCCGCCTCCATGACCCATAAAACCACGTCTTGGAGGTCTTTGTTTTTGATAATTTTTCAGATCACTCATAGCTGAAGTTCCTCCTTTGAAAGCTGAGAAAAAGCAATTTCCTGATAGACTCCGCAGTTTTTCATCAGCTCACTATGGGTACCAATCCCTGCTATTTGCCCTTCATCCAGCACAATAATCTGATCCGCATCCATAATGGTATGAACTCTTTGCGCAATTAGAAGGACTAAGGCCCCCTCTAATTCTTCTTTTAGTGCCTTCCTAAGTGCTGCATCTGTCTTAAAATCAAGGGCCGAGAAGCTATCATCGAATATATAAATAGGGGCCTTTTTAACCAAAGCCCGCGCTATCGCCAGCCGCTGTTTCTGTCCGCCAGATACGTTCGTTCCTCCCTGAGCTATTTCAGACTCGAATCCTTCTGGTTTTGAGTTGATAAAGGCTTTGGCCTGTGCAATGCGTGCCGCAGTTTCTAAATCTTTCATATCAGTCATTTGATCTGCAAAACGCAGGTTGCTGGCTATCGTTCCCGAAAAAAGCATGCCTTTCTGAGGGACATACCCAATTTTACTGCGAAGCTCATAAAGTGAAAGCTCTCTGATATCTATTCCATCTATTAAAATTTGTCCTTCGGATACGTCATAAAACCGAGGAATAAGATTAACCAGTGTCGTCTTTCCGCTTCCTGTTGATCCAATAATAGCAGTAGTCTCGGAAGGTTTCGCGGTAAAGCTGATATGCTGAAGAATATTTTCTTCTGCCCCTGGATAACGAAAACATACATCTTTAAATAGTATCGTCCCTTTGAAATCCTTATTAAAGGTTTTGGAAGCATGTTCATCACAAATAGCAGGCTCTATATCCAGTATCTCCTTAATACGCTCTGCTGAAACCGAAGCTCTCGGCAGCATAATAAACATAAATGACAACATGACAAAAGACATAATAATCTGCATAGCATACTGCATAAAAGCTATCATATCACCAACCTGCATTTTAAGTGCTGCAATCTGATGTGCGCCTACCCATATAATGACAATTGTTACAATATTCATTGTAAGTACCATCATAGGCATCATAAATGCAGCTGCCCTGTTCACAAAAAGATTGGTCTCGGTAAGTTCTGTATTAGCCTTATCAAAGCGTTCTTCTTCAAACTTCTCAGTTCCAAAAGCTCTTATAATGAGCATCCCGCTTAAGTTTTCGCGCATCACAAGATTAAGCCTGTCAATAAGCCTTTGTACTTGTTTAAACTTAGGAAGCGTCATAGATGCCATCAAGACAATAAAGCCTAATAAGATAATCACAGCTGCTCCAATAATCCATGACATGGATAAATCAGAAGTAAGTGTTTTAATAATGCCTCCGAAGCCGATAATTGGCGCATAACAAAACATTCTAATCATCATAAAAACAAACATCTGGAGCTGCATAACATCATTAGTTGTTCTTGTAATTAATGATGAGGTAGAAAACTTATCGAATTCGTTATTAGAGAAGCTCTCCACCTTTTCAAACAAGTCTCTTCTTAAGTGTTTTGCTGCTCCAGCTGAAATTTGAGCTGCAAAATAACTGCTTATTACTGTGCAGGCAGCAGCTGTAAGCGACACACCTAACATAACAGCTCCAACCCGTATGATATACGGCGTACTCCCACCAGCTATCCCCTCATTAACAATGCCTGACATAAGGTCAGGTAAAGCAAGGTCACACATAGCCTGTATAAAAAGTGCAATAACAGCTGCCAAAAGAGGCATCCTAAAATATTTTAAATACTTTGCAAGTCCTAACATCCTTTTTCCTTTCTGATTTCACTCTGTACGAGTATAAGATTGACCGATTCACCTTAATGACTGCAAGCTGCTTTTTTAATCATACCCATTTGAAAAAGAAAAATAGTGATAAAAGTTTCCCATAAGATTGTTTCGGTTTTAATGATTTTGGTGATTGAAGCCTGATCTAAAGAAAATTATATATGACACACTAGCATAAAACAAGCTTCACGAAAAAATATGCGTACAAAAAAGCAGCCTAAGTTACCTTAGTGCTGCCTATCTCATCTACAATCTCTTTATCATCATTAAACCTTGGTTATCATCTACTTCTAATTGGTCATTTAATATGTCCTGATCCATATAGAAGATCCCCTTGCCATCTGGAACATATCCGCGTTTAGCATATAAACTTTGGGCAGCTGCATAGGTCTCTGAAAGTCCAACCCCTGCTGCGCAGTAGGCTCCGAATTCTGCCACTCTTTTTTCGGCTTCATCCATAAGCCGTGATGCTATACCTTGTCTTTGGTACTCCGGCAGCACTCTGATATCTTTAATCTCTGGTATATGCTGCTCTTTAAAATCTTCATAATTACTTTCCCAGACTATCGTTACATAGCCAATAACCTGCCCCTTATGCCATGCAATAATAATATCTCTTATGTCCGATTTCTTTTGCTGAAAGTAAGATTGATAGAGCTTAATGGGTGTGCTATGCTCCTCTTTTGAAAAAACTTCTGCAATAAGCCTGCAGTCCTGTTCTTCCATATCCTTCAGTATAATATCCCCATCACTATCCATATTTCCCCTCCTAATGATTTTGCACCACGCATGATATAAACTCTGCTTCAAAACATGTGCTTTCTCTATTTAGCAATGTTCACAGCCTGTCAAAATAATCTGTATGCCCTAGAAGCCTTTTTTACATCCTATGCTATAATAAATCATTTTATCTAAAATGTATAGCCTATCTTTAAATATTTTTTTGTATCAGCCTGCTAACACAAACTTTTGAATTACATGAGCAACGCCGTCTTCCTGATTATTTTTGGTAATATAGTCAGCAGCCTGTTTAACTTCATCAAAGGCATTTCCCATGGCTACACCAAGGCCGGCAAATTCAATCATATCTAAATCATTTCCTGCATCACCAATACAGATTACCTGTTCTTTGCTGATACCTAAGTAATCTGCTAAAGCTTTCATCCCTGTTCCTTTACTGGAATCTTTATTTAAGAATTCTAAAAAGTATGGCGCACTTCGAACAATGGTATATTCATCATACAAACTTTTAGGCAGTTTACTGATAGCAGCCTCAAGAATCTCAGGCTCATCAATCATCATAATTTTAATGATATCTTCTTCATCCTGCACCGTACTGTAGTCTACTTCAAGTACTGGAATATTATTAATCACTCCCTCTACTTCACTGTACTTGCTCATTCTAGGCGTAATGCAGCCTTTGCTGGAAAAAGCATGAATGTTAACGCCTACTTGTTTTGCAATGTCATATAGGTACATCAAATCTTTTCCTTTTAGAATATTTTTCCTGATAACCTCTTTTGTTTTGGCATTTTGTATGATACTTCCATTAAAGCTTAGTACATAGTCTTCTTCTGACGTTAAGTTTAACTCCTCTAAATACCTGATCATTCCTTCTATGGGTCGTCCTGATGCAAGGACAACTTTTACACCCTTATGCTGCGCTTTAAGAATCGCTTTTTTTGTTTTATCTGAAATGGTTTTATCTTCTTTTAATAATGTTCCGTCCATATCAACTGCTATTAACTTATACATTATGCTTCACTCCTCATATTTAGTCCCTTTTATTATAACAGTTTTTTTATTTTTTTTCATACCCATGTTTATACTAAAGTTTAAGTTCAAATCTCTTATGTTTTCATAAAATATTACAATACTAGCACAAGAAAGCATGGAAAAAATGCACTTTCTATTCTCATGAAAAGAAGGATAAGTTTTTCTCATTAATTAACCTCTCAATCTGCTTTCTATAAGTAAGATCTACTATAAAGTCTGCCCGCTCGGCTACAATGCCCTTTCTGGTAAATTCTACAACTAATATTAAAAATGTACCCTTTTCAATCCATCTACAGCCTCTTATCTTATCCCACTCAATAACATAATGACTGCCAAATCCTGCTATGCCTTGCTTATACATTATCCAGCTGTAAAAAGGCATATAGCGCTTCATATAATAGACCATAAGAAAAACAATTATACGTATAATTAAAGTTTGCTCGTTGTAACCCCAAACGAAAAGCATGAAAAGCAATCCTCCTAAAAATAGTGTTTCAAACAAGCTGACCGCCGACCTGGCGTATTTTAAAAACCCGCCTTTTTTTTCTTCTTTTATAATCGCTTCCAAAGCATAAAGCTTATAGTGTCTATTTCCTTTAACATAGTCTTTTAAAATACTTCCCATGCACAGTATGATAAAAAATACGCCTATAAGTTCAAAAAACATTCTGATTCCTCTCTACTCCACATTATTTTCCTTTATTATAGCACTTTTAGTTCTTGAATGATTCATTACTTTTAAAAAGATATCAAGGGCATATGGCCCCTCAGCTTTAAAAGCTGCTGGCCATATGCCCCTTTAATTCCTTACAATCAAATGAATTTATTACTACTCAATTAATTCATTTTGAATTTTTCTATTGATTCATTAAGCTGCCCCATAGTAGACGTCAGCTTGTTTGATACATTAAACAGCTGCTCTATAATAGCACTTTGTTCTTCACTTAGGGCATTAACTTCCTGCGTAGCCGCTACTGTATCAGATGTAACAGAGCCTATTTTTTCTATTTTGTGCATCGTCTCATCTTTGATTTGTTCCATGTCGTTGATTTTGGTACTTACATTCTGCAAAGAGATATCCATATTTTTAAGGAGTTCAATGATACTGTTAAAGGCTTCATCTGTACTTTTAACAGACCTTTCCTGCTGCGTCACAATATGGTTGGCACTTTTTACAAGTTCAACCGCGGCTTTCGTCTTATCCTGTATTGTATTAATGGTCTGTCTTACATTTCGCGTTGACAGTTTAGACTGCTCAGCCAGATTTCTAACTTCATTAGCAACAACTGCAAACCCTTTTCCAACTTCTCCTGCCCGTGCAGCTTCAATACTTGCATTAAGTGCCAGTAAGTTAGTCTGCTCACTGATGCCATCTAATATTTTCATAACTTCTTCTATACTTTTTATGAGTGTATTTAGTTCAATGATACTTGATTCAATCTGAAATGAAACCTGCATGGAAGAATTCATCGTCACATTAAGCTGCTGTATGCTGTCACTCGTATCTTTAATAATCGCTTTGGCATTTTGATTTTTACTTACAATCTCCTGTGTATTCACTAGGACATCTTGTATACTTTCTGATAAGGCATACATAGCCCTTGTTCCTTTTTCCGCATCTTCCGCTTGATTAGTTGCTCCTACAGCAATATCTCCAATAGATACAGAAAGCTGTTTGAAGGCTTCTACAGAATGCTGCGTTGCATCTTTTAACAGTTGTCCGTCTTCAACGGTATGAACCACTACCCCTCTTGTTTCTTCCAGCAGTTTTCTGATATTGCCGATCATATGGTTAAAACTGATGCAGAGCATACCTATCTCATCTTTGCGTGTTGTATCCATTTCAACAGTAATATCGCCCTGTTCAGCTGCTTTCATCAGCTTCATCATCTTAATAATAGGTTTTGAAAAGCTGTGAGAAAATACAAAACCAAAGGCTATTGCAATAAGGGTCGATACAATAATTAATACAAACACAACAGCATTTGTTAAGTTTAATTTACTGGTAAGAGACCGCTCTGGAATCTCCACAATGATTTTCCACCCATTTTTGAGTGTTTTATAATTAATCAGTTTTCCCTGCTGAATCAGCTCTCCTTTATCCTCTCCTACGTTGCTCCAGATCCCCTCATTTACCACTGTCTGAGTATCATCTGTATTATAGATCATCTGCCCATTTTCATCGGCTATATATAAGTTTGCACCCTCTAAAATATGTATGTCTTTGAGATTATTAATCAACGTATTCTTTTTTATTCTAGTCCGTAATATGCCAAGGTCTTTCCCTGTATTTACATTCTTAATGCTTTTTAAGTAATAAATATTATCTGGATCACTCTCCAGACCTTTTTTCCAAACTCCACTGGTGCTGCCAACATATTCTTTATACTTATTTACTTCCTCGGCAGTAATTCGTAACGTTCCGCCAATAACCTCTCCATCGTTGTAGATAATATTCATCGTATCAATATCATCTTCTACAGTACTCACTGCTATCAGCTTTCTGCCCATATCTCTGGAAGCTGCCATTTTTTCGAGAATATTGTCCGAATTATACGTCTGAAGCCCATCAGAAATAACAGAGTCTATACATATGTTAACTGCCTTTTTTTCAACTCCATTTAAAAACCCTTCAATATTGATGCTCGCTTGATCGATAAGCTGCGAAGCAAAACTCAAACTTGTCTCTCTTAAAGTACTTCTAGACATCGTATAAGATACCATGCTTACCGTAATAAGCGGAATAATAGCAAAAGCTATAAATCCTAAAATCAACTTCTGTCTAATTGATAGCACTTTTCTGCCTTCACTTTTTTTTCCTGTCTTCACTTTTATCTTGTTAAGTTGAAGTTTATTTGATTTTTTCTTCATAGCCCTACCCCTTTTCTATAAGTAAATATTTCTTGATCCTGCAAGCTAAACTTGTGGGCACACGTCCTATTTTCCAGATTGTATAGACTGTTTAGTAAAGCTGTATATATTCTTGATATAGGATATAAATATATTATAGTATAGGATAGTTTATTTATCAATCTTAAAATTCGACACCTCAAAATTCTATAGGATTTCGATTAATTTTAAAATACTTTTATTCAAATTATCTAATTTAACGCTATGTTTTCACCGGCTACCGCCTCAAGTCCATGGTAAATGGTATCAATAATACTTTCAAAAGATTCTCTGACCCCTCTTACGCTTCCTGGCAGATTGATAATCAGCGTGTTGCGCCTGATTCCTGAAACACCTCTTGTCAGCATAACATTCGGATCTTTCTGCAATCCATAGTATCTAATAGCTTCGCTGATCCCTGAAGCTTCTTTGTCGATTACCCCCAGGGTAGCCTCAGGTGTTACATCCCGCTTACTTAGTCCAATCCCCCCTGTAGTAATGACTAGGTCAGCCTTGATATCATCACAAAGAAGTACCAGAGCTTCTTGTATTCTATCCACTTCCCCAGGTATAACAATATAGTATTTAATTTCAAACCCTCTGTCTTTAAGCATATAATCTAATATTTTTCCGCTTTCATCTTCCTGTTCTCCCGTTGCACTTAGATCACTGGCTGTTATGATTCCTGCGGTGAAAATCCTTTTTGTCTTTTCTTTTTTTGAACTTTTATTTTTTCCCATTTCAATGCCTCCTATTTTTACTAAATAACCTCATTAAAATCATTAAGTGCCGCCAAACTATTTCAACTAAATACAAAAAGGCGGGATACCCCCTACTTAAAAGTTATGGGTATCTCGCCTTTGAGATATTTACTATTTGCAAAGAAATAGCGTTTAATACCAGACTCACACATACAGGCGTTCAAAAAACGCACTTTGTATCTCAAAATAAAAATGAGCGCCTAAATAAAATATTTAGAAGCTCACCTTTGAGTTAGTATATCATTTAACACTTTTTTTGCATTTTAACACTGTTTTTTATAAAAGTCAACGCTTATATCTAAGTTAAATATTCTTTAGTTAAATTATGAACTTGTATCCAAACACTTATAAAATGAATCCTTCTATAGAGAAACAACATCTAAACTTAAGTTATTCATCTATGCAAAGTTGTTTCTCCGGGTCATTTCACAGCATGCATCATCCTGAATAACTTAAACTTATAGATGTAAAATCCATAGCCTTTCAGGAGGATTTATTTTATCCTAATATAACTTCTACTTTATGAACCTCATTGTCATAGAACTCAGGAATGATATTGCCTTCTACTAGTTGATTATCTACTATTAACTGTTTTACCCCTCTACATACATGATCAGGGTTTTTAACTACAATTTCATATTTTATTCCTTTAAATTCTCTGGTAATGCGGTAGCCGTCCCAATCCTTTGGAATACAAGGATCTACTTTTAATCCTCTATAATCAGGTTTGATACCTAAGATCCACTGTGAAATCGTAATAAAATTCCAAGCTGCTGTTCCAGTAAGCCATGAGTTTTTAGCTTCTCCATGCCTTACTGCATCTTTGCCTGCTACCATCTGTGAGTAAACATAAGGCTCTGTTTTATGAATATCACTGATTTCTTCAAGATAAGCCGGTGCTATCTTTTTATATACTTCAAAAGCACGGTCTCCTCGTCCAAGTACTGTTTCAGCACAGGCAATCCATGGGTTATTATGACAGAAGATGCCCGCATTTTCTTTGTAACCTTGTGGATAAGTAGAAATCTCACCCATTTCTATATAATATTTCGTAAAAGCTGGATTGTTAAGAACAATACCATAGTCAGTATCCAGTCTTTCCATTACTGAATTAAGGGCCTTTTCTGCAAGGCCGTTTTCTACGCCTACACCACCCATTACGCAGAAGCCTTGAGGTTCAATAAAGATTTTACCCTCTTCATTCTCATTGCTTCCGATCTTATTGCCATAAAAGTCATAAGCTCTAAGGAACCATTCCCCGTCATTCCCATGGGTTAAGATTGTTTCTTTCATTTGGTCAATATGAGCCTGTGCTCTTTGCGCTTCTTCAAGATTACCGATTTCTTTGCAAAGTTCAACATATTCATTACCAATGAATACAAACATCCCTGCAATAAGTACAGACTCAGCAGTGCCGCCTTCTTGATTTTCAGTGGTCTGGAAAGATTCTCCCGGCGTACTTGAGAAACAGTTAAGGTTCAAACAGTCATTCCAATCCGCACGACCGATTAAAGGAAGTCCATGAGGCCCTACGTTGTTAATGACATGGTCAAAAGAAACTTTTAAGTGGTGGAATAACGTTGCCTTATTCTCTGGGTTGCAGTCAAAAGGAACCATTTCATCTAAAATAGCTCGATCTCCTGTTTCCTTAATGTATGCAGTTGTTCCAAGAATCAACCACAGCGGATCATCATTAAAGCCGCTTCCGATATCATTATTTCCTTTTTTAGTGAGTGGCTGATACTGGTGATAGCAGCCGCCGTCTTCAAACTGCGTGGACGCAATATCGATAATTCTTTCTCTTGCTCTTTCTGGTATTTGATGTACAAAGCCTAGAAGGTCTTGATTAGAATCTCTAAAGCCCATGCCACGGCCGATACCTGACTCAAAGTATGATGCACTTCTTGACATATTGAAAGTGATCATACATTGATAGGGATTCCATATGTTAACCATACGGTTAAGTTTTTCATCATCGCTTTCTAAAGTATAGTGAGAAAGCAAGCTCTCCCAATATGCTTTCAGTTCATTTAGCGCTTCTTCTACTGCAGCATCCGTGCTGAATCTTTCCATCATGGCTTTAGCTGGTGTTTTATTGATGATCCCTTTGGATTCCCATTTTTCTTCTTCTTTATTTTCAACATACCCTAAAAGGAATACGAAAGACTTTTCCTCTCCTGCTGCAAGGTCAATATTGATTTGGTGCGCAGCAACCGGTGACCAGCCGCTGGCTACAGAATTTTTACAAGCACCATTTACTACACTGTCTGGTGCTTCAAAGCCATTGTATAAACCAACGAAAGAATCTCTATCTGTATCAAATCCATCAATAGGTGCATTTACAGAGTAGAAAGAATAGTGATTTCTTCTTTCTTTATATTCAGTTTTATGATAAATCGCGCTACCTTGTATTTCAACTTCTCCTGTACTGAAGTTTCTTTGGAAGTTGGTTGAATCATCATGGGCATCCCATAAACAGAATTCAACAAAAGAAAAGAGTTGAACTGATTTATTAGTGTCTGATGTATTCTTTACTTTAATTCTATGTATTTCTCCGTTTACACCCAAAGGCACAAATGCCAGTTGTTCAACCTTAATGCCATTTCTTTCTCCGGCAAATTGCGAGTACCCAAGACCATGTCTGCACTCATAAAATGAAAGCTCTTTTTTTACAGGCTTCCAGGTGTGAGACCAAAAGTCCCCGCCGTCATTAATATAAAAATACCTTCCGCCATTATCAATAGGCACGCTGTTATATCTGAACCTTGTAATTCTTCTTAACTTAGCATCTTTATAAAAGCAATATCCTCCGCTTGTGTTAGAAATCAGTCCAAAAAACTCTTCATTCCCAAGATAGTTGATCCATGGGTAAGGAGTCTTTGGCGTGGTAATGACATACTCTCTGTTAATATCATCAAAATAGCCAAATTTCATATATGTATCTCCTTTGTCTATAAATTTTATATTTTGAATATCAAATATTAACATTATTCTATTTCCAAACCCCACACAAGTAAATGGATAAAATTGCGTGCCTACCTTTAAATTTTTGCACTGATTAATAAGAATCTTACATGACATTTCCTAGTCTTTGAGCAATAAATAGTTTTTGCTCCTGACTTAAATCAATTTTATATGGGGATGTGAGCAGTGTGCCGCCATCCTTTACAATCCGTACCAAAGGCTTCTTTAAATTTCCCTGATAATTTTTCTCTACTATGCCAATTGCTCCATTACTAAGCATCACTGTCGTTCCAATAGGATAAAAAGCTAAAACACTTTCAAGTGTATTGCGTACTTCGATATTCAGCTTCTCTTTTCTCAGCAGAAGAACAACTTCATTGAGTTCCATTCCTTGTCTGTAAGGTCTTGAAGAGGTCAAGGCATTGAATGCATCACAGCAGCCAATAATTTTCGCCCCTATATGTAAATCTTCACCCTTTCCTAATGGATAGCCACTGCCGTCTTCACGCTCATGGTGACATAGCACCACAACTTTTGTAATGGCACTGATATTAGGATCATCTTTTATAATATTATAACCAAGCATCGGATGCTGCTTAATAATCTGATATTCTTTTTCATCCAGCTTGCTGGGTTTATTAAGAATTTCTTTAGGTATAAGAATTTTTCCTATATCGTGGAGCAAAGCGCCTACCAATATATCTTTCGTTAATACACTATTTAAATTCATCTTCTTACAAAGAATATAAGCAATAATGGCTACCCCTAAAGAGTGCTCATAAACATCCGAATCATTTCTCCGAATATCCATGATATCATACATAACGTCTTTTCCGCTTATTTCTTCAACCAGGCTGCTCACAATACTATAAATCGTCTGGACTTCAAAGGTTGTTTGAGATTTTAACTTATCAATCTCAGTAGAAAATTCACTAAGCATCATACTCTTCTTTTCATTACTAAGAAGCACTTGAGGCTCTATGCCTTCTGAGAGCTCATCATCTATATATACAAATAATACTTGAAGTTCCAGCAGCTTTTCTCTAAAACTTGGCCTATACTTCGAATCTTTTCTAAGCAGTACAGTCCCATTTTTACAGACAATATCTTTGGCAATAATTTCTCCGCCTTGCAGATCATCAACATCAACTATCCTCACTTATGTTCCTCCTATCAGTCCTTATCTTTAAGCGTCAAAACACATGCTTTTATTCTAAAATACACCTAATTTCAGTATCAATCAAGTCTTTGTACCAAATCATAAATTATTTTTGCTGTCAGTCCCCAAATAAGGCCTTCGTCCGAGCGATAAACATAGACCGTGCTTTGGCCTCTTCCCCAAGGTTTTGTATAAGTTTCCCCAAGACCAAGGGCTTCTGCCGGAAAAAGGATTTCTTCTTTTCCCTCTGCATTGATATAAGACGGATGGACTTTAATAAGTGTCTGATAAGTCTCTGGAGGATTTTGCTTGAAAAAAGCTAAAGGCAGGGTAAAAACCTTTTCAACTTCCTCGTTGCTTAGTTTCAAATGGTCAAGACACTCGTATTCAGCGGCTGCTAAAAACGGCTCAACAATTACACCCATTGGGGCAATAACATAGTCCAAAGCACCTATAACATCTACCGCTCTAGGCATAAGCCCAATCTCTTCAGCAGTCTCCCGTAGCGCCGTATCTTTTGTACTATAGTCTAAGTTCGTATCATACATTCCCCCCGGGAAACATATTTCTCCAGCTTGTCTGATATGTTTGCTTCTTTTTTGAAAAAGAATATGGTATTCTTCCTGAATCTTTATTAGAAGCACGAGAACAGCTGACAGGAGATAATCTCCTCTCCCATTTATTCCCGCTGCTATAGGCAGCTTTGACTGAAGTTCACTTTTTTCTTTTTGATCCATACCCTGGTCCTTTCTGCAACATTGAGCATTTAAATCTTTCTTCATATAGGCAAAAAACATAAAGAGAAAACTTGTCTTTGTGAAATCCAAAAGGTTCTTTATGTCCTTATACAGTTCTCTATTTCAATACAAAAAAGAGGAAGACTCCTCTTTTTTGTATCTTACTATTAAAATTTTTACTTTCTTATAACCAGTGTCCCGGCAATCATATCATGCAAAGCCTGCTTCTTTTCCGTGAACCCGGCCATAATGTAACCTATCCCTAGCGTAAGTCCGGTAATAACTGTTGCAAAGTATCTGCCTGTTGCTCTTCCAAATGTCAGCTGGTTACCTTCTAAATCTACTACTTTAATACCTACTGCCATTTTCCCTGGCGTTGCCTGATACACTGAACTTTCAAAAAGCGCAGAATACAGCCATGCACTTGCGATAACAATACCCTGCATTAGTAAAACCATAACCACTCCAATGCCACTATCAACGCTGTTCAAAGAATAAATACTAGCTCCCAGCACCACACTTAAAATGCCATAAAGCACCCATGTACCTATATTAATAATAATCCCATCTATAAGACGCGCTGCAAATCTTAACCAAAACCCTGCATAAGGTACAGCATAATAATTTCTGTTTGCATACTGATAATTTGTGTGATAGTTTCCATTAGGGTTATATGTATGCGCCTTATTATAAGCATGTGCATTATCATTCTGTTGAGTATCATTTTGACTAGAGCTGTCACCAGATGTGCCATAATAACGGCTGCTATTATCAGCCTCTTGATAAACCTCATTTTTTTTTCTATTCACATGATTTCCGCAGCGGGTACATACCTTGTCTTGATCGCTGCATAAATTTCCACATTGCGTACAATACATTTTTCTCCTCCTAAAATAATATTTTTACTAGATAACAGCACGGCTTTTTTTATGTTCAAACAGACTATAACTGCTATTTATTTGCTCCCACTTTGATAAACTCTTATATAGGTTGCTCATTCTAAAGGAATGGTAGTCATAAGCCAGCCTGAAGCTTCCTTCAAGATTTCCTGAAAAAAGATTTTTGGCATTATACTCCCCAAAGATATAAATAAAGCCTATCGTTAATATTTCTATTAAATCGTGACCACAGCAAACATCCCATAAACTATTTGTATTCTTAATGAAGCTTTTTAATTCTTTAACGATTTGACTGCTGTTAAATACATTATGTTTTTTTGAATGGACTAAAATATATTCGACAAGCTTTATAAGATCTACCTCCAAATTTTCAGGATTTACAAACCTACTGAAATCCAAGCCGCTAAATTTCAGGCCTAAATTGTTTTGCAGAGAATACCATCTTAAGTAACCTATTTTAGCACCGCTTTCCAGAATGATTTCTCTAACAGAACGTTTTCTTTTTTCTTCAAACCTTAAATATTTATTACGATTCGCATATTCAAAAAGAACACTATCATAGGCCGGAGAATGGATCAGCATACACTCTAAATCGTGATAATCTGTTAAAAATACATTATTTATAGAAGCATTCTGCTCCTCCAGCCTCCAAAAATCAGCATCAACAATACCCACAATACCTTTCATCTTTTCATCATTACAGGTTTCAATACATTGCAGCACATTGCTCTTACTGTCTGCAATAATCATTTCGCATGTACTCTGCACAACAAACTTGCTATACAACCTATGATCAGTAATGCCTTCTACAACAACAAAACTTTTATTAGCCTTTCCGCTGCGAAGCATCTTAATTTTTGTAACAAGCCTTGTAGCATTAACATATTGCTTCATTAGCATTCCTCCAGGCCAGTAGTTAAATCCCATCTTCCGTTAATAATATCCGGTGAATGTGTTGCAATAATAATATTGACATCCGTTACATCAGATATTGCCTGCATATCTTCTAAAAATTGCTGCTGCCATGCAATATGAAGCGAAATTTCAGGTTCATCGATTAGTATCAGTGAATTAGGCTTTGATTTAAAAAGAAGTTCAAAGATTAGTATTAATTCGTTTTGTTCTCCTGATGAAAGCTTATCCGGACTAAGGAGTGCTTTGTTCGGAAGCTCAAATAAGAATCCTCCCTGTTTACTAATCTGCATGATTTTGTAGTTAAAACGTTTATTAATAATTTCCCTTAATAAATTAACTTTAGTTTCAAGTTCATTAAAAACATCCAGCTTCTGCTTGCTGTCTTTGATGTATAGTCCCAGTACCTTTAGGGTATGTTTATCAACATTTTTAGTATCGTGAATCCCTTTAATCGTGCTGCTTGATAAAAGCCCTATTTCCTGCAGCTTAACCCGCCTTTTTTCTAATGCCTGCAGTTCTTCGTTAATCATTTCAAGACTTATTGCATCCTCATCATCTTTTTTTGTGATTTCCTCAATCAGCCTTTCCGGAAAAGTTCGGTCCAGCTCCTGAGTAAGTGCTGCTGATTCAGCTAAGAAAGCCCCTATTATGTCTGCTAGTTCCTTTGAATAAACAAGAACAGACGGTGCACTATTTTTTCTTCTCCCGGCAAGACGTCCTTCTCCTGATTCACGCAGGCTGAGCAGTCTGGTGGCATGGATAAAATGTACAGGCATTTGCTCACGTATCTCATTAAGTGCTTCTCTTAGCTCTTCATCTACAAATAATAACTCTCCGTACCCTGCCATCACTTCATCGTAGCTCAGCTTTTCATTTTGCCTTGTATCATACCATGCAGTCTGAGCAATTCTTTTTAAAAAAGGAAGATTTTTTTCAATATAATGAATAGGCACTTTACCTTCCAGCATAGCCGTGTAGTTCAATCGATTCGTTAACTTATATTCCTTTTTTTCATCGCCTTGTACCAATGTGTACCGAATACTGATTTCTTCATCTCCGTTTATTTTTATATCTTGCTTTTTATCTGCTGATTCTTTAGACCCCTGATCCTTATTAACTTGTATAGTTATGCTATTATCAAACTGAATAGTGAAATAGTTAAATGGAATAATGCTTATTTCAAACAGTTTGCAATTCATAATATCACTAATGAGTTTAAGCAGCGTTGTTTTACCATAGCCATTTGGGGCATGAATAATTTTGATATTTTCACTTTCATCAAACGGAATATCATAATTATGCAGTCCATACAATCCTTCTACACTGATTCTCGTTATTTTCATAACTTCACCCCTTTTGTATTAATAGCCTTCAGTTAATAAATCATACTCCATAACAGCATGTTTAATTTTGAAACCAATTTTTTCATAGACGTGTCTGCCTGCATCGGTCGCAACTAAGCTTACTTTTCTGCAGTCTGTCTGTTTAAGATACCCAATAATCTCATTTACCAAACAGGTAGCATACCCTTTACCTCTTGCATAAGGCACCACATAGATATTCATGATAAACCCCTCTTTACCTGTTGGGTTGGTATAAGTAGGTGGCTTAGCGAGGATGTTAAGCCCGCTTACAGCTATAATTTCTCCGTCTTCTTCTATTACCCAAGAAAAAAAAGTTTTATTGAGTTCATTATGTATATAGCACTTATTATTTTCTTCTATTTCCAAAAGGGCACTATCATCTTGTATAGTATTGGCTTCTTTAATAAGCTGCATTCTCAGTTTAATTAACCTGTCAATATCTCTAGTTTCTGCTCTTCGTATCATACTAACCTCCTGATTGTAAATGGAGTGCTTTATCTTATGTCTTAATTGTCTTGTTTATTTATTATAGCATACTTTCCCCTTATCCTCCATAGCCCTAACCCCTTGTATCTTCTGCCTGCCGTCATGCTTCTTAGCTCTATCACATTAGTCTATCTTATACTCTATTATATCTCAATATTTATACTATTTAAATCCTATTTGCAAGCTCCACATTATCCTAGTTATTTAAACTACTTCAAGCAATTTTTGATTTATTTTTTTAATAGAGCTAAGATCAAACAACTATTTTTGCTTAGCTTTTAGCTTAAGCACAACTTTAATTTAGATAATTATAAAATTCAATAAAATTAGGTTATCTAATAGTTCCGCAAGAGAATTTTAGTATTCTCCAGAGGCTCGACTCCGTAATTCTAAAAATCTAAGCACCTTTTTAAAATAAACGCCGCAAACTCGCGGATGCAGTTTTACCGCATCATGACTCAAACAGCGCGGCTAAGAGCTATTTGAAAAAGCTACTAAGATTTTCTTAACGAATTACTACATAGGCCCTTCCGAATACCAAAATCCTTTGCTAGCCATAGTCTAACGATAGATCTTTACACTGTAAGTGAATATCATATAGTTTTACAAAAGATATGAGCTGCTGGTTGTATTTATATCATCCCCCATGCCTATACCAAAAGTATTTTTTTGATCCTTTCAATCATCAAACGCCTTAAATCAATGTCTGAATGATTATACCTTAATATTGAAGTAATAAAAACAACCTCAATAAATAAACAAAAAAAGAGTTAAGAGTAAATCTCCCCTAACCCTCAAACCTTATCTCTTTAATTCTCCCTTAGCCCATCCACTGTGTTGACTCTTACTTACAAGTCCATCCTTACCCCATAGTTTTTCAGCCATTCTTTTCTTGTCTCATAATCTGGCAGTACAGAAACCATAAGCTCCCAGAACGCTTTTGAATGGTCCTTATGATACATATGGCACATTTCATGTACAATAATATAATCTAAAGCATTGGACTTAGCCATAATGCATCGCCAATTAAAGAGCAGATCATTCTTAGAGGTACAACTCCCCCACCTTTTCTTTTGCTCCTTAATCTTAATCGCTGTAGGCTTAAGATTAAAGGACTTTTGATAATACTTAACTCTTTGAGTTACTATTTCCTTGGCTCTATTCCTATACCAAAGCTCCATAGCCTCTTTAATCATGTCTTCATTCTTGTCTTTTGTGGTAACTATAAATTTGCCCCGAAACAATTTGATTTCTGGTTTTTGAGCACTTATGTTTAATTCGATTTGAAGGGCATAATTCCTACCTAAATACATAAAGGATTCGCCATTAACAAATTCCCTTCTAATGGCTTGATAGTTCATATGTCTATAGGAGTAAATCTGTTGAATAATCCAGCTTGCTTTACCCTTCACCTTCTCAAGGATCTGCTCTTTGGTGATTCCGATTGGGGCAATTACCGTTACACTATCTGGAGGCTCTACTGCTATCTCCATAGTCTTTCTATCTTTAAAGGTTACACTAAATGCAATTTTGGTTGTGCCATACTGAAATTCCAATTTCATAATATGCTTCCCTTAATCCTCCTCTAATTTTGAAAAGTGCTTTTTAGCTAAGTTGAGTAGTGGATTAACCATATTTCTTCTGATGGCTAACTTAATCTCTTTAAAATAATTTTTGTTTAGCATCATAAAGATGGCTCTTTCAATATCATTGGTTTTACTTGGATTGTTAATCCAGTCTATCATATAGTTTTCTTCTACCACTTGGCGGATATGAATGGCTATGCTTTTAGAGAGTTCAATCACATCATTACTAATATAACTTTCACTTTCTTCTTTAACTACCCCTTGCTCTACGGATTCGTCTACAATGTACTTTTTCACTACCTCAAAGAAAGCAAATTCTTTCTCATTCAGTCCTAAGCTCTGAGATTGAGATTTGGTGCCTTTTTCGACTTCTCGCTCAATAAATTCCTGAAGCTTTTTCTTTCTTTCAATAAAGTCATTCTTAGTATCGTCTAATATCCTTTGAAGTTTCTCTAATAAACTGGTATAGAAAACAGGGTTATCGTCCATTTTCACACTAATCGCATGTTTGACTGCATGTTCCATAGCAGAGGCTTGAGCCTCGTCAGATTTTAAGGTATTAATCTTGGTCTTAAAATCATCTTCAAATAAGGTAATAGGCTCTATCCAGCTAATAACCCCCAAGGATTCTAAGTATTCTTCTATAATCGCCCGCACCTTTTCTCCGCAATCACTGATATCCAGTTCTTCTTCTGGGCTATATTTCGCCTTTGCACCAGCTCTGATATATCCCAGCCATTTTAAGTCATTTAAAATATCTGTTCCCACATGAGAAGGCAGTAAAGCTTCTACTGTTCCTGAAAAACGTTTATAGCCGATTTCAAATTCAGCCCGCTTATCTTGGGGTTCTAAGACGTTAATAAGTTCGTCCAAGTTGTTTTTATCTTTCCCCTTAAACATATTCATAACGTCTTCTCTATAAGAAAACATTTCTTTGTAAAGCTCCTCCATGGACTGCATGGGCTCACCTAAATCTTCTTTATCGAATATCGCCAAGGCTTCTTCTAAGTAATCTGAAACTCCATAATAATCTACGACATAACCACATTGTTTTACGATATTAGACTTTTTAACCTTATTTCCCTCTGTCTTACGTTCCGTTTCCAGTGTGTGGGTTCTATTGACTCTCGCAATAGCCTGCAATAAGTTATGCTCTTTTAAAGACCGATCAAGGTACATAACCTGCTCAATCGGAGCGTCAAAACCAGTTAAAAGCATATCTTTTACAATAATAAAGCAAAGCTTATCCTTTTCAATAGGTCTTTTAAATCGGTCTATAATGTTTTCCTGCTCAGCTTTGGTTGTAAAATGCTCTTTTAAATGGGGCGGGTCGTTTAGGGTGCCTGAGAAAATTACCGTGCATTCTAAATCCTGCCCTACCACTTCTTTCATATGCTTCTTAAGTGCATGATAATATCTCACACAAGCTTCCCTGCTTACACAAACTACTTGAGCTTTAAAGCCATTGGGAAGAATATTATCTCTATAGTGCGTAAGCATATCGATAGCAATATCATTAATTCGCTCTTCTGCTTCTACAATGGCTTTCTTATTGGCATACTTTTGCTTGATGGCTTCCTTTTCTTCCTCACTTCTGTCTTCAAAGGCTTCGTCAAACAATTCGTCCAAGGTAGCGTCCTTGATATGAAGCTGTGGCATTCTGCCCTCATAGACGATTTTTACTGTAGCACCATCATCAACAGCTTCCTTAATCCCATACTTATCAATATACCCTCCAAAGGTTCTTGGGGTAGACTTATCCTCTTTATCAATGGGCGTCCCCGTAAAGCCAATGAAAGTGGCATGAGGAAGAGCTGTTCTCATGTTTAATGCAGTATCTTTATACTGACTTCTATGAGCTTCATCGGACAGTACAATCACATTACTCTTGGTGGTCAAAACTTGATAAGGCACAATAAACTTCTTCTTAGCCTTTTCACCGTCTTCAATAACTTCTCTTTCTTCTGTTTCACTTTCAAACTTTTGAATAGTGGTCATAATAATTTTAGGCTGAGCCTCAGATAAAAGCTGTTTCACCGTTGCAATTTTATCGGCTCTTTCTGGAGTGGTAATTTTAGATAAGGTTCTTATAAACGTGCCATAAATCTGCTTATCTAAATCAATACGGTCAGTAACAACAACAATAGTTGCGTCAGAAAGCTCCTTGGTTCTTTTAATCTTTCTTGCCAGCATCACCATAGTTAGTGACTTACCAGAACCTTGGGTATGCCATACAACACCCCCTCTTGATAATGCGTCTTTTCCATCTATTAACCGCTTGATAGCTTTATTAACAGCTCTAAACTGCTGATATCTACATATCTTCTTTATCGTTACCCCATTATCAGTCTCAAAGAGTAAAAAGTTACGCATAACATCTAAAAGATTGTTTTTCTCCAACAATCCTTGTAGAAATAAATTCTGACCACTATCCTCTACCCCTTGAACCTTATCCCTTTTAACAGGATACGCGTCTTTCCACTCCAGATAATGATTATACTTAGAGCTAATGGTTCCTACATAAGCATGGTATTTATTCAGTATCCCCGTAAAGAAGTTGGTATAAAAGAGCCTTGGATTTCCCTCCAGAATATTGCTGTCTCTTTCATTCATATAACGCCTTAACTGCTCAAAGGCTTCTTTCTTCCCTGTATTCTCATTCTTGGATTTTTCCAATAAAGGCGATTTACATTCCAAAACAACCACAGGAATACCATTTACAAAAAGCACAATATCAGGATAAATAGACTTACCAGAAAGCGTCTTGACTTCAAACTGCCTTGTCACTAAAAAATCATTATTATCTGCAGTCTCCCAATCTATAAAATGCACCGTCTGAGGCTTCTTCTGCCCATTGCCATAAATATCTTGATCCACCGTATAATTAAGGTCAACAATAGCATCATAAAGCTTTTCATTAATCTCAAAAAGACTTGTCCCCAAACTTTCCGGCCTGCTTAAATATCTAACTGTTTTATCAATGTTTCCCTCATCCATCCACGGATTAAGCCTTTTCAAAGCCACTTCTAATCTTTTAGCTAAGATAACTTCTGTAAGAGACTCTCTTTCTCCCTTTTCAGGAATAAGTTCTTTACCATGGACGAAATCATATTTCAGAATATCTTTTATGTAATCAATTGCAGGAATCTCTACAAGTGTTTCTTCATTACCAAGATAAGCCATTCTCCTCACCTCCTATATAAACCTCTTTATGAATAGATGTATGTTCTCTAATAATATTTGAACAAAATCGTTATTATTATTAATAATCATTATAATAATGCTCCTGTTCCAGCATGCTATCCACATCTGGGGTCATACTTCTTAAATCTAATAGTAAAGTACAGTAAAATTTGAGTGATTCTAAAAGTCTATCCCACTCTCCAATATCTCTTTTCTTAAATGAATGGACACAATTTCTATACTCTCTAATTATTTCAAGTTCTTCTGTATATTCATCTCTCCACCATACATTTGATTTATAAAACCTAATAAGACTTTGAAGATTTAGCTGTTTTATATCAGTAGTTTCCTGTCTTGTTTTAAGATATTCTTTAATATTCTTTTTAAGTAATTTCTTTTTGTCTTTAGCCAAGTCTTGCTCATCTACACTATCTAACGCTTTATATATTTCACTTTTTACACTTTCATAATTAAATTCTTCCCATTTGCCCCATCCCGAGTCCTTGTAATTTAACAAATAGATAGCAAGAAATATCTGCAATGCACATTCAACGGAAGAGCCTAAAGTTATCCATGCCTGCATTAATCTTGCTAATCCTTCGTTTTCATTATACATATCAAACATCTGATTAAATTCATAATCATAATCTTTTAATGGGAATCCAATTGCAGTTGTAATTGCAATAAATCTCTCAAGGCTATCTTGTGAAAGTAATTCCTGAACTTCATCATCGCAAGAACAGTATGCACATTTTGAGGCTTTGTCCACATAATTATCAGACTCTTTTTCTAAAATCGCTAATATCTCTCTCATATTAGATTCTTCTATTTGTAATGGAACTCTCATTTCTTACCCCTCTTTAATATATAACATTGCATTTATCAATAATAAACTACACCTTAACTCTAATACTACCTGTTAATAGCTTCTGCATAAGCCCTTTTTTCAGCTCCTGAAGTTTTTCTTTTTTGGATTCATATTGTTTTATTTGTTTATTAATTGATGATAAAATTAAGGATATTTGTGCTTGTTCTTTCTTACTTGGAATGGGCAATAAAAATTCTTTAATTCGTGTTAATGCTAATTTGGGCTGTGCATTAGTAGTTTTTTCATTATCAATTATTCCCTGTATTATATCAGATTGTAATACCCACAATAAAAAATTCTTGTTTGTTTTTATATTACATAATTTATCTGCATTTTCAGTTAAGTTAGCCCCATCTAAACCTTCAGGTACTTCGCCTACTATTCCAATAGTACCAGCTACTGATATAAATAAATCATCACTGTTAATTTTGTAATTTTTTATTGCTTCAACTGCTTCTAATGGAAGATATTTTATATCAGCTTTATTAATGCCTCCCATATACATATCTGAAACTCTTATATAAGGATAACCATTGTTATCATCAATTAATTGCAATCCCTTGGGTAATCTTTTTCCACCTTTTACTTCACAAACTTCTCCCAATCTTTTTACTTGCCACTCCTCTGGTATTCTTCCTATCTCCGTATCCTTAAACCTACTATGTCCAATTCCTTTTGTAAGAAGCCTCTGCATAAGCCCCTTTTTCAGTTCCTTTGTTTTTTCTATAAGATTATCAGTGATTTCTATTTGTTCATCGACATTGTAAAGAATTTCTCCTATTTTCTTCTGTTCCTTTTTTCTTGGCAAAACTATTTCTATTTCTTTTAATAAACTTAAGTTCAACCCATTTCTTGCATCAGTACCTGCTAAGTTTCTTATTTCTATATACCTATTCTGTAACTGATAGAATAAGAATTTAGAATTAAAATGATTTGATGGTAAAACTCCGGCTAATGATTGATTACAGGTTGTATCTATTTCTAACAATCCTACCATGCCTTTTGTTTTTCCTTGTCCATTTAGAGCAATCATTATACTATCTTTAGGGATATTTTTTGCAGGTGAATTTTTCATTCCTTCTTCAGTTATGTTTTTTGATACATTACGAATAATTAATTGGTTAATATCGCCAGAAGGCATCCACGGAATAGTACCATTTTCCCAGTATTCTCTCTGCTTAGTATCTGGAGTTCCTCCTGTAAGAATGTTGGTAACTTCTCCAAGTCTTTTTATCTCCCACTCTTCTGGTATCTGCCCAAGCGCAGTTATCTTGTATCCTTTTTTAATCATTATCACAATTTGTCACCTCTATCTCTATACTATCTTCATTACTACCCAAATGATAAAAGTATTGATTAAATAATAAAGTATTTTTCCACCTGTCCGCCCAAACCATATATCATTATTTCTTCCCCACCAGAAAATTGCTCCAACAATTTTAAATGTTATAATTGATACTGGTATCCCTATAATGGCAGATTTAAACTCGTCTGTTGTCCATAATATCTTTATAGCTTCAATATACCCCCATATCATTGCATTATATAAGCTCTTACTAATATCTGTAGTGTCCATATCCACTTATTCCCTTATCTCTAAATAGAGTCAAATCCCAGTTCCTCAAGATACTGATTTAACTGTTGTTCCGAATCTGCCATCTTTAACTTTAATTCCCTAATATCCTGTAAAACTAAATCAATATCTACTTCTTCCTCTTCCTCTGTTGTATCTACATATCTGCTGATATTTAGGTTATAGTCATTTCCCTTTATAGTCTCTAATTCCACTAAGCTGGCATACCTTTCAATATCCTTATATTCATCAAAGGCCTTTATAATCTTCTCTATATCTTCGTCTCTCAATCTATTCTTATTGCCGTCTTTAACAAAATCTTGACTACCATCTATGAAGAGTACTTTATTTCTTTTTTCTTGTTCTTTACTCTTATTGATTACAAGAATGGCCGCTGGAATGCCTGTCCCATAAAAGATATTTTGCGGAAGTCCTATAACAGCTTCTATTAAATCATCTTTTAAGAAGCCTTCTCTAATCTTGCCTTCTGCTCCACCTCTAAATAAAACACCATGAGGGACAACACTTGCCATCTTGCCTTTTGCATTTAAACTTGCGACCATATGAGATACAAAAGCAAGGTCTCCATAGGATTTTGGCGGTATGCCATAAGGGAATCTATGATACTCGTCACTGCTTGCTTCTTCTAATCCCCAGTTACTTAGGGAAAATGGAGGATTTGCCAGCACCTTGTCAAATGTTTTAAGGACGCCACCTTCAGTATGTTTAGGCTCTCTTATGGTGTCACCTTTCTTAATATCTGCTCCTTTTGCTCCATGTAAAAGCATATTCATTTTGCAGATTGCCCAAGTCGAAAGATTTATTTCTTGACCATATAGGGATATATTCTTAGGATTTTCGCCATGTTCTTTGATATACTGAATGCTTTGAATGAGCATACCACCAGAACCACAAGTTGGGTCATAGATACGCTCTCCTTCTTGTGGCTTCAATAGATTTACCATAGTTCTAACAACTTCTGTAGGCGTATAGAATTCTCCGCCTTTCTTGCCCCCTTGGTCTGCAAACTGCTTGATTAAATACTCATAGGCATTCCCAAGAATATCCTCTGATTCAATGTTTGCATTTGCAAGGTTCATGCTGTCAAAAATAAGTAGTAACTGACTTAATTTTTTATCCGGCACTCTTTCCTTATCGTTATAATTGACAGTGGTTAGCACCCCAATAAGCTCACTGTTTTTAGGTTCATCTTCAATCGCTTTAAAAGCTTTATCCAGCTCAGGGCCTATATTTAAATTTAAGTTTCTAAGCTTTTCCCATCTTGCTTGCTCTGGCACATAAAAAGTCTCATATACCGAAGAGTCATTTAGCAGTTCTTCAATTTCTTCCCCTGCCATTCCCTGCTCTTTAAATTCGTTTTCGCGAGTCGCTCTTTCTATATCAAACTCATCATTCATTCTCTTTAAAAATAACATGCCAAATATATAATCCATATACTGAGTAGCAGAAAGTTCTCCTCTAAGAACATCCGCACACTCCCATAGTTTTGATTCTAATTGCTGTAATGTCAATTTATCCATTTAACTTTCACTCCTCAAAGTATGTTCTATTCTGAACTTATCCTTCTGTCAGTTTTATTTTACCACATTTTAGTATCTTTTGTGCTTTTTATCAATACTTGCGCGGTAACTTTGTTAACGGAATATAAAGGCCATCCTTATAAAAGATAACCTTATATTGAGAATATATTTTTGAAATTTGAGACTACGGTGATAAGCTACTTATATATTTGTATACTACTCATATGACTTCTCTAACTGGTTTAGTAAATGTTTTTGCTCTTTACATAAACCCATACTCTTCCATTCAAAATATAAGTCTTTACTATAAATTGTCTTCTTTTTAAAAAAATAAAATTTAATAGAATCATTTATAATATTAAATTCCTCATCAAGCTTTATATCTGTAATATTTAACACACCTACAATGATATTATCTTTAATAAACAAAATTGCATCACACCGAGGTACCAAATAAATAATTAGATTTGTTTTCTTCCCTTCACGTTCAAACGATAGACTCTTTAATGAGTTTATACGTTCATCGATCACTAACTCAATCTTTTGTACAAAGTTAGTAAAAGTTGTCTCAAAGTATTCAAAAATTCCATTAACATATACTTCCCAAGAAGCCCACCAAATCTCGTCAAGTTCTGGTTCAGCCAACTCTAACAAAATAACCATTCTTTTAACTATAGTCCCCGTGAAAAATTTCTCCGGCTTTTTTATTATTCTACTGTAAAACTTTATAATCAATTCTATACTGTCATTGATTGTGGTTAATATTTTGTACCATCCATAGTCGTCCCAATATCCAAGATGTGTCATTGCATTACGCATTTTCCCCAAAGACACCAAGACTTCGTAATCGCGTTTTGATAATTCTTCTTTAAATATTGACTGTAAAATTTCTATACTCCTTTTATAATCAATAGTTTTGTATGTGGTATCTTCTACTTCCCCAGCTATCCAAAAATCCATGCGAGAATCTCTTCTGTTTTTTATGTATTTTTCATGTAAGAGCGTTGCTATATAGTTATCTGAAACATCAACTGAAAAAATTAGTAGTTCATTTATGTCATATAGTATTTTTTTAGTAAATAACTCTATTGCATTGTGAAATGCTATCGTAGAGAATTTCAACTCGCTAAAGCGTTTATCAATATCCATATCAATATTATTAATACTTTTTAGAAATTTCCTATAGTGAGTTAACCCAAATTTCAAAGAATCGATTCCATTATTCATTATATGAAATTGCATTGTTTTCCCCCCACAAAGATATTTATATATTCTCATCAAGATATTTTTACATATTTTATTGAGTAAATACAACTATATTTATCATAAATTGTATTCCTATATAACTCTTTAGTATATCTCATATTTACAAAAATGCAAGCCATTTGCTTCAATCTCATTTACATTTTAAAGTTATTTTCCCCTAAAGATCTTTGCGTCTCCTCTATTCCCTAAATCCCTATAGGAAAAATTTTTAGTTTAAAACAAAAATTTCTTTTCTACTCTGCCTTAACCCTTAACTCTTGACACTATTCTTTCACTTGTTTTCCAATAGTTCTGTAAGGGGTACCGCTTTGGTATTTAGCCCTTAACTTGATCATTACCTCTTATCCCTACTCTTGACGTTGTCTGGTTGGAGTAGGGAAGAGCTTTTTTGAGAGCATTACTTTCAGTACCAGCTATCCTTTGCAATGATTAGCTTGGGAGGGGGAATTTTTGGGGCGACTCGGGTTTGGCAGTGGGTAGGCGGGAGCCACAAAAGTTCCTCCTCCCAAGCGCCCCTAGCCAGCCCTTATCTTAGATTTTTTTACTATTCATCTCTCGCAAAACACAAAAATCTTAAACACAAAAAAATCGGGATTATCTTTGTTTATGATAATACAAAGTTGATCCCGATTTAATATATTGCTTTATACTATTTTTTAAAACTCTGCTGATCCAGTGGTTCTTGGGAATGGAATAACATCTCTGATATTAGTCATTCCTGTAATGTACATAATAAGTCTTTCAAATCCAAGGCCAAAACCTGCGTGTCTGGTTCCTCCAAATCTTCTAAGGTCCAGGTACCACCAATAGTCATCTGCACAAAGGCCAAGCTCATTCATTCTTTCTAAAAGAACATCCAGCCTTTCTTCTCTCTGGCTGCCGCCAATCAGTTCTCCAACTCCTGGCACTAAAAGGTCCATAGCCGCTACTGTTTTGTTATCTTCGTTCATACGCATATAAAAGGCTTTGATTTCTTTCGGATAATCTATAACAAATACTGGCTTTTTGAAATGTTCTTCTGTCAGGTATCTCTCATGCTCTGTCTGAAGATCACATCCCCAGAAAACAGGGTATTCAAATTGTCTGCCGCTTGTTTCTAAAATTTGAATCGCTTCAGTATAAGATACTTTGCCAAACTCTGAATTTACAATAGCTTCTAGCCTTTCTAATACGCCTTTATCAACGAATTGATTAAAGAACTGCATTTCTTCTTTCGCATTTTCAAGCACATATTTAATCACAAACTTAAGCATATCTTCAGCCAGCTGCATATCATCCCCTAGATCTGCGAAAGCAATCTCCGGTTCAATCATCCAGAACTCAGCTGCATGTCTTGGGGTGTTGGATTTTTCTGCTCTGAAGGTTGGCCCAAAAGTATACACATCTCTGAAAGCCATAGCAAAAGTTTCGGCTGAAAGCTGCCCTGAAACGGTAAGACTTGCCATTTTCCCAAAAAAGTCTTCTTTAAAGTTAACTTCTCCTGCATCTGTTTTTGGAGGAGCCACTGGGTCGAGCGTTGTAACTCTGAACATTTCTCCTGCGCCCTCACAGTCACTGGCTGTAATAATAGGCGTATGGGCATAAACAAAGTTTCTTTCCTGGAAAAATTTATGAATCGCATAAGCAGCCAGAGAACGTACTCTAAAAACAGCTGCAAATGTATTAGTACGTGGTCTAAGATAAGCGATTTGTCTTAAAAACTCAAAAGAATGTCTTTTCTTTTGCAGCGGATATTCCGGCGGGCATTCTCCTTCTATAACAACTTCTGACGCTTTAAGCTCAAAGGGCTGCTTTTGATTAGGGGTAATAACGAGATTACCTGTAACAATAATTGCTGCGCCAACTCCTAATTTTGCAACTTGCTTAAAGTTTGACAGGTTATCTTCAAAAACAATTTGGAGGGATTTAAAAAAAGTTCCATCATTGAGTTCAATAAACCCAAAGGTCTTTGAATCTCTTACGGTTCTTACCCAGCCAGCTATAGTGATTACTCCTGTCTCATGAGCCTCTGGGGCGTTGTAAAGTGCTTTAATTGATACTGTTTCCATACATATTACTCCTTTGCTTTAGTATACTCTTTTGTTTTCACATAGATAAAAAGGAAGCATCAGATGTGTTGACTTTGCTTATACCCTACATCTAAATACTAAAATAAAAAACTCCGTCCCTCTCATATAAGGGACGAAGTATGCTCCGCGTTACCACCCTAGTTGATTTCCCAAAATAGAAATCCACCTCAATTAAGATATAACGGTCTTAACCCGGCTAAGCCTACTCAATCATTCACTTTCGGTCAGCAACTCCAAGATGTTCTTCACATACTGCCAGGCTGTTAGTATCTCACCCTCACTAACTCTCTGAAAACCGCCGCAGAAGCTACTCTTCTTATCATCGTCAATAAATATTTTATTGTCTAAAATTATATGAACTTTATCCCTCTTTGTCAAGGATAATCACTTACAGCGCCTTAATCAAAGGGATTCCTTTCTTATTACTTTTTCAGTTGATGATCTAACTGTTTCATGACTTCATACATACAAATAGAGGCTGCTACCGAAGCATTTAGAGACTCACTGCCTCCAGGCATAGGAATCATTACTTTATGATCAGCTGTCTTTTTTGTATATTTGGAAACCCCACTTCCTTCATTGCCAATTACTATGGCCAGAGGGCTTTTAAATCTTACTTTAGAAAGCGGCTCAGCATTTTCCAGATCTGCAGCATAAACAGCCGCTCCCACTTTTCTTACATACGTCATATAATCTTCTATTTCATAATCAATACATGCTTTAACATGAAACAAAGACCCCATTGTAGCTCGTACCACCTTAGGACTATATAAATCAACCGAACCTTTTGTAATCAGTACAGCTTCAGCTCCAAATGCATGGGCTGTTCTTATGATGGTTCCGAGATTTCCTGGATCCTGCATATTTTCAAGGATTAAATAAAATCCCTGTCCCTTAATGGTAAGATCATCGAGTGCTACAGCCGGCATCTCTACTACAGCCATCGCGCCCTGTGGAGTAATCGTATCACTTATAGCTTTATAAACCTCTTCCGTTACAACAACTTTTTTGTTTGTCTCTAAAACTGGAAGCTGTTCCCTTGTTATTAAGGGGGTTACTATTAAGTATTTTATTGGATAGCCTGATGGAATCTCATTAACAGCCTTAATACTTTCTACAATAAAAAGCCCTTCTTTTTTTCTATGACTTTTCTTCTTTTGCAGAAGCATAATCTCTTTAATAATAGGATTTTGCATGCTGGAAATAATATTACTTTGCATAACGTCTCGCTTCTAATTCTTGAAGATCCTTATTATGCCCAACAACCACTAAGACATCTTCTGGGGTAAGTACATAATCCGGTTCCGGTGAAACATTTATACCACCTTTATTTTCAATAGCAATAATATTGATACCATATTTGCTGCGGACATCCAAATCTTTAATGGTACAGTGATTCCATTCCGGCAGCGATGCAACCTCCATGATGCTGTAATCCGGTGAAAGCTGAATATAATCAATAATATTACCCGCAATGAGGTTGGCAGCGATACGTTTACCCATCTCATACTCCGGCAGAATAATACGATCTGCCCCCAGCTTCTGAAGAACCCTTTGGTGAACCTCTGTGCTTGCCTTGGCAACTACGTAAGGAATACCAAGTTCTTTAAGCAGCAAAGTGATCATGATACTTGATTGGATGTCTTTCCCAATCGCTACAACGCCTACATCAAAATTACGAATCCCCAGCGTTTTTAGTGTATCCATGTCTGTGGCATCTGCCTGTACAGCATGGGTTACATAAGGAGATATCTCCTGAATTTTCTCTTCGGATTCATCTACAACCATAACTTCATAGCCTGCTTCAGCAAGGGTCGTTGCAACGCTCACCCCAAATCTTCCAAGCCCAAATACTACATATTGTTTTAATTTCACACTCTTCATCCTCCATATCCATTATCCTACTAAAACTCTTTCTTCAGCGTATTGAATCGCTCCCTTATCTCTTCCTTGCTTGATCATCAGTGCCACTGCCATAGTAATAGGTCCAAGCCGTCCGATAAACATCGTTACAATGATAAAAATTTTACCCGTAAAACTAAGGGAAGAAGTTATCCCAAGAGTCAATCCAACGGTTCCAAATGCCGAGATGGCCTCAAAAACAAGCTCCATAAAACTTGCACTTTCAGAAAAAGATAACATCATAAGCATAAAAATAACAACAGCTATAGAAATTACGGTAATGGCCATAGCCCTTGTAATAATATGAAAAGGAATTCTCTTTTTAAAGATTTCTGTATTCTCCTTGCCTTTGATGGTAGAAATGGTACAAAGAAGCAGTACCCCCATCGTTACCGTTTTAATCCCTCCTGCTGTCCCTGCCGGCGAGCCTCCGATAAACATTAAAAGAATAGTCATAATTTTGGATGCCGGTGTAAGTTCACTAAGTGTTATCGTATTAAATCCTGCTGTACGCGGTGTAACTGACTGAAAAAGAGCTGCATAAATTTTATCTTTAATAGGCAACCTGCCTAAAGTATTTATATTGCCGTATTCAGCACAAAAGAAAAAGACGAATCCAATAGCAATCAAAATCACAGTAATAATTAATACGAGTCTCGTATGAAGTGACATTTTATAAAAAGCCTGCTTCCATGTAAAATTATCTGGAGACTTGATTTTAAACATAATCGTTTTGTAAGTATCTATCCATACACTAAAGCCTAGGCCACCTAGAACAATAAGTGTCATGATTGTAAAATTCACAATACCATTGCCTACATAAGGCGTTAAGCTGTTATCTCCAACGATATCAAATCCTGCATTACAAAAAGCAGATATGGAGTGAAAGATAGAGTAAGCTATTCCTTTTCCTAGGCCATGCTCCGGTATAAAGGTAAAAGCTAAAAAAATTGCACCAATTAGTTCAACTGCAAAAGTCCCTAATACAATATTTTTAGTAAACCTTACGATTCCTGAAGTCGTATCAAAGTTAAAGGCTTCCTGCATAATCAGTCTGCTTTTTAATGTAATACGTCTGCCGCTGATGATAAAAATCATACTTACCAAAGACATAAATCCAAGGCCGCCTATCTGAATACAAATAAGAATAACAATCTTCCCAAAGATTGACCAATACTCAAGGGTATTAACAACCACAAGTCCTGTTACGCAAACAGCAGATGTGGCCGTAAAAAAGGCATCTACAAAAGCTGTTGTTTCTCCTTGAGTACTGCTGATTGGCAGCATTAACAGAATGGTTCCCATTAAGATAACAATTAAAAAACCTATAACTAGTGTTTGAGAAGGATCCAAATATTTTGAAACACCTGCACTATGCTTTAATTTCAAAAATCCCGGAGCATCTTCTGTTCTCATTTTTCTCTCTCCTTAAATAAAACTAAACTATCCTATATTTTATACCATACACCATAAAATATCCAGCTTTATTTCAATTTTAAATGCTTATTGACTCCGATAAAAACAAACAGCAATTGCCCTTAGGCAACTGCTGTTTGTTTTTATGCCTCTATGGCACCGTTATAAACATAGCCTTTTTCGCTGTCTACTGTAATAATAACATAGTTTCTAAGTATTTCTACAATATTGGTCGCTCCGATAATAACAGGAATGTCCAGTGTTCGCCCTACTATGACGGCATGATTGTGCTCGTCAAGCGAGCCATCTTCTACAATAATAGCACTGGCTTTTTTCATATAAGGAAGATACGCATTATTTGTTTTATTAGCAACTAATATATCTCCTGTTTTAAAGTATCTGTCTGCTTCATCCAGTACTTTAATCACACTCGCCTTTCCCGTTACAGACTTTTTTCCAAAGCCCTTCCCTTTAGCTAAGACATCTCCAACATATTGTACCTTCATAATATTGGTTGTCCCTGTAAATCCTACCGGAACACCGGCACTGAGAACAATAATATCCCCTTGTTTGACATACTTTTTATCTTCTATTGTGGCTACTGCCTTCGCAAATACTTCATCTGTTGAGTCCTGCACATTATAATCCACTAGGAGCGGCGTACAGCCCCAAACAAGGCTGAGCTGCCTTTGAACTCTTGGGCTTGTTGTACACGCCATTATTGGACAGCTTGGCTTAAATTTTGATACAGCCCGCGCTGTATAACCAGATTTAGTAATTGTAACGATGCATGCAGCCCCCAGTTCTCTTGCTGTATTGCAAGTTGAATGGCTGACAGCATTGGTCATACTTAAACTACAGGTTGGCTGCATTGCAACATACTTGCGGCTTTCCTTCTCAGCTTCAGCTGTTTTAGCAATGCGATCCATCATTCTGATAGACTCCAGAGGATAATCCCCTTTTGCTGTTTCACCAGAAAGCATAATGGCTGAAGTCCCATCAAAAATAGCATTGGCAACGTCACTGGCTTCTGCCCTTGTCGGTCTTGGATTTCTAATCATGGAATCCAGCATCTGCGTAGCCGTTACAACCGGTTTGCCTATTTCATTAGCTTTTTTAATCAGCATCTTCTGAACAATCGGAACCTCTTCAGCAGGAATTTCAACCCCTAAATCGCCTCTTGCTACCATAATTGCATCCGCAACTTCAAGAATTTCATCAATATTATTAACACCTTCACGGTTCTCAATCTTAGCGATGATCTGTATATCACTGCCGCCGTTTTCTTCAAGAACTTCCCGAATCTTCATCACATCCAGTGCGCAGCGGATAAATGAAGCTGCAATATAGTCAAAGCCAACTTCTGCAGCAAACTTAATATCAGCTAAATCTTTTTCGGTAAGAGCCGGGAGACTTAGCGAAACATCGGGTATATTAATCCCTTTTCTTGAACCAAGCATCCCACCGTTTTCAATGATACATACTATTTCAGTTTCAGTAAGACTTTGAACTTTAAGCTCAATCAGTCCATCATCAATTAAGATAGTACTTCCTTTTTGCAGATCCTGAGGCAGATTTTTATAAGTAACACTTACTTTTGTATCATCTCCCTCTATTTCTTCTGTTGTCAGCGTAAAGATCTCTCCAATATTCAGACGATAATCTTCATCATTTTTCATAACTCCAGTACGAATCTCTGGTCCTTTAGTGTCCAGAATGAGCGGAATGGGTTTATTAAGTTCTTCTCTGACAAGTTTAACCTTTCTCACAGTTTCTCCATGAATTTCATGATTATCATGAGAAAAATTAATACGAATGCCATCAATTCCAGCACCTATAATCTTTCTAATATTTTCTACGTCTCTTGTTTTAGGACCCAAAGTTCCGATTATTTTAGTTTTACGCATTCTTCTACTCCTTGGTTTACTTATTATACGAGTAAGTTGCTTACCTCATACATATAGTCATCAATATTTTTTGTCATCGCAAGTGCTTCATTGATATCATAGTCTACATATTGACCATTAACAAAGGCAACTACTCTTTTTGCCTTGCCCTCACAAAGAAGGTCTACAGCTTTTGCCCCCATCATCGATGCATGAACACGGTCAACTGCACTTGGAGAACCGCCTCTTTGAAGGTGTCCAAGAATAGTTGCTCTAGATTCGATGCCCGTAACTTCCTGAATCTTTTTAGCAAGCTTTCCTGATCCACCAATGCCTTCAGCTACAATAATCAGGAAGTGTTTTTTACCATTATGTTTATTTTCAAGAATTGTTTTAATAATTTCTTCATCAGAAAGTCTCTCTTTTTCTGGAATCAGAACAAGTTCTGCTCCTGAACTTATACCGCACCACAGTGCAATATAGCCTGCATTTCTTCCCATAACTTCTACAATCGAGCATCTTTCATGGGATGTAGAAGTATCGCGAATTTTGTTAATGGCATCCATAGCTGTATTAACAGCAGTGTCAAAACCAATTGTATAGTCAGTACATGCAATATCAAGATCTATTGTTCCTGGAACACCTATTGTATTAATACCAAGATTAGCTAATTTTTCAGCCCCTTGAAAAGATCCATCTCCGCCGATAACTACTAATCCATCAATACCAAAAACTTTACACATTTCAGCACCTCTTTGCTGGCCTTCTGGTTTTAAAAACTCCAGGCAGCGGGCAGTCTGAAGAATAGTGCCTCCTCTTTGAACAGTATCTGATACGCTTCTTGCTGTAAGCTCACGTACATCTCCAGTTAAAAGTCCATTGTATCCTTTTTGAATACCCATAACCTTTATGCCTCTTGCAAGACCCACTCTCACAACTGCACGGATGGCTGCATTCATACCCGGAGCATCTCCTCCACTTGTCAATACACCTATTGTACTTACTTTATTGCTCATCAAAATAACCCCCTATGGTTGTTTTTTATAACTTGCATTTTACAGAAAAACCACTCTAAAACTTAATTTATTCGTTGACTTAGAGGTGTTTCCCCAAATGATTTCACAGCAGGTAACCTTATGAATAAATTAAACTTCAAACTGCGAAATCTATATACTACGCCATTTAGCATAAGATAATAAATCGTTCGATCCTGCAGGCTTATTTTACCATTCGCCTTTTAATCTTCTTTATTTTACTTAAATCTCCTTTAAATAGCAATATCCTTAATTGTATTTTTTGACTACTACACATTTTTCACCTAACAAATCCACTAATTCTTGTATAAGTTGCTCGGTAATACACACATTATATCTATTGGGGAAAGCTTTTTGCGTACCGTCCTCAATATTCTCTACAATAATTTTAGTTTTTCCTGTGTATTTCTTAAATATGTGCACTAAATTTTCTCTTACTTCCTGATTGCGCATCGATTCATTTAAACGCAGTAAAATATGTTCTTCTGTTTCAGGATTTAAAAGTCTCTCCAGTGTAGTGATTTCATCAGCTATAATAACAGCTGTCGTTTCTTCTTTGACTGAAACTCGGCCTTTAATCACAAATACGCTTTCTTCACTGTAACTTGAAAAAGTATCATACAGCGTAGGAAAAATGATGACTTCCATCATTCCTAATGTATCTTCTAAGGTCAAAAAAGCCATTTTTTTATTGGTTTTTGTAAAAATGATCCGCTTATCAACCAAAATGCCGCCTACCGAAACGCGTTGTCCGTCTTTGACCGCATCCTCCTTGCCTTCCTCATCTTCCGCATATTCCAGCTGACTGCTTTTGATAGAAATATACTGGTCTAATATATTTCTTACTTTATCTAGCGGATGTCCGCTTAAATAAATACCCAGCACTTCTTTTTCGTAGTTTAGGAGATCTTTAAACTCAAATTCCTCCTGATCCGGCAGACTATCTTTATCTTCTATCTGCTCCCCTTGCCCAAGTGCAAACAAATCTATTTGCCCTGCAATATTATTTTTCTTGCTATGAGAAACGCCGTCTGCAATCTGCTTATAGGCTGCCATATATTGGCTTCTTCTGCCTCCAAGCGAATCAAACGCGCCAGCTAAAATAAGACTTTCAATGCTTCTTTTATTCGTATCCTTTGTTTCCATTCGGTTATAAAAATCTGTCAGACTTTTGAATAAACCATTTTTTTCTCTTTCTTCAACAATTCGGTCTATGACATTTTTACCTACATTTTTGATTGCAGCAAGGCCGTATATTATATGATTGTCTTTCGCATCAAAATAAGCATATCCACTGTTAATGTCCGGAGCATGTACTGTAATATTCATCTTTTTGCAGTTTTCAATATAGTTTGTTATTTTGTGAGATGAATCCATAACTGATGTCATCAAAGCCGCCATAAACTCTACTTTATAGTAAGTTTTTAAATAAGCTGTCTGATAGGCAACGATTGCATAAGCTGCAGCATGGGATTTATTGAATGCATATTTTGCGAAGTCAATCATATCTTCAAATATTTTTTCTGCTGCTTCTTTTGGAATACCGTTTGTGATACACCCTAATATCTCTTTACCATCACCATATAAAAAGATTTCCTGCTCTTTCTGCATCACATCGGATTTCTTTTTGCTCATGGCACGTCTTAAGAGATCACTCCTTCCGAGACTGTATCCGGCAAGGTCTCTTACAATCTGCATAACCTGTTCCTGATATACAATACATCCATAGGTGTTTTTCAGGATCGGCTCAAGTTTAGGGTGGGTATAGGTGATACTTGAAGCATCTTTTTTCCCTGTTACATATTTTGGAATAAAGTCCATAGGGCCAGGCCTGTAAAGTGAAATCCCGGCTATAATGTCTTCCATACTGCTTGGCGCTAATTCTTTCATAAAGCTTTTCATCCCTGCGCTTTCCAGCTGGAAAATCCCATCGGTACTTCCAGATGCAATCAGCTCATAAACCTTTTTATCATTATCATCCATTTTTTCAATATCTAAACAAATATGATGATTTTTGCTAATGAGCTTAACAGCATTATCAATAACAGTAAGTGTCCTAAGGCCCAAAAAATCCATTTTTAACAAACCTAGTTCTTCCAGCGTTGTCATAGGAAACTGCGTTGTAATGACGCCGTCACTGGCATTAAGCGGCACATATTCAACGACAGGTCTTTTGGATATAACAACCCCAGCCGCATGCATGGATGAATGTCTTGGGAGTCCTTCAAGCTTTCTGGACGTATCAATCAAATATTTAACTGATTCGTCCGCCTCATAGAGCCTCCTTAGCTCTTCATTCATCACAAGGGCTTTATCAATCGTAATTTTAAGCTCGTTAGGAATCATTTTAGCAATGCGGTCTACATCTTGGTAAGGCATGTTAATGGCCCGCCCGACATCTCTTATCGCAGCCCTTGCTGCCATCGTTCCAAAGGTAATGATCTGAGCAACTCGTTCTTCCCCGTACTTTCGGATAACATAATCAATAACTTCCTGCCGCCTTTCATAGCAAAAATCAATATCTATATCAGGCATGCTGATTCTCTCGGGATTCAAAAACCTTTCAAACAGCAGATTATACTTAATAGGATCAATATTGGTTATTTCCAGCACATAAGCGACGATGCTTCCTGCAGCAGATCCCCTTCCCGGCCCTACTGGAATGCCGCTGGACTTCGCATAACTGATAAAATCTCCTACAATCAGAAAGTAGTCGACAAATCCCATCTGAATAATGGTATCAAGTTCATATTCCAGCCTGTCTCTTAAATCCTCTGTTATAGGTGTATATCTTTTCTCAAGTCCTTTATAGCACACTTCTCTTAAATAAGCTTCAGGCGACATATCCTTGGGTACATCAAAACTTGGCAGCTTCAGTTCATTAAAACTAAAACCTACATTACAACGCTTAGCAATTTCAGCAGTATTTCTAAGCGCTTCCGCAGCATAAGGAAAAAGCTTATACATTTCCTCACTGCTTTTAAGGTAATACTGCCCTCCCTCATAAATCATACGATCATCATCCTGCATGGTTTTTCCTGTTTGGATACACAAAAGTACTTCATGGGGATTGGCATCTTCTGCCTTTATATAGTGGACATCATTGGTAGCCACCATATGAATATTTAGTTCATCAGCAAGTCTCATGGTGAGCTGATTGACCTTTTGCTGCTGTTTCATGCCGTGATCCTGCAGCTCTAAAAAAAAGTGGTCTTGTCCCATAATATCTCTTAGTTTAAGGGCCATTTCTCTGGCACTCTCATATTCATCTTGAAGCAATTTTCTGCTGACTGGTCCCGCAAGGCAAGCCCCAAGCGCAATAAGTCCTTCATGATGAGCAGCTAGTAAATCCAGGTCAATACGTGGTCTTCTGTAGAACCCTTCTGTAAAGCCAAGAGAAACCATTTTAATAAGGTTTTGATAACCTGTATTATTTTCGGCTAAAAGGACGAGATGGTATGAACTTAAATCAACTGGCTCTTTATCAAAACGGGTCCTGGAAGCTAAATACACTTCACATCCGATAATAGGCTTAATATTTCGCTTATGAGCAGCTTTATAAAAATCAATCACACCATACATTGCCCCATGGTCTGTAATAGCCAGACTGTCCATTCCAAGCTCTTTCGCCCGGTCCAGCAAATCATTAATTTTGGCGGAGCCATCTAAAAGACTATATTCCGTATGCACATGCAGATGAGTAAATAGATTATTCATAATTTATCTAGCTCCTTTCACTTATAATCTTCTCTTTATTATAGCATAATCATTATAGCATACTACTCATAAATATACTGTGTAATCATCCAAACAAATGCTAAGAAGCAGCAAGCGATGTACAAAAAAGGGCAAACAGCTATCTCTTCAAATAACTCTTTACCCTTTCAGCGTGATCTATTTAGTCTCTTAGTTTTGCCCCGCAGTTCATTTCGAGTCCATTAAGGATCTTTTTCATAACCTTTTGGATTTCCTCATCAGTAAGTGTACGGTCTTCTGCTCTAAAAGTTAACTTATAAGCAACAGATTTATACCCTTCCTCAATTTGTTTCCCTTGATAAACATCAAATAGTTTGACATTTTCAAGAAGCTTTCCGCTGCGTTCACGAATTGTTTTTTCAATCTCTCCAACGAGTACTTCTTCTTTAACCAGCATAGCAATATCTCTTGCAGTAGAAGGGTATTTAGGAAGTGCTTTGAAAATAATATCTTTGTTAATATGGCTAAGAAGTGTACTTATATCTAATTCTGCCACATAAGTTTTAATATCTAATTCATAGTTTTTAGCAACTTGAGGATGAACTTCTCCGAAGAACCCTGCATCTTGCCCCGCAATCATTAAACTCGCACATCTTCCCGGATGCATAAATTCAAGATCACCATTTCTAGTCACTTCTATATCAGTAATATGAAGACGCTTCATCAAAGACTCTATGAGGCCTTTAATTGTAAAGAAGTCTGTATTTTTACCATACATTCCAATTGTAAGTTTTTTAACTTCATCAGGAAGTTCTCCTTCCCCTTGATGCATATAGATTTTTCCAATTTCGTACAGACCAGCTTCTTCAACCCTTCGATTAAAGTTAGTAGCTAAAGAATTTAAAAGCCCATTTAAGGTCGTTGTACGCATAATGCTGAAGTCTTCCCCTAAAGGATTCGTGATCTTTAAAGCATTTCTCAGCGGACTGTCTTCTCGGATATTCAGTTTATCAAATACCTTGGGACTTTCAAAGGTATAAGTCAGTGCCCCATGGACCCCATACATACTCATAAAACTTCTGATATCGTCTGATACAGACTGTTCAAAATTCTTTCTTCCTATAGTAGGCTTTCCTCTTTCTAAAGTCGGCATAATACGATCATAGCCATACAGCCTTGCAACTTCTTCTGCTAAGTCTGCCATCATCGTAACATCTGGTCTAAATGTAGGAATAGTGACTTCCTTAGTCTCTGCATTAACTTTAAACTCTAAAGCTGTAAAGTAACCTGTCATTTCTTCTTCAGACAAGTCTGTTCCTAAGAACCTGTTAATCCATTCTGGATCATAAGAAATAGTAAGCGGTTTTCGCACATTAGGATAAACATCTATTACACCCTTAACAACTTCTCCTGCTCCAATTTCATGAATAAGCTGAGCAGCTCTTTCTAAAGCAAGCGTAATAGTATTTGGATCGAGGCCTTTGGTATATTTAATAGAAGAATCACTTCTAAGACCAAGCTTTTTAGACGTTTGGCGTACGCTGTAGCCGCTGAAGTTTGCACATTCAAAAAGGATCGTTGTAGTTTCCTCCGTTACCTTTGTGTCCTCACCGCCCATAACACCAGCAATTGCAACAGGCTTTTTGGCATCAGCAATAACAAGCATAGACTGATCAAGTGCCAGTTCGTCGCCGAAGAGAGTTGTTATTTTCTCTCCGTCAGCAGCTGTCCTCACTACAATTTTGTGTCCTTCAAGTTTATCATAATCAAAAGCATGCATCGGCTGGCCAAACTCAAGCAGCATGTAATTTGTAATATCTACTATATTATTAATAGGTCTAAGCCCTGCAGACTGCAGTCTTTCTTTTAACCACTTAGGCGATGAACCTACCTTTACATTCTTAATAATTCTTGCGGCATATCTTGGGCAGAGGACATCATTTTTGATTTCAACCAAAGCCATTTCATTAGCATCCCCATCTGTTTCAACTGCATTGATCTTGGGGAACTTAAAAGGCTTATTGAACGCCGCCGCTGCTTCTCTTGCCATACCTAAAATACTGAAGCAGTCTGGTCTGTTGGAGGTTACTTCATATTCTACAACCGTTTCTCCAAGTCCAAAAAATGGTTTGACATCGCTGCCAAGTTCTATCGGCTGCTGAAAAACATAAACGCCATTGTGCGGCGCATCTTCGATATCTTTTTCATCAAAACCTAGTTCTTCAACCGAGCAGAACATGCCTTCAGACACTTCGCCCCTAAGTTTTCCGGATTTAATTTTCAGATCTCCTGCAAGCGTCGCTCCGTCTAGTGCTACGGGTACTACATCTCCAAGCTGTACATTAGCCGCTGCCGTTACAATCTGAAGCAGCTTCTCGCCTCCCACATCTACTTGCATTACACGCAGCTTATCTGCATTTGGATGTGCATTTACTTCTACAATTTTGCCTGCAACAACTTTTGTAATTTCACTTCCGCTTTCTTCTATGCTTTCTACCTTTGAGCCAGCCATCGTCATACGGTCAGTAAAGGTCTTAATATCCACATCTATATCTACATATTGTTTAAGCCATGACATAGGTATATTCATTTTGTTCTCTCCTTTTTACTTCATTAAAATTGTGATAAGAAACGTATATCGTTTTCGTAGAATAATCTGAGATCATTAATATTGTATTTCAGCATAGTAAGACGCTCAAGTCCCATTCCAAAAGCAAACCCCGAATAAATAGTTGGATCTATTCCTGCCATTTCAAGAACTTTTGGATGTACCATGCCGCAGCCCAGAACTTCTATCCATCCCGTTCCTTTACAAACACTGCAGCCTTTCCCTTCACACATTACGCAGCTTACATCCGCTTCTGCACTTGGCTCTGTAAAAGGAAAGTAATGGGGTCTGAATTTAACTTCAACCTTATCTCCAAAAAGTGCCTTAGCAAATTCTGCGAGGACACCTTTGAGATCACCGAATGTAATGTTTTTATCTACAACCAATCCTTCTATTTGATGAAAAACTGGCGAGTGTGTGGCATCCACTTCATCAGAACGATAAACTCTTCCTGGTGCAATCATACGAATAGGAAGTTCTTGCGTTTCCATTGTATGGACCTGCACAGGAGAAGTAGCTGTTCTTAATACAATGTTATTAGTAATATAAAAAGTATCCTGCTCATCGCGGGCTGGATGTTCTTCCCCTAAGTTTAGCGCATCAAAGTTATAATAGGAAGTTTCTACTTCTCTACCGTCAACAATCTCATATCCCATGCCTAAAAAGATATTTTGAATCTCTTCTAACGTCTGCTGAAGCGGATGCATATGTCCATAACTTAACGTTTTACCCGGCATTGTAATGTCGATTGTTTCTTCCTGAAGCTTCTTGTTTTGTTCTAAACTTTCAAGCATTCCTTTTTTAAGGATAAGCTTCTTTTCAATTTCTTCCCTCACAATATTAGCAAGCTGTCCTATAACTGGTCTTTCTTCAGCACTTAGATCTTTCATATTACGAAGGACCGTTGTAAGTTCTCCTTTTTTCCCTAAATACTGAACCCTTAACTCTTCAAGCACACTAAGCTGCTCTGCCTGATCTATACTGGCAGCAGCAGTTACTTTAATTTGTTCTAATTGTTCTTTCATTTTAAATAACTCCTTTCTGATGATAAAAATCGTAAAGTATGATTAGTCCTATTATTGGGCAAATAAAAAAGCCTCATCCCTAAAAGGGACGAAGCATGCTCCGCGATACCACCCTGATTTTTATATAGCCGCATAAAACACATGCCTGCGCATGGCTTTATACCTATATAAACACTCATTATGCTCTAACGTGGCAACCGTCATTTCCTACTGCATTTTTCAGAAACAAAGCTTAGATGGGAATTTCAAAAAATTACAGTGCCTAAGGTACTTCCAGCCGCTGATACCTTTTCTCTTGGAGGGTATAATCTTTATACTATGCATCTTCATTGCTTTTATCATATAAATATTCTATCCTATATTTTACTATACATTACTTCTTTGTCAAGCTAAACCTCTTATTTTTTTCTTCTTTCGTCATAATACCTTATTTTATTCATTGACCATTAAGTCTTCTTTTGCTATGATAAGTTTGCTAATGCTAGAACAATTGAAAGGAGCTTTCTAACGCTATGAAAAATAAAAACAACTGTATTATTGGTCAGTCTGGCGGCCCAACTGTCGCTATTAATGCATCCTTAAGCGGTATCATTCAGGAAATTTTAGAAAAAAACCTTTATGGTACGGTGTATGGTATGGTCAATGGTATTGAGGGATTACTGCAAGGAAAATATCTTAATTTATCATCTGCTTTTGATACACGCGAAAAACTTGATCAACTCGCTATGACCCCTTCTATGTTTCTAGGCTCCTGTCGTTTTAAACTGCCTGCCTGCGAGGATGCAGAAAGCATTTATACTTCTTTATTTGACTTTTTTGAAAGAGAACAGATAAAAACCGTATTTTATATTGGCGGCAATGATTCAATGGATACTGTTCTCAAACTATCTTCCTATGCAAAAATCCATGACAAGCCTGTTAATATAATAGGCATTCCTAAAACAATAGATAATGATCTGCCCCTTACTGATCATACCCCGGGCTACGGCAGTGCCGCAAAATTTGTGGCAACTACGCTTCTTGAAATTGCCCATGATACCTATATTTATAACATTCCTTCTGTAACGATCGTAGAAATAATGGGACGTAATGCAGGATGGCTTACTGCAGCTTCTGCTTTAGCTAGAACCAGCTACAGCCCGGCACCAGATCTAATCTATTTGCCTGAAGTGCCTTTTGACAAAGAGCAATTTATTAACGATGTAAAAAAGCTTAAAGAAAGACGTAAAAATATTATTGTTGCTGTTTCTGAAGGCATTAAAGATAAAGACGGGAATTATATCTCAGCATCTCATTTGGCTGCTGACGCATTTGGTCACAAGCAGCTTTGCGGAGCTGGCAAAGCTCTTGAAAACCTTCTTAAAGATGCACTTGGCTGCAAAGTCCGTGCCGTCGAAATTAACGTGCTTCAGAGGGCTGCTGCCCATAGTTCTTCTCTGACTGATTTGCATGAATCCGTTCTAATAGGCCAAAATGCAGCGCAGCTCGGATACGAAGGGGCAACTGCAAAAATGATGTGTTACCAGAGAGTAAGTGATTCGCCTTATACCCTTGAAGTCTTTAGTACAGATATTTCTCAAGTTGCAAATCAGGAAAAGGTAATTCCTAGGAGCTGGATTTCAAAAGAAGGAAATGATATTACAAATGCCTTTCTTGAATACGCAAAGCCTCTGATCCTTGGTGAACCTCAAATTCCATATCAAGCAGGTATTCCAGATTATTGCAATATTGCTCATCTGCATCAAAAAGGCTATTTTGATTAATGAATAATAGAGCGCAGTACCAAACGCATTTTATGCGTTTGGTGCTGCGCTTTTTAGATATTCTCTTATACATAGTTACAAACTCATCTTTCTCCCCCTTCCTTAACAGTAATCCACCTAATTGATTGACATGTTTGAAAAACTCGGTGTACAATAAATGAGAAAAAACATATCCATTTGAATATTTATACCTAATTTTTTATAAAAATGTATAAGTTAATCTATCATGCTTAAATGTCTAAGGAGGACTATTCTATGATTATTGTAATGAAACATAAAGCTACTCAAGACGATATTTTGCAAGTCGCATCAGAAGTAACCAGAGCCGGATTAATGGCAAACGTCTCAGAAGGGGCTGAAATCACAGTTATTGGTGTAATAGGCGATAAATCAAGATTAAATAGCGATGCCATCAATTCTCTGCCTTGCGTGGATAAAATTGTATCTGTTACTGAGTCTTACAAACTTGCCAACAAAAAGTTTCATCCTGATCCTTCAGTGATTGAAATGTCTAATTGTAAAATCGGCGGCAAAGAACTTGTTGTTATGGCTGGCCCATGTGCTATTGAAAGCAAAGAACAGCTCTTTGAATCTGCTGATGCAGCAAAAGCAGGCGGCGCTGCAATTCTGCGCGGCGGTGCTTATAAACCTCGAACTTCTCCTTACTCATTCCAAGGTTTGGAAGAAGAAGGCCTTAAATTCATGCAGGAAGCTAAAGCCCGGACAGGCCTTTCTGTTGTTTGCGAAGTGACCAGTATTCAAGCTGTAAACACTGCTGCTAATTATGTAGATATGCTGCAGATCGGTGCAAGGAACATGCAAAATTTTGAGTTGTTAAAGGCTGCCGGAAAAACTAAAATTCCTGTACTTTTAAAGCGCGGACTTTGTGCAACTATTGAAGAGTGGCTGAATGCAGCTGAATACATCATGAGTGAAGGCAATCCAAATGTTGTACTCTGTGAACGGGGCATCCGCACTTTCGAAACTTCCACCCGCAACACATTAGATATTAGTGCAATCCCTGTCATTAAAGCAAAGAGCCACCTCCCTATTATTGTTGACCCAAGCCATGCTTCTGGTAAAAAAGAATATATTGCCAGTCTTTCTAAAGCAGCTATAGCGGCTGGTGCCGATGGACTTATGATAGAAGTTCACCCTAATCCTAAAATAGCACTTTCTGATGGACCACAGTCTCTTAACCCCGAAGAGTTTAAGGTGCTTATGGAAGAGCTTAAGATCATCGCATCAGCGTGTAACAGAACTTTATAATGAATATAGGTATTATTGGTTTTGGATTAATTGGGGGTTCACTTGCCAAAGCCATTAAAAAGGTCCATGCTCAAAACAGCTATATTATAGGTTATGATAAGAACTCAGCTTATACCGAAGCAGCTTATACCGAAGGTGTTATTGACAGTATTGCAGTTAATCCTGATTCTTCTTTTGCCAATTGCGCTGTCATATTCATCTGTACGCCAGTTTCCCATACGCCTTCAATCGTTTCGTCACTGCTTCCTCATGTAGCAAACGACTGCATTTTAACTGACGTAGGCAGTACAAAGTATACGCTTATTAAAAACATTGAACAAATCATCAAATTATCAAATAAGCGTGTCTATTATGTAGGCGGACACCCTATGGCGGGTTCTGAGAAATCCGGGTATACAGCCTCTACCCCTTATCTGTTTGAAAATGCTTACTATATGCTGACTCCTGCTGGGGATACGCCTGAATTTATTTTATTTATCCTTCAGAAAATGGTTGAAAGAATCGGGGCTATTCCACTGATTCTTTCTGCATCCTATCATGATTTTGCTACTGCTAATATCAGCCATCTGCCGCATATTATTGCCAGCAGCTTGGTGCATTTAGTCAAAGAAAATGATGGTGAAAAAAGACATCTTCATGCCTTGGCTGCTGGAGGATTTAAAGATATTACCCGGATTGCTTCCTCAAACCCTGATATTTGGACAAGTATTTGCCTGTCCAACAAAGAGCAGATCCAGAAAGTCTTCAAAAAATATATCACTATCTTAAATAACTTTTATGAGATCCTCGAAAACGAACAAGAAGATTTGCTGTATTGTTTTTTTGATACTGCCAGAATCTACCGCAATACTTTTAAGGAGGGAGCTTCCAGTGATGTAACTAAAGGCTACGCCCTCCATATCGATGTTAAAGATGAACCCGGAGCGATTGCTTCAATTGCCACACTTCTTAGCAGCCATCACTTAAACATCAAAAATATTGGGATTGTCAACGATAGAGAATTCGAAGCCGGTGTTATCAAAATTATATTCGAAAATAAATCCGCTATGCTGAGAGCTACAGAAGTTCTTTCCAAACATAAATACAATATCTATTACTAAAGGAGTCTTGTTTATATGAATATTAATCCCATATCCAGCTTACAAGGTACTATTAACATTCCTTCCGATAAGTCCATATCTCACAGAAGTGTTATGTTCGGAAGCCTTGCATTAGGCAAAACAACCGTTTCTAATTTTTTAATGGGAGAAGATTGTTTATCCACGATCCAGTGTTTTAGAAAACTCGGAGTAACTATAGAAATAGACGCTGAAACAGTTATCGTCCATGGTAAAGGATTACACGGACTTACCGCTCCAAAGGAAGTGCTGGACTGCGGAAACAGTGGAACAACCGTCCGCCTGCTTTCTGGTATTTTAGCGGCTCAAGGTTTTTCTTCAACGCTTACGGGGGATGCTTCTATCCAAAAACGTCCTATGCAGCGTGTTATTAATCCGCTTGGCAGTATGGGCGCCACTATAAGTGCCAAAGATAATAACTTTTGCCCTATGCATATCAGCCCTAGTACGCTTAAAGGCATGACATACCATTCCCCTGTTGCCAGTGCTCAGGTTAAGTCTTGCCTTCTGCTTGCAGGACTTTATGCTGATTCTCCAACAACAGTAACCGAACCGTTTATTTCAAGAGATCATACAGAAAGAATGCTTGCTGCCTTCGGCGCTGAAATAAAACGCGAGGGAACTGCTGTTACGGTAATGCCGTGTAAAGAACTGTATGCTTCAGATATTATCGTCCCTGGGGACATATCTTCCGCAGCATTTTTTATGGTAGCTGCACTCATTACACCACATTCAAATATTACCATTAAGAATGTGGGCATCAACCCGACCCGCCGAGGTATTTTAGATGTTCTAATAGATATGGGCGGAGACATTACCATCTGCAACGAAAAAACCATTTGCGGGGAACCGGTTTGCGACTTAAACATAAAATCTTCTTCACTTCATGGCACGGTTGTTGAAGGCAGTATTATTCCTGCATTAATTGATGAAATACCAGCTCTTGCAGTAGCTGCATGCTTTGCTAAAGGGCAGACTGTCATAAAAGATGCTGCTGAACTTAAGGTTAAGGAATCCAATCGCATTGACGCACTTTATAGTGAACTGAGCAAAATGGGGGCAGATATTATCCCTACGGATGATGGACTAAAGATTAACGGCATGAAACCTTTAAAAGGTGCAGTTCTTGAAAGTTTTCACGATCATCGCATTGCTATGTCTTTAGCTGTTGCAGCCTGCAATGCTTCCTCTTTGTCAACGATTCAAAATGCCGAATGTGTAAAAATATCCTTTCCAAACTTTTTCGAACTTCTTCAGACACTTACCCGCTAAACCAAAAAAATAACTGCAGCACTGACAGAATCTGTCAAATATGCTGCAGTTATTTTTATTTATATGTAAACTTTTCTAAAAAATGTGTAATTTTCAGTCTAAATCTTCTGATCTTTAGGCAGCTTTACCAACTTGGAACAATATGGTATACTATAACGCGAAAGGTGGTGCACTGTGAAAAATACACTTTTAACAGTTATCTTATTTTTATTTTTAGCGGCATATCCTGCTTATGGCAATACATCTTATACACTGACATTGAACGGCATTACATACACCCCAAAACATGATCTTCATAAAATTAACAAAAGCTTATACCTCTCTGCTGATGACTTTACAGCTCTAACCTACAGCAGGATTACCTCTGAAAACAAACAATACGTGCTCGATATTAAAGGTCACGTTATTAAGTTTACAGCTAACGATCGTATTGCCCATGTTAACGGTAAAGTTACGGTATTAACCCATATGCCTTTACTGATTAATAAACAGCTTTATATGCCGGTCAGCATTTTGAATTATATTCATTTCCCTTATAAACAAAGTGAAGAAACGTTATTACTAGCATTTGATGCTGTAGTGCCTTATTCGAAAATATCAGATTCTTATGAAGATCATTTGCTTATGGAATCAAAGATTACCAACTTGACTCATTCTCTTAAAGCACTTCTGCCAGCTCCTCTTGCCGCTAACTTACTGGATGAAGCTAAAAAAAATGATGACTATATTAGTTTTATCGATAATACAGATAAAGACAGCTTGCTTGAACTCATGCGACTGAATCTTATCAAAGGAAAAAACATCCAAGTTGCCTTCAGAGAAATTGATGTGATTTCGGATTCACCAAAAGTATCCGGACTCAAGTATATGCCTCTTAGCTTAAAGACAGACGACAATAACTTAATTGCCGAATTCGGAGAAAAAACACTGACCTATAATTGTATTTGGGCTGCATATATGCCTAGTGACAGCCGTCATAAAATTGATGTTTCAAAATCTTTGGATGCAACACTGATGCGTATGCTTTATGAATACTTTAGAGATCAATACGATTTAAAAGATGACCTGTATTTTTCTCCTGTTGTTCCTATTAAAAACGCCAGAACTAATTCGATTGCTTTTAGAACTTATTCAGATCATATTACAAACCAAAAGCTTATTTATGATGTGGTAGTCTATAAAACAATAGACCACAAACAAATTACTTACACTGTAGATTTTATTCTGCACCCTTAGTAAGCTGCTAAGTAGAAAAATTTGCTTACTTGTTAGCAGGATGTCCGTTCCTATCTAAAAAAAGCATCATACGCTCCTTGAGCGTATGATGCTTTTTTTAACTTCTAAACTCATCTTCTCTTGTAATATCCCGATCTTTTAATACCCCTTGATAATTGATTAGTTTGGTAAGTTCCATAAATACTAAATCATACAGCTGATCATGTCCTTTTTGATTCATTGTAAAGCCATCTTCAGCTAAATAATCTATGTAATCTTCTTTTGTTATCATGATATCAAATAAATTAATCATAGGGCACTTATGCCTTTTTACAGCTTCTTTAATCACATAAACATACTGTTTAAGTCGATTATTTGTACGCGATGCCCCTGTCACCTTTTCATTGACAGGCATTGGTGCAATAACAATTGGGATGGGGATACACCCATTGAGCCCAGTGCGGTTGTTATGATTTTTTGTATCTTGAAGCATCAGACTAAATTACTTTCGAATTCTTGAAGACCAATTAAATGGGCTGATGTATTACAACTATCATGAGATGAAAGATTAATAAAAACTATATTAGGGTTATGAACCAAAACTTTATCTTTTAAATTTTTGGCTAGTTCTCTTGTCGTTGCATTTTTTAATGCAACATTATGAATACTCCAGGAAATCCCTGGATAATAAACTGACAGATGATTATCCAGTCTGTAGATATAGGTTTCTGTTAACTTCAGATTTGTTTCTCCATAGCCCACAATAGTCGTCCTAATCATGACTAACTCCTCCATATTTCTGATAGTTATATAGATTATAAGTATATAGATTTCACATCTTTAAATTTTCTTATCCACGATCTTCTATGATGTGAAATCATTGAGAGAAACAGCTTTATAGTAATGAATCATTCAAGTTTATATGTTGTTTCTCTATAATAATACTTAAATCATACTATAGCATGATTTAAGTATGCAATACATTTTTATAACCCAAACTTTTCAACCTTTTTATGCATCTTTTCTGTTTCTTTGGGATTCATTTTGCTTACAATATAAATTGCAATAATGGCTACTATAAAGCCTGGCACAATTTCATACAGCTGAAAAAGAGCAACATTTTTGAGTGCCTCCATACCTTTAAAGATTGGCCATAGAATAGTCGTAACCCCTCCTAAGATCATCCCTACTGCTGCACCATATTTATTAGTGTCTTTCCAGAATAGTGCCATCAGAATAACGGGTCCGAAGGTCGCACCAAATCCTGCCCATGCATATGAAACAAGATCAAGCACCTGGTTATTGGGGTTAAGCGCAATGCTAAGCGCAATAACAGCTACAATCACCACTGTTAAACGGCTGATCCAAATAAGCTCTTTTTCAGATGCTTTAGGTCTTATTACCCCTCTGTAAAAGTCCTCAGATATTGCCGAAGCTGTCACTAAAAGCTGAGAATCTGCTGTACTCATTATTGCAGCTAGAATAGCTGATAAGAGTATACCTGCTAATAAAACAGGTGAATAGTCTTTAACGAGCATAATGAATATATGTTCTTTGTCTACAACTACGTCTTTTGCAAACACAGCACTTCCTAAAATACCTATAAGCACAGCGCCAGCCAGCGAGATAACAACCCATCCTAAGGCAATAACTCTCGAACGTTTTATTTCCTCTGCATCTTTTACAGCCATAAAACGTGTTAAAATGTGAGGCTGTCCAAAATATCCAAGTCCCCATGCAAGTGAAGAAATAACACTAACTACAGCAATTGACATTGAATTTGTTCCACCTGATAATATTTCCATATTCCAAAGTTCCAAAAACCCTTGCTGAATGGACGGGCTGACATGAGCTGCGCCGCCATTCGCTGATACAACCATAATAGGGAGCACAATAATTGCAATAAACATAAGTATACCTTGTATAAGATCTGTCCAGCATACCGCTAGAAAGCCTCCTAAAAAAGTATAGGATATAATAACTAATGTCCCAATAATAACAGCCCATTTGTAGTCGAGTCCAAACACACTGTTAAGCAGCTTTCCTCCAGCTACAAACCCTGAAGCTGTATAGACAAGAAAGAATATAAGTATAAAAATTGAAGAAGCAATACGAATAACTTTTGACTGATCATCAAAACGGTTTTCAAAATAAGATGAAAGTGTTATAGAATTGTTGTGTTTCTCTGTACTTATACGCAGCTTCTTTGCAACAATTTTCCAGTTTAAATAAGTCCCTACCGCAAGGCCTATAGCGATCCATGCTGCGCCAGATACCCCGCTTACATAAGCCGCTCCTGGCAGTCCCATAAGCAGCCAGCCGCTCATATCAGATGCCTGAGCACTTAATGATGTTACCCATTTACCAAGTTTTCTGCCCCCTAATATATAATCGGATAAGTCTTTGGTCTTAAAATAAAAATACCACCCTATCCCCAGCATCATAAGTAAATACAGGCCAAACGTAATCAAAATAATCATATTTTTGTCCACTGCTAATCCTCCTTGTTAAATAATAAATAGTTCTTATTTTGTATATTATACATTGTAATAACTAACATATCAAATCTTAAATCTATCAAATATGAACTTTTTATGAAGAAACCCCTAAAAAATAGCTACTAGTTTTAGTAGCTTATGATCTATAGGTTCACATAAATATCTTAATTAGCGTGAGCAAATATAGCACTTTTTATATTCGTTTAGTAATTATTCTAATAACATGCGTTTAATATTTTTTACTATTTTCCCTCGCTCAGTTATTACATTATAAAACCCTTTAGATGGATAAAGCCTTTGTATATCCACAGTCCGCATATCACCAACCTGAAGTCTCGTAATAAAGCTGTTTGCAAAATCTTTAACTTCAATATCCATTTGGAAATCCTTATCAGCCTCTAATGAATCAGGCTTAACAGAAGTTGTAGGAATAATTACAAACTTAGTTTTGAAATACTTAAAGACATAACACCAATGTCCCCCATAAAGTTCTTTGGGAAATCCCCTTGTTAGATTAAAATACGCAATTTGATGAATTTGCGGCAATTGTTTAGGTCTATAAAAAGTTGTTGAAGGATCTCCTGTTTGATTTGGCGTAAGTTCGTCATAAAAATATTTAATTTGACCTACGTGATAATTTAAATCTTCTAAAAACCCTCTCTTCTGCTCATAGTTTTTTATGCTGTTAAATTCCTGCATAATTTTACGCATAAACTCATCATTGTCCACATACATCCCCCTTCTCTCTTATTGTAATGCGCCCAATTAAGTATTATTTCTATCTATCCTTTTTATTTTATCATGGGTTATCATAAAAACAAAGTCATTTTAATACAATTTCATCCAACATTGAATACTTAGTCTAATAAAATATATAAAAAATGTGTAAATTCCTCAATCAACTGCCTTATTTTTTTTTATTATCGTCAAATCTTCTTGATTCTATGATAAAATATGTAAAAACCGCACATATATATAAGCCATAAATCTGTGCGTTAAACTTTTTTCACTCAAAAAAAGGCAAAACTCTATGTCTGTAGAATTTTGCCTTTAATCTGTATTAGTGTTTGAAGTGTCTCATACCTGTAAAAATCATTGCAATATTATGTTCATTACATACCTTAATGGAGTCCTCATCTCTTACTGAACCTCCTGGCTGCACGATAGCTGTTATCCCTGCCTTTACAGCCGCTTCAACACAGTCGCTGAATGGAAAAAATGCATCTGAAGCCATGACACTGCCTTTTACCCCTTCTTCACCTAAAAACTCTATGCCATGCTCTATAGCTTGACTGGTCGCCCAAATTCTATTGGTCTGTCCGCCGCCCATACCTACGGACTTACCTTCTTTAGCAAGAGCAATGCCGTTAGATTTAACATGTTTAACCAGCTTCCATGCGAACATCAAGTCTTTCATTTCTTTTTCAGAAGGGGCTCTGTCTGTTACAACTTTAAGCTCTTCCTCATTAAGAAGCAGTGTATCTTTCCCTTGTACGATAAGCCCTCCGCCTACTTTCTTCATGTCCAGTGCAAGTGCATCAACATATTCTATATTTTCAAGCTGAAGAACTCTTAAATTTTTCTTAGTTTCAAATATCTTTAAAGCCTCTTCATCGTAGCTTGGTGCAATGACGATTTCCAAGAAAATTTTAATCATTTCTTGCGCTGTATCTGCATCAATTTTACGATTAGCTACTACAATGCCTCCAAAAATAGATACAGGATCTGCTTCATAAGCCTTTTGATAAGCTTCTAAAATCGTTTCTCCAGTCCCTACTCCACATGGATTAGCATGTTTTACCGCAACAATAGTCGGCTCACTGAATTCTTTTAAAAGTTCCAAAGCCCCATTAGCATCATTAATGTTATTATAAGAGAGTTCTTTGCCGTTTAACTGTTTTGCATCTGCGAGTGTACCTTTTGTTTTACCGACTTCCATATAAAAGGCCGCCTGCTGATGAGGATTCTCTCCATATCTCATATCCTGTACTTTTTCAAAAGTCAGTGTCAGCTTTTCAGGCAGAGAAGTATCTCCTCTTTGCATTCTCAGATAGCTTGCAATCATGCTGTCATAGTTTGCTGTATGTTCAAATACCTTAGAAGCTAAATAAAATTTCGTAGCCTTGGACACTTCTTTGTTTGCTTTAAGTTCCTCTAAAACAGTTTCATAGTCTTTAGGGTCTACAACAACAGCTACATCTTGATTATTTTTAGCTGCTGAGCGGAGCATTGTCGGCCCGCCTATATCAATATTTTCGATAGCTTCTTCTAAAGTTACGCCTGGCTTCAAGATCGTCTGCTTGAAAGGATACAGGTTCACAACAACTATATCAATATTTCCAAGTCCTAGTTCTTTCATTTGTTTTTGGTGCTCTTCATTATCTCTAATATTTAAAAGTCCTGCATGGATAGCCGGGTGAAGGGTTTTTACCCTGCCATCTAAACATTCCGGAAATCCTGTTACTTCTGATATCCCTATCACATTCAGCCCTTCACCTTTAAGCGTATTATAAGTTCCCCCCGTGGAAATGATCTCTACTCCAAGCTCTGCTAACTCTTTAGCAAAAGCTACAATACCTGTTTTGTCTGATACACTGATTAATGCTCTCATTTTTATTCCTCCTTATTATTTTTAAAAATAATGATCTATAAATATAAAACCGCCTGGGCAGCTTTAACTAAAAGTTTTGCCCAGGCGGTCGGCTTATCCAAACTATACTCCCTGTGGTTATTCCACTGATCCGCCAGTCGTATAGTTTTTTTATTAAGTTTATAAGGTATTACTATTTTTTCTTATTTCTGAAGCCAACGAAATATACAATTACTGCCAGCACAATAACTGATATAGCGAACTCAACAAATATTGCTCCTGCAAAAAATTTACCTACGAATAAAATAGCTACTACAACAAGCATAAAATTAAGTCTTTTAAAGTTTGCAGTTAATAAATTAATTATAACATAAGAAACTATTCCAAAAACAATTCCATCTGCAATACTATAGGTAAAGGCCATGCCTATAAGTGCTAAAAACGCCGGAATGCCTTCTCCTGCATCATTAAAGTTAATCTTCGCAACTGAACCTATCATATAAAAGCCAACGATAATAAGTGCTGGTGCAGTAGCGAATGCAGGAATCGCTAGGAAAATAGGTGACAAGAATAAAGAAGCAAGGAATAGCACAGCAACTACCACAGCTGTGAGGCCGGTTTTACCACCTTCTAATACCCCAGAAGCACTTTCTACGTAAGTTGTTGTAGTTGATGTTCCTAAAACAGCTCCTACTGTTGTAGCTGCAGCATCTGCCAGGAGCGCACCTTTAACTTTTGGCAGTTTACCTTCTTTATCTAAAAACCCTGCCTTAGAAGAAACTCCAATAAGAGTACCTAATGTATCAAACACATCTACAAATAAAAATGCAAATACAATAGTAAAGAACTTTGCTGTAAAAATTTGAGTAAAATCAAATTTTAAAAATATAGGCGCAAGACTTGGTACTACTGCATCTTTGTTGAATTGAGGAATAAGTGAATAAAATTTAATGTTATAATCAGGAACATACAACCCTGTAAATTCACAAATAAGTCCAAGAAGATAAGTAATTAAAATCCCCCAGAGGATTGAACCTCTTACATTCTTAACAATTAGAGCCCCTGTAATAAGAATACCAATAATAGCAAGAATAATTGTAATTCCCACATTACTAAACATATAAGGAGCCCCTTCAGCAGCTTCGTTCATAGCTGCCATATCAAAAAGGCCTACTTTAGTCGCCACATTTGAAATAACAATATTTGCATTTTGAAAACCTATAAAAGCTATAAAAATTCCAATGCCAGCACCAACTGCATGTTTAAGACTTGTAGGAATAGCATCAAAAATGGCTTCTCGCACATTAAATAAAGACATTACAAGGAAAATAAGTCCTTCAACAAGTACTGCTGTTAAAGCTACCTGCCAGCTTACTTTCATTCCAAGAACAACTGAATAAGCAAAAAACGCATTAAGCCCCATTCCTGGTGCTAAAGCAAAAGGATAATTCGCAAAAAGTGCCATACATAAAGTACCAAAAGCTGCTGCTAGCGCTGTAGCTGTAAATAAGGCTCCGCTGTCCATTCCCGATGCTGATAAAATGCTAGGATTAACTGCTAAAATGTAAGCCATCGTCATAAATGTTGTAATACCTGCAAGGATTTCTGTTTTCACTGTTGTTTTATGTTCTTTAAGTTTAAAGAAATTCATAAGTACCCTCCTTATTATTTTTCGCATTGGTTCCACATACATAATAACCCATATTATTTGCTCGGTCAATATTTTTTCGAACCTTTTTTAAATAATTTTACATAACGTTCGATAACGAGATTAATAACTTTTTTTGAGGGCATCCTATTAGAAGATCACAGTTTAAATAGATCATCGAATTTATTTATATTCACCTTTTTTCCAATGTGTTATACTAAACTATAGTATTACCTAGTTCATACGAAAAATATGTTTAAAATATGAAAATCAAAAGAGGTCTATATGGTTAATTATAAAATTTATATTGCCTACGACGGCACAAAATACAATGGTTTCCAAAGACAAAGCACTCATCCTGAGAAAACTATTCAGGGTAAACTTGAGAATGTGCTTACTTTGTTATTTAAGGAAGATATTAAGCTGATAGGTTCTGGAAGAACAGACGCAGGCGTTCATGCCAGAGGCCAAGTATGCAACTTCCATGTTAAAACGATGCTACCCGAAGAAGAAATTTTGCAGTATCTTGCAAAATACTTACCTCAGGATATTGCTGTAATTCAAATACGAGAGGCATCTCCAAGGTTTCATGCCAGATATAATGCTGTAAAAAAACAATATGCTTATACAATAGATAATCAGTTATTTCCAGATCCTTTTTTATTAAGATATGCTTATCATGTTCCCGAAAAATTAGATCTGGCTAAAATGAGACAAGCTGCCACGTATCTGTTAGGAACCCATGATTTTAAGAGTTTTACTACACTTAAATCTAAGAAAAAAACTACTGTCCGTACGCTTTTTGATATTCTCATATATGAAGAAGCCGGAATCATTAAACTGATCTATGAAGCCGATGGATTTTTACAGCACATGGTCAGAATCTTAACCGGATCATTGATTGAAGTAGGACTTGGCACACGGCAGCCTGAAGAAATATCAGCTGTTCTTCAGGCAAGAGCCAGGAGCGCTGCAGGTTCTATGGCTCCTCCTCATGGATTGTGTATGGAAAAAGTATTTTATTAACAAAGGAGAATGTTGCAATGCAAACATTTGAAATCTCAAATAAAAAGGAGTTCATGTTGAAGCTTTTAAAAACAGATTTATTTGACAGTTTCGAAATGAGAGAAGTAATCCTCCATACGGCTTTTAAAATGATCATCGATGGAAAACGTAATAAAGACTACTATGATACTGCTAATTCAGCCGAGTATTCTTTGTATATCACATGGGGTGAGATCAGAAAGTACATTTATGATCTCATCCAAGGCAGCCGGTCTCCATCTTATATGAAAATCATCTTAGCCGCTAACGACAAAAAAACTGCCTCTCTTTCTGAAGATGCCAGTGCTTTCTTTCTTAATATTTCTTATAAAGATAATGGGCTCATCTGCAGCACTGGAGTCAGCTATAAAAGTTTTACACTGGACCAAGGTGCAGATAAAATTTGGGATAAACGTATCAAAGATTTTTTATTTCAATATGATTTTATATAGCAAGGAGTTTCAATGTGAATTACAGCAAACTTAAGCTAAGCTTTTTATTTCTTTTTATGATGTCGGTTATTCAAACACTAGCAGCTTGTTTTATTTTAAAAAATTTGATTATTATACTTCTTTCAGTCATAGCTGCTCTACTATGTGTTGCTGGTTTTTTATATATTAGTGCCAAAACTAAATAATGATAAAGAAACACCCTGCAAAATTGAATGATTCATCGGTGCAAAGCTATGCTCATAATTAAAGAGGGATTCTCTACAGCTTAACTGTAAAAAATCCCTCTTATTTAATTGCTTAATTTCTTATACCATCCTCATTCTATAATGCTATAAAGAAAAATGTTTCCAGACTATCACTAAAATATTTGAAATACTCCTATACCCTCCATCGGAACCACCCCTTAATTTAAAGTTCATTCCCTTTTGGCCTATATGATATTCTAAATATTTATAAAGACTCCACTGGAATCACTCCTTAACTATAAAGTAGTATTCTTTACTCTACAGCAGCTATAACTGAATTATTCATTCATTTGTAGCATTCATTATATCAGATGATATCTTGATGCGGCTTGATTAACGACTTTGATTCTGCATGCCCATTTGACTTTCTTGAGCCTGAATCATACGTTTAACCATTTCTCCGCCAACAGAACCTGCTTGTTTAGCTGTTAAATCACCATTGTACCCTTGTTTTAAAGGCACACCAAGTTCTGAAGCCACTTCTTGTTTAAAATGATTCATACCTTCACTCTTACTGCTTGCATTTCGATTTGACATTCAAATTCCCTCCTAATAATGTTTTGTCAAATACTTCAAAAAAATGAATTCATAGTTGAAGTCATCTCTTTGAATAATAACTAGCCAATTAATAGCGGCTATCACATTGACTAGTTATAAAAATAGATTTACCCAGTTTAGATTCTATTATTACAGAAATTTTTCCCATGCTTTTATGCTTTAGTCTAAAATTTTTGTTAATAAAAATCTTACCTATTTAGTATTGACATCTCCCTTAAAAAGGATAATATTATAAATGAGTTGTTTTTTACATGCTCACCTATTTTGATATGGAAAGCTCGTATTCCCAAAAAGTATACGTCTTATGGGAGCCCGTGCGTTTTTTGCATGCTTTCTTATACAAAACTAAAACCAAAGGAGGAATATAAGATGTCTAAACAAGGAAACTTATCTATCCACAGTGAAAATATCTTTCCCATTATCAAGAAATGGCTGTATTCTGACCATGACATATTTACGCGCGAACTTATATCTAATGCCAGCGATGCTATCCTTAAGTTCAAAAAACTGTGTGATTTAGGAGAAGTGAGTGATCAGCTAAATGAACCTTTCAAAATCACTGTATCTATTGATGAAACTAATCAAACTTTAAGCTTTTCTGATAATGGAATCGGTATGACCGAAGAAGAAATTGAAAAGTATATTACTCAAATCGCTTTTTCCGGAGCAGAGGACTTTCTTGCCAAATATAAAGATAAAATGGATCAGGACCAAATCATCGGACACTTTGGACTAGGATTTTATTCGGCTTTTATGGTAGCAAAAGAAGTTGAAATTGATACGTTATCCTGCCATGGAAATTCAGCCGTAAAATGGACCTGCGATGGTGGTACTACTTATACACTCTCTGAAGGCGAAAGACAAACCCGCGGCACAACAATTACACTTCGTATGAATGATGAAAGCAAAGAATTTCTTAATCTTTATACACTGACTCAAACGATTGAAAAATACTGTTCATTTATGCCAATTCCTATTTACATTATTGAATTGGGTAAAGAGCAGCCTGAAGAAATAAAGCCTATTAATGAAACAGAGCCTCTTTATATCAAACAGCCTGCTGATTGCAGCGATGAAGATTATAAGTCATTTTATCACAAAGCTTTTATGGACTTTAATGATCCTCTTTTCTGGATTCATTTAAATATGGATTATCCTTTCAGACTTAAAGGTATTCTGTATTTTCCTAAGCTTTCTCACGAATTCGAAACCATTGAAGGGCGCATAAAGCTTTATAATAATCAAGTATTCGTAGCTGAAAACATCAAAGAGGTTATCCCTGAGTTTCTGCTGCTTTTAAAAGGAATTATTGATTGCCCAGATTTGCCGCTGAATGTCTCCAGGAGCTTGCTTCAAAATGATGGATTTGTTAAAAAAATTGCTGATTATATTACGAAAAAAGTAGCCGATAAACTTATCAGCCTTTATAAAAAAGAAGAAGAAAGCTATAAAAAATTCTGGGATGATATTTCACCTTTTATCAAGTATGGTTGTTTAAGAGAATCTAAGTTCTATGATAAAATGAAAGATTATGCTTTATTCAAAACAGTAGAAGATGAATACCTGATACTTAATGATTATCTTGAAAAGGTTAAGGAAACTACCCCAAACAAAATCTTTTACGTATCTGATAAAAATCAGCAGTCTCAGTATATTAAGATGTTCAGAGAAAATAACCTGCCTGCGGTTTACCTTGAACACTCTATCGACAATGCATTTATTTCACATATTGAACGGGAAAACAAAGAGGTTAAGTTTGCACGTATTGATTCAGACATTGCGGGTACGATGAAAGATGAAAATACCGATAAGAGCAGCGAAGAAAAGCTTACTAATCTCTTTAGAAAAGAACTTGGAAATGAAGCTCTAAAAGTTAGTGTTGAAAATTTAAAATCCGCTTCTATCCCTTCTATGATCTTAATCTCTGAAGAAAGCCGCCGTATGCAGGAAATGATGAAACTATATAACATGGGCGGCATGGGCATGGATAACTTTAAGGATGAAGTAACCCTCGTTCTCAATCAAAATCATAGCCTTATTAAAAAACTTTCTGAGGAAAATATTCCTGATGAAGCATCAAAACTTCTCTGCGCACATCTTTATGATCTTGCACTGCTTGCTAACAGGTCTTTAAGTCCAGATGCAATGCATGCTTTTCTTGAACGCAGCAATCAGCTTCTTGAAATGGCGGTTAAATAAAAATAAAGATAACAATACAAAAGGGCCGAAATGGCCCTTTTTAAGTTTGCTTTAATTTGTATAGTAATGATAAGGATGTATAGGGAAACATCCTGGTTCTGCTGCCACTGCTTCTTTTTTAACTACCTGCTGATCGCAAATGATGCCCGCCATAAAAAGCACCTGCCCAACTGTAAGCAGTACTGACCCCAAAGACTTCCTTTCTTCATTATCCAACATTCCAGAAAGCAATAACGCTATAATCATTGAAAAAAGAATGGTATTAGACCCACAAAAATTAAAACTACAAAAACTTGCTTTAAGCATATAAATCACCTATTAACCTATTTACTACCAGTATATTACATTTCTGTATTTTTGTTATTATTTTCTGTAATTTTTCATCTATTTCTCGAACTACAAGTTGCTTCGACCGTAATTTTTATGTCTGATAACTAATAGAGCTTCCTCTTTATGTAATGGTTGATTTTTTACATATCCTGCATGTAATCCGTTCACTTCTCTTATTGTATATTCTCTTATTGTATATTCTCTTTTTCTACTGACTATCTACACTTTTAGCCCTCTCATCTAAAAATATGCTGCTTGTTATTTGCTGCATGCTGCTACTCATTTCTTCAGTATCTTCTTTCTGATTATTCACTTCGTCAGGCATTGTGCTTTTATTAGTATTTTTCTGGATCAGCTCAGCTTGAATAAAGTAAGGCTCTGCTTCTTCCAGCGTCAGTTTATTTATGTATAAATAGCTCGCAAGTTCTTTTCCTACATATCTTATATGCCAGGGTTCATAGGTATATCCAGTGATATGCTCTTTGCCTTTTTGATATCTTATGATATATCCATAGTGATGGGCATTATCTGCAAGCCATTTCCCTTCTTTGGTCAATCCAAAACGCTGAGTTAAGCTGTATCCTGCTGATTTTGCCGAAATGTCCATTGCCAGTCCTGTTTGATGCTCGCTATGTCCTGGTTTAGCACTGACACTATCGGTATAAGCTTGTCCGTATTTTTTCAAGTTACTATTATAAATTGTATTTTGACGCTGATAAGACCGATACCCTGATAGGGCTACTAAATGAATGTTGTCTTTTGCAGCACTATTAAACATTGTCTCAAGATGACTAGCTGCAGTTCTCTGCATAAACTTTTTCTCCAATACTCCTTTTTCTAAAAACCTCACGTTAGGAATCATAAGATCCTTGGGTTTATATTCTTTTCCTAAAGCATTCTGTTTATTAACTAAAACATAATAAGGATTATCTCTTGAATAAAAATCTACATTATTCTCTCCCATAACTGTTATGCTGCTGATTATATATATGATAATGATATTTATCACTAAAAATATTCGCTTTTTCATTTCTAGCCCCCATTTTTTTGCATATTAGTAGTGTGAATACCATTTTATTATACGCTATTTACTCATAAAATTAAATAGCCGGCCAAATTATTTGTTTATCAACTAAAAATCCCTTTTTTAAAAGCTCAATCTGCTTTTAAAAAAGGGATTTTTTATATATTTTTATAATAATTCTTTGATAAGCTGGCTTTCTGGTTTAGATGATAAGTAAGAAAGTGGCACATCAAATACAGTTTTTGCACCTTTAATGCCTTCTTTATTCATTCTTACAGCAGCTCTTGCATATGCAACCAATACATTTGCTGTAAATTCTGGATTACTATCAAGCTTAAGAGAAAATTCAATAATATGTTTATTCTCTTCTTCATATCCAGTTACTCCGCTTCTGAATACAAAACCGCCATGAGGCATTTTAGAATGTTTCTCTTTAAGTTCTTCTTCACTGATAAAATGAACTACCGTATCGTAATCCGCAAAGTAATTTGGCATATTTTTAATAGCTGATTCAATATCTTGCAGATTAGCACCTTCTTGAGGGACAACAAAGCATTCTCTAAGATGCTTTGCGCGTGTTGAAAGTTCAGGATTTTCACCATTTCTTACACTTTCCACAGCTTTTTCAATTGGAATAGTATACTGGACAGCATTTTTTACGCCCGCTACTCTTCTGATTGCATCTGAATGCCCTTGGCTTACACCTTTTCCCCAGAAGGTATAGTCATTACCTACTGGTAAAATAGCCCCTGACATCATACGGATCATAGAAAATAATCCCGGATCCCAGCCTACAGAAATAATGCTTGTTTTTCCTGAAGCTATTGCCGAATCATTTACAGCTTTATAATATTCCGGTATTTTGGCATGGGTATCAAAGCTATCGATCGTATTAAATAATTTTGCAATTTCTGGTCCTTGAACTGGAAGGTCTGTTGCAGAACCTCCGCAAAGGATCATGACATCAATGCTGTCTGTATAATTTACAGCTTCATCAAGTGCTAATACCTTAACCCCCGCCGTATGAACCTGCACACTTTCAGGTGCACGTCTTGTAAATACAGCTGCTAATTCCATATCTGGATTTTGTTGGATTGCGGCCTCTACGCCACGGCCAATATTTCCATATCCAACAATCCCTACTCTTATACTACGTATACTCACACTACTCCTCCTTTTGTACTCCTATAAATACCGTACTTTTAATGAACTGCTTTGTTCTACTCCAACATAGTAGTATTAAATAGTACTACTATAATAGTACCTCTTTTTTTCGTTTTGTCAATATGATTTAGCTATTTTTTCCTACTGACTTCTATTTTATTTATATTATAGAATAATTATCTATACAGCTTGTGATTATTACGTTAAAATATCATATTATCACTACTTTAAGAATAGTATAAAAATAAGTGATATTCTTTTACTATAGATGCCTGTATTTTGTCCAAGTGAATACTTATTAAGGAGTGATTAAATATGAGTAACATGCCGAAAGCAGGGGATAAATCCCTTGCCTTTACTGCTGCAAGCACCCATGGTCTTATTAATCTTTCTGATTATGCCGGAAAATGGGTGGTTCTTTTTTGCAATCCTGGCGAATTTAATACGAACCGCCGCAATGAGTTTCTAACACTCATGAAAGCTAATAAAGACTTTTCTAAACTAGGTGCTCAGCTTTTAGGTATTAGTACCGACCGAAATGCAAGTCACCTGCCATGGCTTTATTCTGCTGCCAGAAATCATGTTAATACAGTCCCTTATCCTATCATAGATGATCGCAAGGGAACTGTCACCCGTTGCATAAATAATGAATGCCCTTCAGATTCTTCTCGTAGTGGTACTATACATTTTTATATCGTCTCTCCTGATCAAACATCAGTAAAATCCTATAATTATACTGCTTTAGGCCCTACACAAATAAGTGATCTTCTCAAAAATCTAGCCACGCTTCAAAATAATTATCGCGCCGCTGCACCTACCGCCTCTCAGGCAGCCTCAGCCCCTGCAAATCCTAATTGTCCTGTAACTACACCTCTTGTTGGGGAATATATATTAGGCAATCCTATACATGTTGATCCAAATCTGCTAGACTTTGCAATTTATGCCTTTGCGCTGATACGTCCTGATGGAACTTTTGAAGCCTATTCTCCAAGATACTTAAGAGATCTTGTTGGGTTAAAATCTATTAATCCCAATCTGAAAGTACTTATGGCTATTGGCGGCTGGGGAGCAGAGGGTTTTTCTGATGCAGCCCTGACACCCACTTCCAGATATAATTTTGCCCGTGAAGCAAGGCGATGGGTGAATGAATATGAGCTTGACGGCATAGATCTAGATTGGGAGTATCCCGGCAGCAGTGTTGCAGGTATTATATCAAGGCCTCAAGATACCGAAAACTTTACCCTGCTCATTACTGCACTCCGTGATGTTTTAGGTCCTGATAAATGGATTACAGTAGCAGGAACGGGTGACCGATCTTACATTAATAATGTACAAATCAGCCGAATCGCTCCTCTTATTAATTATTTTAACCTGATGGCTTATGACTTTAACGCAGGAGAAACCGGAGTAACTGCTGCCACTCATCAGTCAAATCTTTTTCCATCTGATATGTCCCTTGGCCTTACCAGCGTAGATACTCAGGTTCGCAATCTTACTGCTGCAGGCATGCCATCTCATAAAATTCTTATGGGTATTCCATTCTACGGAAGATATGGAGCGACAAGTACCAGAACCTTTGATGATATTCGCAGAAATTATCTCAATGTTCAAGGCTATACCGTTCGTTTTGACAGAGTGGCAAGAGCCCCTTATATTGTGGGCCCTGATGGTAGCTTTGTTTATTCCTATGACAATCCAATCTCCATTTACTACAAAGGGCAGTACATCCGTGAAAACTGCCTAGGCGGCATATTCTCCTGGCAGGCGGCTATGGACACAGCCAATATTCTTGCCCAAAGCATGTCACTGGCTGCAAGAGATATTAACGCCCTGGAACAGATCATCCGAACAGATTATTCGTTTACCCCTTAATACATCACTAGAAATATAAAATAGTGGTTACTCAACCTTACATGAGTAACCACTATTTTATATGCTCTGTCACAAACAAATCCACTTATTAATATGATAAAGATAAATATATTTTTCTTTAATCGGCATTCCTGTAATCTGACCAATGGCCTGTCCATATATTTCAAGCTGTCTCTTGTATTTTTCCTTGATACGATTTATATCACTTTCTACCTCATCTCCAGCGATATAATCCGACTTATAATCAATAATAACAATGCCGTCTTCTTCAATAAATAAAGTATCAATTACGCCTTGTATCAGAATATGTTCATCTTCTGGGTATTCCTGATTAATCGTATCAGCCTCGGCTAAATAAACAAATTGTTTTTCTTTCCAGACATATTTTGCCTTCCTCATACGTTCTGCCATTTCGGAATTTGCCACCTGTACCAGTCTGTTAACATCTATTACTTTAAGCACTTCTTCTTGAATTATATTTTCATAGACTAAACATCCAATCTTTTCAGTTATTGCTTCCTGTGTTCTATAAGTTGAAAAATCCAAATGCTCGAAAACGCTGTGGATAAGTGTTCCTCGTCTCGCCCCCTGCAGATGAGAGTCATCGTTCATAAAGTCTGGTATTCTCTGTGGATCACTGGGTTTTTCAGACAGTGAAAGCTCAATCCCTTGCTGATCTTTGTCATTAATTTCCGAAACAGAAAGTTTTGTGGGCAAGTTAACCGCCCTGTGATGTGGATACTTAAAGGACAGGCGCTCATAGATATCTTTTTTATGCGGACTATAAGTGCCATGGACATCCCAGCTGTCAAAAAGTCCTTTTTGATCAATTCTTGGCTTTGCCGCCGAAAAGCTGTGCGCTACCAAATCAGCCTTATTCCACAATACAAGCGCCCATTTTGAACGGCCTTCTAATCTGTAATTCAAGTCTGCCTCGGCGGCTTCTCTAATGGCTGATCCATCTGGATGGGCAAATAAGCTCATGCCTATCCAGTTCAGATAAGAACCAGCTTTTTTAACTCCAAGAGGAAGTATTTCTTTTTTATTCCTAACAGCGAACAGACTCCAACTTTTAGCTTTTTGTGTAAAATCTGCAACGGTTCCTGTAATAAACAATTTTTCTTTTGCGCGAGTCAGGGCAACATAAAGAACACGCATTTCTTCAGAAATATTTTCCATAATAACTTGATTTCTGACTGCTATCTTAGGAAAAGTAGGATATCTTACATGATGGGTGGTATCCAAAAAATCGGGTGCCAGCCCCAAGTCGCTATGAAGCAGTACATTCTTTATACTGTCACTATGATTAAATTTTTTAGCCGTATCACATAAAAATACAATGCCAAATTCTAACCCTTTGCTTTTATGAATACTCATAATCCTTACTAAGTTTTCATTATCTCCAACTAGCTTAGCTTCTCCTAAAGAGTCTGAATTTTCCCTTAGTTTATCAAGGTACTGAATAAAACAAAACAGTCCTCCGGTTTGATTTCTTTCAAATTCTCCAGCATACTTTTTTAAGAGCTCCAAGTTTGCTTTCTTTTTCATCCCCGTCGGAAGCATCATAACATATCTATAATACCCTGTTTCTACATATACTTTAGCAATAAGTTCTTCGATTGTAAGCTGATTGCTCAGTTCACGATAAGTGTAAAGCTGATCCATAAAATGCTTAATATTATCTTTGGCATCTTCTTGCTCACAGTATGCCTTTAACGCTTCATAGTAAGGCCCCTTCTCCATCCCTTTTCTTATTCTGACAAGATCATCATAGCTTGCCCCTACTATTGGTGAACGCAGTACCGTAAGAAGCGGTATATCCTGTAAGGGATTGTCAATGATTTTAATAAGCGAAAGAATCGTCTGAATTTCAAGGGCATCGAAAAAGCTGCTGCTTACATCCGCATAAGCTGATATCCCTTTTGCTAAAAGTGCATTTTCATAAACCGATGCTTTACTTTTAGTAGATCTTAAGAGAATAACAATATCCCTCGGTTCTATCTTTCTATAGATTTTTGTTTCATTATCCAGTAAATGTGTGGGATTAGCCTCTCCTTTCAGCAGTCTATGAATAAGCTCCGCGCTCATCATCGCTTCTAGTTCCGCTGATTTAAGGTCTTCTATGTCTTTGCCTCCCTCTTCATTCATTTCTTCCTCACCTATTTTGCCTGTTGTTTCCAAAATATGAAGTTCTATTCCATCTGCTATATCCCTAGGGGAAATGCTTTCTGCGCCGTCTGCTTGATATTCATTACCTACTTTTAAGGCTGCATACTCATCATAAGTTAATTCTCCTACTGACTTACTCATAATCTGCTCGAAGATTTCATTAATGCCATCTAATAGATTGGAGCGGCTTCTGAAATTTTGAGATAAATCAATACATACTTGTTCACTCTCACTACTTACAGACTGCTCTTTTGGCCATGTTTCATATTTTTCTGCAAAAATGCTTGGATTCGCCAGCCTGAATCTGTAAATACTTTGCTTCATGTCTCCTACCATAAAGCGTGTTGGTACTTCCTGCATGCCAGCCTGTGCAACAGCACTTAAAATCATTTCCTGAACTGTATTGCTGTCTTGATATTCATCGATATAAACCTCTTTGTAAAAGTGGCTTAATTCTCTGGCAGCATCTGTATACCTAATTCCCATAAACCTCCCATTTTCATCATATTGAGGTTCTATCAATACTTTCATGCATAAATGTTCCAAATCACTGTAATCAACTATTCCTGCACTTTGTTTAGCTTCCTGATATTTAAACTCAAACTCTTTGATTAATCTTGAAAGGCTCTGCATCAGCATTCCAGCTTTGGGCAGCTGAGAAACAACCTTTTCATCATTTAGAAAAATCAAATCATCCTGCAGACCCTTAATTGTATCTTTCGCTAAATTACGGTAAGCCTTGACTCTTTCTTTAAGTCCTTCATCGCATTCCTGCTTTTTCCTAGGAAGATTCGCAAACTGCATTTTTTGAATACCCTGGATCATTTCATCAAGTACCTCTTTGTTTAAAAGGGGAGCTAACTGCTGCAAATCATCCTCTAGTACACTGCTGTAAAGTTCTGGACCATTAGGTCTCTTGCATAATGCTTTCGCTTCTTGATATAAGACTTCCAGATCTCTAAGTTCACTAAGTATATATCCCTTGATAGCCTTTGACCACGGCATGGCCTCCAGCTCATCATACGGCCTAAGCAGCATGTCTACCTTTTCATCCAGCCATACTTCAGGGAAGGGAGTGCTTTTGATAAAAGTATGGATATCAAGAATGAGCCCAGCCAAAGCAGTCATGCCATGAACACTTCCATAGCCTTCTGCAACTTTAAGAAAATCCTCATCTTCTTCCTCAAATTTTTGTTCTATGATCTCCTGCAAAATATCCATCTTCATAATCATTAGTTCAGCTTCTGCTGCTACTTTAATATTAGGATCAATATTCAGCTTATGAAAATAGGTTTTAATGACTTTAAGGCAAAAAGAATGAATCGTAGAAATTGAAGCTGTTTGAATCAATGCAATTTGTTTTTGAAGATATGCTGTTTTTTCAGCTGCAGCTATGCGCTCAGCTTCACATAATTCCTGTTCTTGAAGCAGCATCATTTGTTCTGAAAGTTTATTGGTTATACGTTCTTTCATCTCATTGGCAGCTGCACTTGTAAACGTTACAATTAAAAAACGATCAATTTGAATAGGGTCTTCTTGATTTTTTCCCATTATACGCTGAATAACCCTTTCAGTAAGAACAGCTGTTTTTCCTGATCCGGCAGCTGCAGAGACTAATATATCCGCATTTCTTTTATCAATAGCTGCTTGCTGAGGTTTAGTCCACGGCATTTATTCTTTCTCCTTTCTGCTCTCTAATCTTTCCCATATCTCATCTTTATCTAAGTACTCTAATCGTTCACATAAGTTATCTGGCTGATTTTCATCAAACTGACAGATCGTATGATATTTGCAATACATACATGGCTGCTTATCTCCAAGTTTAAAAGGTTTAGCACTGACTTTACCCTCAAGTATCTGCCTGCCTAGATTTTTAATTGTTTCAATAATATGCTGCTCTAGACTTTCGAATTGCTGCTTTGTTGCAACTGAGGACCCCTTTTTGATTGATCCATCTTTATTAAGACTTACAGGAACCGTATAGCCTGTGTTGTTTTTATCTAAAGCATGAATGACTTCAATTTCTTCTAGTGCTATTCCTGAAAGCTTAAACTGCTTTAAATCGCTAAGGGCTATATCATCTTCTGTCATCCCCGCTTGATACTGAATATAAGGACTTGTTATATGGAAATAAAACACTCCGCCAGGTTGATAGTCTCCATTAAGCTTTAGATACGCATCTAAATAAAGCAGAAGCTGCAGCTGAAGACCATAATATACCTCCAATAAATTGAAATATTTATTGCCTGTTTTGTAATCTAGAATTTTTATATAAGCAGAATCTTCGTCTTTATAATAAACATCTACCCGGTCTATTTGCCCTGTAAGAACTAATAGTCTCCCTTCATCAATTTGAATGTGAATGGGTGGAAGCATCTTTCCTTCTGCAAAACTTACTTCATATCGTTCTGGAACGAATGAACTGTTTTTAGCGTGGGCAGTTAGTGCGTTCACAGCCCTTCTTGTCATTTTTTCTAATTGAATTTTTGTATACTTTAATTTTCCAACTTCCTTATAAGTTCCATGATACGTTGTAATAGCATACTCGGACGCCCCTTTAACTGAAAGATCTATTTGCTCTTTGCTTGCCTGGGTCCATGTTGTTCCTAGAGCATCAAGTTCTTTAGGATATTGTTCCAATGCTGCATGAAACAGCGTCCCTATCGCTGCATAATCTAGTGAAAATATTTTTCTTTCTTCTGCTCTTATCCCATAGCGAATAAAATAGCAGCACGCGCAGTTTCTAAATGTCTCAAGTTGAGAAACATTTGTATGAAGCGGAGCCAAATAGAGCATCTTGGCGGTCTCTTTTTCTAAATAATGCTGTTGGTTGCTGTAAAATAAATACGCTGGCAAACCCCTAAGGCGTACTTTCCACTCATCATTTTCAAGATACCAGCTCACTATATCCTTCCATTCTTCCTCAGTGACCCTGTCTTCAATGTATTCTCTAAGAAGCCTTCCTATATACCCAAAAGTAGGGAGAGCCCTTGTAACGTGATCAAGTATACCCTGACCATTTTTAAGAGGCGTATTAGGAAACATCTTTTTAAGTTTGTAATACACTAAAGAAGGTCTTAGTGCCTTACCGTTTTCATCTGCTGATACAGCGCTGATATAAAGCTTATCTGCCGCTCTAGTAAGTGCTGTATAGATTGCAAAATTTGATGCATAAATAGGCTGATGCACTATGATATCACAAAATTTATCTTTTGCCCGATGTTCTTTCTGACAGAGGTTGTTTAATGTTACTTTATCCATATCAGAAAAAAGCGGGACAGTATCATTTATATTAGGAATCATCCCTTCATTTGTTCCTAATATAAACACAGCTCTTAATCTAGGCAGCCGGGTTCTATCTATTGTTCCAATTAACACCTGGTCTTGAGAAGGGGGAATGATGCCCATTTCCAAATAAGAAAAGCTGGTACTTATAATTTTTTTATAAGCAGCAACTGTCGTCATTTCATCTCCTAAGATAGATACAAGCCGCTCAAATGCCTCTGCAACCTGTCCCCAAATTTGTGTATTTTCAAGTTCAAGTATACGGTTTGATTCCTTTCGACTTTGTTTTACATAACTTTGAAGCTGCTTATATGCATGAATATCTTCTAAGAAATAATAAATACACCGTGTAAGATCCACTACCTTAATCTGCCCACCACTTTTTATCTCGCGCATACGTTCTTCCAGCTTTTTAATTGGCTCTAGGATTGTTTCTTTTATCCTGTTAATATGTTGCTCATGAGATAGGTCTTCCTCGCTATAAGACCAAGTTTGATACCATTTTTTCTTTCCTTTAATGCCATGCGCTAAAATGTAGTTTTCTAAAATATCGATATCTTCTTTATTGGCATGAATCATATAAGTCCTTAAAAGAGTCATAACACTTTTATAGGAATAATGAGATATAATAACATCTAATACCCCTTCAATAACGGCTACTAAAATGTTCGTATGAATATTTCTTTTCATATCTAGAAAGTATGGGATATCATACTCTGCAAAAACACTTTGCAGCTTCGACTTATAAGCACAAAGGTCCCCTACTAAAACAGCTATATCATGATATCTATATTTATCCGCCCTAACAAGCTCCGTTATATACTTTGCTGCCTGCTCAACTTCATCATTCGGATTAGGATAGATACACAAATTGATATTTTCGGCGCAGCTTTTAAATGGCTGAGCATAATGACTTAAGTAGTTTTCTTCTAAATAGATAATTTCTTCTGCAGTCTTAGGATGGGTGACTGCCTTAATATCAAGATACTTCGTATCATATTGAATACTATTTTCCTGACAAGCTTTAACAAGCTTTTGAAATGTTTTGATGCTTTCATAAAAAGGGTTTGTTTCTCTTACACCTTCACCTAATCCATAAATCTTATCAGAGGGCAGTGTAATCGTTAATAACTTAACCTTTTTTATAAGTTCTTTAATGATATCCACCTGAACCTCAGTAAATCCATAAAAACCATCCATCCATAATGTAATATCACTCAGCTTACTGCTTTTGCAAATACTCTGAGCAAGAAGTTTAAGTGTCTTTTCTGCTGTAAGAAACTTCCCGTGGATCTGCTCTTCAAAATATCTATAAATTAATCCAATATCCTGAAGCTTGCTTCTAAATAACGGTGTAGCACTTTTGTCTGAAATAAAATCGGTAAGCACTTTCTCGTCAATGGCGTCTTGCTCAAAAATAGTAATTAAACGGTTGATAGCCTCAATGAACCCTATATTAGAAATACTTTTTCTAAAAAAAACAAGCTCATCCTTATGTTCTTCTATTATTTTTTTTAAAATCATGATGCGCTCCAAATCATCAATGATAGGAATCTCTGCTTTGCCTACTTCTTTAAACACTTCCCTTACCAATGTATTAAAACTCATCACTTGTACTCTGAAAAGACCTGGATACAGCCTTTTGGACAAACTAATTTGTGTCTGCAGGTTAAACTGCTCTGGAACCAACATAACAAGGTCCGTATAATGATCGTATTTTAGTTCTTCCTCTATTTGTTCGTAGCAGGCAGTAGTCTTGCCACTTCCAGCTCTTCCCAAAATAAATTCAACCTTCACGTTCCTTTCACCTTCCTTTCGCATTAATATACCTACTCTCTTGTCTACTATTTTAGCATATTCTTCTAACGATACGATACTTAATATGTTTATAAAGTTTAAACCCCTTAATGCATTTTGAGCACTAAAGGGTTTATCATGTTATTTATTCATTTATCATGTTAAGATACGACTTCTTTAATACTGAAATATCCTTTGGGTTAACATAAGGATATACACTTTCCGCTCCATCAAGCATAATAAGTGCTTCATCCAAATAGGGAATACTACGCTCTGGTTCTTTTGTTACTTCAAGGCTAAGTCTTGCAAGCTGCTCAAAAAATCTTACTTTTTCTATAATATATTCTTCATATGCACCATGGATCCCTTTATCAAACCTAAAAGTATTATCTTCATAAATACTTCTAAGAAGTGTATAAGCCTCTTCTGCATTGCCCTGCTGCTTCAACATTTTTGCCATATATACTCTTGAATACCAATGATGAGGATCTTGTTCTACATATTCAGGCAATGCCTTATTATCTTTCTGTAAATGTTCCTTAATAAGTATTAATTTCTCTCTATCCATAAAACCCCCCGAATAAAAATATTTGCATGTCATTTATGTTATAAGTTATGTATAAATTTCTCTTATTGTTACATATTTCCAATATCGCTGTCAAGCAAATATTAGTATATTCTTCTAATTTTTATCTTAGGGTAAGAGTACAGTATTATCAGTGTTTTTACACTCTTTATCCTCTTTATTTTTCCCAAGAAAAACCTACATATGATAGCAAAAAAGAATGTCTTAAGACATTCTTTTTTGCTATCATATTGTATTAAATGACACGCTTTGCCCCGATAAATGGTTTGCCATGGCTAGGAAAAGCATTGCTGATAATAATGCCTGTTCTTTCATCGTTGGCGTGGATAACTTGTCCCCCTCCTATATAAATAGCTACATGTGATACGCGTCCTTTGTAGCCATAGAACAGAAGATCTCCTTTTTGCAGATTATCAGCACTTACTTTGTATCCATTGCTTGCATATTGAGAACTTGAACTTCTTTGGATACTAATACCGAAATTTCTCATAATTTGTTGTGAAAATCCTGAACAGTCTGTTCCACTCGTTAAACTGCTTCCTCCATAAACATAAGGATTTCCTAAAAACTGTTTAGCATAAGCAACAATAGAATCTCCTAGGCCGCTTGGTTTCATAGTTGCTACAGCCTGTTTCGGGCCAATACTTTGCATTTTAGCCGGTGCATTGACCTGCTGCTGAGTTACAGTAATTTTTTTCTCTTCTGATAATGCTTTTGTTGGCAAACACTTAAGTAAATCTTCTTTTACAAAATCCTTATGTACAAACCCTTCAAATCCTTCTTGACTTATTTTATACCAGTCCCCTACCTTATAGTGAACTGAAATCTCATCTCCCTGATAAAACTTACCGATAATTCCGCCTGTTTCTGTAGAAGGATAGTCTCTTACATTAAGCCCCCCCGATACTTCTACAGTAGCAACAACTCTATGTACGGATATATATTCTGCCTTTACATAAGCCGTAGAACCGTCTTTTAAGATCAGCTTCAGCCAATCATTTTGTTCTGATACAATCTCAACCGGCACTCCAAGTCCTACCTGCTGCAAAATTCTAGAATCTGTAGTTGCCTTTTCCCGTACATTCAGAGTACTGGTCGCTACTGTTCCATAGCCTTGACCGTAAGCCAAATTTGGAAGAAAAGCCACTGCTGCTGTTATAACAGCTCCTAGTAATATTTTCTGCAATCGCATGAATACGTCCTCCTTAAAATGATTCGTTGTTCTATTTGTCGATCGAATAACTGACCGAACCAAATTTGTTAACTAATTGTTACAAAATTATTATATACAAAATGGATAATTGTGTCAAGTTTTTAATTATACCCAAGTATTTATTCCCTTTATCTCACAATATATCAACAAAATATGTAGAAAATATAGATCCTTAAAAAGTATTGTAAATGTTAAACCCTATGCTTGACTTTATAAAGAAAAACCACTTAATTCCTGAAGAATTAAATGGTTTTTTGCTGCACCCCAAGGGCAATATTTTGTTTTTTAATGAAATAAGCAAGTTCATACCGCGTACTTGGCGAAGTTTCATAGACACAAAACTCAGGCTTGATGAGTTCAATAATTTTTTTAGCTGCATCATGATCAAATGGCTGATGAGGGTCCATCTGCTGAATATGACTTTTCAATATTTTATTTTTTAGATGCTTTTGTGAAGCCTCTTGATATTTTTTCAAGGTATAACTATGATCCCTCTGCATGTAATGCTTCGGAAGTGTTTTATTAAGATGAATACCCCGTATTGAATTTTTCAAATCTCCTAACTGCCCTATCACCTTTTGAATATAGCGGAATGCCTGATCTTCTGTTGCAATGTTTGGATTGGTTAGAATAAGATGTGAAATATCTACTAAATAGCCTTTATGCGGATACTTAACTTTGGCAATTAGTTCCTCCATCAGGTCAGGCCTTAAATAAGTAAGTCCTGGCCACCAAAGGTTTTCAAACAGCAACATGGGGCCATCTTCATCAGGCTCAAAAGAGGCGTTAATGAGCTCGATACTGGCTTTTATAACCTCCTCATCAGAGTATGCATAAGAAAATGTAAAAGAATCTTCTATCAGCACATGACTAATATGAAAAACCATATATTTCGCACCTAGTTCCTTAGCTCTTTGATATTGCAGCTTGTACGACTCAATGATAGCTTGTTTGTCAAATCCGCCATAATAATCATGTACAGCTTCTCTGCTTCCTAGCAGCTTAATAACTTTATCTAAATCATTATTCCAAAAATCTATCCACATAGGATAGAAGCTTAAATGAACGCCTTCTACAATTTCTTTTGGGATTTTGTGAAGAGGATAATCAGCCGTAAGCCCCAGCTCAACTCCCTCTATATTATTCTTCTTAATAAATTCTATAACTTCATCCCAATCATCGTTAAACCATTGTAATTGTCTTGGGATTGTTGATAAATGAAATAGTCTTTTCATATTTTTTTGTCCGCCTGTCAGTTTTTAAACTGACATACTCCTTCTTGCGTTGCTTTTTTAGCAATGTCCTTTAGACATTTCAGCTGTTTTGGGGTAAGATTATGTTTTGGAATAAGCTGAGCCTGCACCTCATCCACAAAAAATCTTAAATCCTTTTTTGTTTCTACTATTCTAACAAAAAGATCCCATTTTATTTCGTCTTTCATCGTTCCTACATCTAATATAATTTTATCTAATAAAAAGGTATAGATGACTCCTCCTGCAAACGCAGGTGTTTGCATCTGCATAAGCGTGATTTTCCAAACTCTCCAAGGGATCAATAAAAAAATCATCACTGGAACCAGGAGAAGTATAATATTGTTTGCAACAAACAGGTCTAAAGCAATCGTTCGTGTAAACAACTTATAAAAGTATACACCAAGCAGTACTACGCCGGCTAGAAGAATCACTTTATTCTTAAGACTCCTAAAGGCTATAGACATATTGTATCTTAATACATCTTTTACTTTAAACCTTACATTTGCTAATAATTCTTTTTCACTTTCACAGCTCATTTTGTTCATACTCCTCTTTAAGCCCGTACAGCGACTAGGCACATATTTTTATGTACACTGATGGCAGCATATAGATTTCACAGCTTAAAGTTTAATTTATTCATAAGATTGCCTGCTGTGAAATCATTTAGAGAAATACCTCTAAGCAAATGAATAAATTTAGTATTAGAAGTGTTTCTCTATAATAAAACAAGGTTTAACAGCTTATAGATCACTCTACTCTATTAAACCTTTGCTTATTATACCTCATTAATATACTCTAATATAAGCTTATCCAGCTTCAAACTTAAATCCATTACCTTATCTTTATCAAGCCTTAATGCATTCTCATCTAACGCTTTATTTAACTCGTTTCTTAGTCTTTCAATTTCAAGGAGTAATTTTTGTGACATAACCATATCCCTCTATTAAATAGTTTTTCACTACTAGTATTAGTATGGTATGTCCGTTAAAATGTATGCATAAGGTTCAATCTTTGCTTTTACAGCGTCGTACCAAGCAGTGCCGCTCCAATAATCCCGGCATCATTTCCTAACGTTGCTGCTTTGATTATAGTTTTTAGCTGAAGGCCGCCGTACATTTCTTCTTGTACATAGCGTGTAACCGGTTCTGTAAGATATTCTTTCTGCGCACTGATGCCGCCTCCAATAACAACTGCTGAAGGTTCCAGCGCATTAATAACATTCGTTACGCCACATGCAATATATCTGAAGTATCGATTAAGCAGTTCCTTAGCAGTCTCGTCTTCTTCCTGAGCCGCATCAAAAACTACTTTGGCATTAATATTTTGAGCATCCTGATTTTTTGCCATTGCAATAAGTTTGCTCTCTGGATGGTTTTTTGCAGCCTCTTTTGCATCGCGAATAAGTGCGGTTGCAGAAGCGTACTGTTCCCAACACCCTTTTCTGCCGCAGCTGCAAGCGAGCCCATCAGTCATCTGTATAACAGTATGTCCAATTTCCCCTGCCCCAAAAAAGCTTCCGCCATATATTTTGCCATCTATAATGATGCCTCCGCCGATACCTGTCCCAAGGGTTACAACAACTACATTTTTTTCTCCTTTAGCCGCTCCGCATAAAACTTCGCCAAGTGCAGCACAGTTTGCATCATTTTCTACATAAACATCAACTGGAATATATTTTTGTATTTCATTTTTTACATTCACATGATCAAAGCCAAGGTTATTAGAAAATAAAATGATCCCTTCCTTTGGAGAGGCTATCCCTGGACTCCCCACCCCAATTGAATGAATATCTTTTTCAGATAAATTTCTTTTATCCATTACTTCTTTGCATAAAGAAGCCATATCTTTTAGAATTTCTTCTGAACTTCTTTCACGTTTAGTAGGGCCGCTTACACTTTCTATGATCTGATAATTTTCATCAACGAGTCCTACTGCTATATTGGTTCCTCCTAAGTCAACGCCGATATAATACACCCTTATTACCTCCTAATTCAAATTATTTTTCTGTAAATTATTCATAACCCTGTCATTGAGGGCTTCTGCAGCATTGTAGCCCATTTTTTTCTGTCTGAAATTAATAGCTGCTGTTTCACAGATAATCGCAATATTTCTCCCTGGCCTTATCGGGATTGCATTGGTAACAACTTTAATATCTAAAATATCTGTATATTCGTTAACAAGTCCAAGTCTATCATACTGCTTGTTCTGATCCCATAGCTCCAGCTTAATCACTAGGTCAATATTTTTCATTTCTTTTACAGATCCAACACCAAATATTTGTTTGATATCTACTATGCCTATTCCGCGCACTTCAATAAAGTGCCTGATAACTTCAGGGGCTGATCCTAAAAGTGTATGGGCTGATACTTTCTTGATTTCTACAGCATCATCTGCAACAAGTCTGTGTCCGCGCCTTACAAGCTCAAGGGCCGTTTCACTTTTACCAATGCCGCTTTCCCCTGTAATAAGAACACCTTCACCGTATATATCTACCAATACCCCATGCATTGAGATTCTAGGTGCTAATTCAACATGAAGCCATCTATTCGCTTCTGCCAGGAAACTCGTTGTTGGTAAATCAGTCTTAAAGATTGGAATCCCATTTTTCCGTGCATGTTCCAGCATACAGTCAAAGGGCTCAATTTCTTCCCTGCACAAAATAATACAAGGAATTTCTTTATAGGCCATCAGTCTTTTGATTTTCTTATTTCTTTCTTTCTCACTGATTTTCTCTAAGTAAGTATGTTCCACCTTACCTATGATCTGAAGCCTTGTAGGGTCAAAATAATCAAAAAAACCTGCTAACTGAAGCGCTGGTCTATTTACATCACATTCTGTAATCTTTCGATCCTTATAATCAATATCTGGAGTTAATATTTCAAGCTTAAAATGTTCTCTTAACTGACTTACTGTTACAAAATACAACGTATCTCCTCCTCATCTACTGTACATAACGGTTTTATTATAACATTTATCCCCCTATTTTGATACTGTCTTTCTTGTTAATTCGAGTGAAAAAAGTGATAAATATTGGCCGCTATATTTTTAGGGATTCCAGGAACCCTCTCAATTTCTTCACACGATGCCCTCTTTAGCCGCTCTATACTTCCAAAATGCCTTACAAGTGCTTTTTTTCTTTCTTTACCAATACCTTGTATTTCATCCAGTACTGACTGCACCTGTGCCTTCGTGCGTAGTTTTTTATGATATTCTATTGAAAATCTGTGTACCTCATCTTGTATTCTTGTCACCAGCTTAAAGCCTTCTGACCCGGCTGGCAGAATCACTTCTTTTCCCTCATAAAGCAGGCCTCTTGTTCTATGCCTATCATCCTTTACCATGCCGCATACGGGCACGCTGATTTGATATTTATCAAGTACCTTTTGAGCACTGCTGACTTGTCCTTTTCCTCCATCAATAAAGATGATATCAGGCACTTTAGCAAAACTGTTTTCTTTTTGTTCATTAAGCAGTCTTGTAATACGTCTTTCCATAACTTCTTCTATACTTCCATAATCGTTTGCACCGATAATGCTTTTAATTTTAAACTTGCGGTAATCACTCTTTTTAGGTTGGCCTCCCTCAAATACCACCATTCCCCCAACGGATTGTATGCCCTGTGTATTAGATATATCATAGGCTTCAATACGGTTAGGCTGCTGCTCAAGCTGAAGCGCTGCCTTAATATCAGCTAACGCTCCTGTTGTTTTTTGCTCTTCCTGTTTGAGGTGCTCACCAAACTGTCCCAAAGTAAGTTCTGCATTTTTTCTCGCAAGTTCTAAAAGTCCGTGTTTTGTTCCTTTCTGAGGCATAATAATCTTAACTTTTGATCCCTTTTTGGCTGACAAATAGCTTTCAAGATTGTCTATTTCCTCTGGAACTTTTTCTATAATAATCTCTTTTGGAATAAAGGCGGCATCTGCATAAAACTGTATAATAAAATCTCTGAAAATAGATTCAATCGGTTCATCTTCAGTATCTTTTAAATAAAAGTGTTCACGTCCCACAAGCTTCCCTTGTCTTACAAAATAAATTTGCACCAATGCATCTTCAGATGTTTTTGAATAGGCTATAATGTCTTGATCATGCATGCCTTCAGTAATCGCACTTTGCTTTTGCTCTAATTTCTTTATGGCTTGGATCTGATCTCTTAAAACAGCAGCTTTTTCAAAGTTCATGCGCTCTGCTTCCTGAGCCATGGCTGATTCAATTTCTTTGATTACCTTGTTGTATTTCCCACCTAAAAAATCCTGAACTTCATCAACGATTTTTCGATAATCCTCTTTATTAATATGCCCTGCACAAGGCCCCAAACACTTTCCAATATGGTAATTTAAGCAAGGTCTCTCTTTCCCAATGTCTCTTGGCAAATTTCTTGAGCACGTTCTAAGGAGCCATGTTTGTTTAATAATATCAACTATTTCCCACATTGCCTGTACATCTGTATAAGGGCCAAAATATTTAGCTCCATCTTTTTTCATTTGCCTTACAACAGTCATTTTTGGAAAATCATCTGTTAGATTAAGCTTAATATAGGGATAATGTTTATCATCTTTAAGCCGTATATTGTATTTAGGATTATGTTTTTTGATAAAATTACATTCCAATACTAAAGCTTCCACTTCCGACCTGGTAATGATATATTCAAAGGACTGAATATGCTGAACCATCTTTTTAACTTTTGTGGAATGGTTTTTAGAACTTTGGAAATACTGTCTTACTCTATTTTTAAGATTAACCGCTTTCCCAACGTAGATAATCTGATTATGTTCATCTTTCATTAAATAAACGCCTGGAGTTTCAGGAAGTTTTTTGAGCTCTTCAGCTATGTCAAACATATTCTTCTCCTTTATCGAAAGTGATTTAACTTCTTGTATTATAGCATATCTGACAATATTACTATATTATTTCACTTAGATTAAATTATTATATATCTTAATTATTGATTGAAATTATGGTAAATTTTATATATACTAAACATAAATATAAATTCTTATTTATAAATATCATTTAATCTGTAAGGAGGATTTTATGAAAAAATTCAAATCTTATAAAGTTTTATGTCTAACATTGGGACTTGGCATTGCATTATCTAGTACGGCATTAAACGCTGCAAGCCTTACCAAAACACTTAAAGCTGTATACAGCAACATTGCAATATCATATAATGGTCAGCTTAAACCATTAAGTGCTGAACCCTTTATGGTGAATGGAACAACTTATGTCCCACTCCGAGCAGTCAGCGAAATCATGGGCGCAAATGTTAACTGGGCAAACAATACGGTTTATATCAGCAGTCAAGCTTCGTCTACTGTCTCTTCTCAGCAAGAGATTGCAGCAAAAAACTTTGAAATCGCCTCTCTAAAACAACAGCTTGATCTTGCTAAAAGAGAACTTGAGCTTTATAAAGGAACAGGCACTGATGGCAGCAATTTAACAAATACTTCATTAAGCAGTACATTAAGTAAAATTGAAAAAGAATATGCTTCTGATCACAATATAGATTGGGAGTTCAATTTAAAACTTGTATCCAGCCGCCTTGAACTTACCGTATCTTATGACAGCAGATATGACAGCAGTGACTTTGCCAAACTGAGTGAATCTAAACGCAAACAATTCATCAAAGAAATTTGCTATGATATTGCAAACTTACATAAAGATACTGAAATCAGAGGTGTTTTAAAAGACAGCCGCACTGATAAAGAAATTGCTTCTTATAGATACTCAAAGACTGGTACTTATACCTATGAAGAAGCCTCTTACCTTTCTTTAAGTGATTTCCAAAAAGAATTAGAAAGCGATTATAAAAATATTAATACAATAGGCTTCAGCATTCCTATTAATTATATTGATCTCACAGAAAGAAATAATGTATTAACTGTTACACTTACAACAAATCTTAGAACCAATCTTACAGACAGACGATCTGACTGGAACAATTTAACCAGCGATAATAAGAGAGACTTAAGATACTTCCTTGATAAAATTATTGCTGATGTTAAAGCAGAATATAGTAATTATGATGATATTATCTGCGTCATTAAAGATTCTAGCTTTGGAACTATAGGGTCTTATGAAAACCGTTCAATCTATACTTACACTGTAAATACAAACTAATTTTAGACTTAACCATTCCATTTTTAAAAATAATAACCACCCTATTAGGTGGTTATTATTTTTTTATCCAAGATATTTTTTTAAAAATTTGCCTGTATAAGATTGTTTATTTTTTGCAACCTCTTCTGGTGTTCCTGCTGCAATGATCATGCCACCTTTTAAGCCCCCCTCTGGGCCTAAATCCACAATGTAGTCTGCTGTCTTAATGACATCCAAATTGTGTTCAATCACAACAACTGTATTTCCACCTTCAACCAGTCTATCTAATATGCCAATTAACTTATGCACATCTGCAAAATGTAGTCCAGTTGTAGGCTCATCTAAAATATACATTGTTTTACCTGTACTGCGTTTACTGAGCTCTGTTGCCAGTTTAACTCTTTGCGCTTCTCCCCCTGATAATGTAGTAGAAGGCTGTCCAAGTCTGATATAAGATAAACCTACATCATAGAGCGTTTGAAGCTTTCTGGCAATTGATGGAATGTTTTTGAAAAAATCCAGTGCTTCTTCTACTGTCATACTCAGTACATCCGATATAGATTGATCTTTATACCTAACCTCTAGCGTTTCTCTGTTATACCTTTTTCCTTTACAGACTTCGCAAGGGACATAAACATCTGGCAGAAAGTGCATTTCGATTTTTATCATGCCATCTCCTTGACATGCTTCACAACGTCCGCCTTTCACATTAAAGCTGAAACGCCCTTTTTGGTAGCCTTTCATCTTTGCTTCCTGTGTTTGTGCAAATAAATCTCTGATTTGGTCAAATACCCCTGTATAAGTCGCTGGATTCGAACGAGGCGTTCTGCCGATTGGTGATTGATCAATACTAATCACTTTATCAAGCAGCTCCGTTCCCAGAATTTCATCATGAAGTCCTGGTTTTAATTTTGCTCCATTTAAATCCCTTGCAAGCCTTTTCAGCAGGATTTCATTAATGAGCGTACTTTTTCCTGAGCCTGATACTCCTGTAATACATGTAAAAGTCCCAAGTGGAAGCTTCACCTTAACATTTTTAAGATTATTTTCCCTCGCCCCTTTAACGGTAATAAATTCTCCATTTCCCTTTCTCCTGACAGCTGGAACCTCTATTTTCTTTTTACCGCTAAGATATGCACCGGTTTCAGACTGTTCGCAGGCTAAAATAGTATCTATTGGGCCTGATGCAATAATTTCTCCGCCATGTTCACCAGCTCCTGGTCCGATATCTACAATCCAGTCTGCTGCATGCATCGTATCTTCATCGTGCTCTACAACAATCAACGTATTGCCTAAATTCCTAAGCCTGATAAGCGTTTGAATCAGTTTTTCATTGTCCTTTTGGTGAAGCCCAATACTTGGTTCATCTAAAATATATAAAACACCTACAAGTCCTGAACCAATCTGCGTTGCAAGTCTAATTCTTTGCGCCTCTCCGCCAGAAAGCGTTCCAGCTGATCTTGATAAAGTCAAATAATCCAGCCCAACATCAACAAGAAAGCCTAGCCTTGCATGGATTTCATTGAGAATTTGCTCACCTATCTTCTGCTGTCTTTCATTTAACTCAACTGTATCAAAATACTTTTTTAATTCTCCAATAGATATCTGAGTAATCTCATGTACGTTTTTGTCGCCCACAGTAACGGCCAGCGCCTCCGGCTTCAGCCTCGCCCCTTTACAGCTGCTGCAGGGAATGCTAGTCATAAAGCCCTCATATTCTTGTTTCATGGCCTCTGAACTGGTTTCTTTATAACGTCTTTCTGTATTAGCTAGCACGCCTTCAAAAGCATACTCATATTCTCTTTTGCTATACTCTCCTGCAAAGGAAAACTTAACCGTCTCTTTTCCCGTTCCATATAAAATAATATCTTTAACATTTTGAGGAAGGTCTTTAAAAGGCGTATCTAAATCAAATTGATATTTATCCATGAGTGCATTAAAAAGCGCATAAGCATAACTTTCAGGATTTCCTATTGATCCCCAGCCCATCACAGCTATAGCCCCCTGTCTTAGGGTCAAGTTCGGATTAGGAATAACGAGTTCAGGGTCTATCTCTAATCTTTCTCCAAGTCCAGTACAAACAGGGCAGGCCCCATGAGGATTGTTAAAGGAAAAAAGTCTTGGCTCTATTTCATCTATGCTGATATTACAGTCAGGGCAGGCAAAACTCTGGCTGAACCGCATCTCATCCTGTCCAATAACATCCACAACAAGAAGCCCTCCGCTTAACTTCATAACAGCTTCAATTGAATCTGTAAGTCGTTTTTCTATTCCCTCTTTAATGCTTAATCGATCTACAACCACTTCAATGGTATGCTTTTTATTTTTATCAAGTGTAATCTCTTCTTCTGATAAGTCATAGGTTTCACCATTAATACGTACCCTGATATATCCTTGTTTTTTGGCATGTTCAAGTACCTTTTCATGCAGTCCTTTACGTCCTCTTACGACTGGTGCCAAAAGTTGTATGCGGGTTCTTTCCTCAAGTTCCATCAATTGATCTACAATTTGATCAATAGTCTGCTTCTTGATTTCCTTCCCACATTTTGGACAATGGGGTATCCCTACTCTGGCAAAAAGCAGCCTAATATAATCGTAAATTTCTGTTACAGTTCCTACAGTCGAACGTGGATTTTTGCTCGTCGTCTTTTGATCAATAGAAATAGCCGGAGATAAACCTGTTATGTTTTCTACATCTGGCTTTTCCATTTGTCCTAAAAATTGTCTTGCATAAGCTGAAAGTGATTCTACATAGCGCCTTTGTCCCTCTGCATAGATTGTATCAAAAGCAAGCGAAGATTTCCCCGATCCACTGAGCCCTGTAAAAACAATAAATTGATCTCTTTCCAGCTCAAGATCTATATTTTTAAGATTATGCTCTTTAGCCCCTTTTATAATTATCTTATTCTTCATACGTACCCCTTCTTAGATCATACATAGTTTTAATCATTATATCATATTCTCCAGTCCTTTTCAAACATATGTTCGATTTTTTTAGACTCTTATCTAATTTATTCTATCATACTAGTAATACCTATTTGATACTAGGGATTAGTTGGCAATTTTCTGCTTCATATTGTGGGCTTACTTTAGTTATTATATAATTATTACATATCTTTACACAAATTTTACTTACTGTTTTCACTCACATTGATCGGAGGCTAGATAAATGAAAAGAAATATCCCTTTTAAGTTTATGAAAACAATTCAATGTATGATTATAGCTGCATTTGTTTTGACGGTAAGCTTCACACACGTATCTGCAAATTCAATTTCTGTTTTTTTACAAAACAAAGAACTGGATCTAAGAGCTAATAGACCTTATATTTCAAGTACAAACAGTACTATGATCCCTATTCGAGCCGTTGGAGAAGCTTTAGGCCTTGTTATAGATTGGCGTGATCCAACTATTACACTCTCTGGAAAAAATGTATTAACCGGAACTCATACTGTTGCAAGAGCTCATTCACGCACAAGAACTTTAACAATAAATGGCAGAACTTATTCTGGAGCAATAGAAATAAAAAATAACCGTAGTTACATTAAGCTGCGCATTTTAGCTGAAACTTTTGGCTATCAAGCGGATTATCGTAACGGCAAAATTACTGTCATGATCCCCAAACCTGTAATTTCTGCACCAACTAGTACTTCAATTGCAGCTTTCGAAAACAAAATATTAGAGCTCGTCAACTTTGAACGTCAAAAAGTCGGTCTGCCTTCATTATCTATGGATGAACCCCTAAGAAGTGTAGCTAGAAAAAAATCTGAGGATATGAGAACCAGCCGTTATTTCGACCATACAAGTCCTACTTATGGCTCTCCATTCGACATGATGAAAAGTTTTGGCATAAGCTATACTATGGCGGGTGAAAATATCGCTATGGGCTATCAGACACCTGAGTCTGTTATGCAGGGTTGGATGAATAGTCCTGGCCATAAGGCCAATATTTTAAAAGCGGAGTTTACACTTATAGGTATAGGCTATGATGCCAATGGGCATTACTGGACACAAATGTTCATAAGAAAATAATTCTTTATGACAGAAACCTGATACTAAAGGATATCCTTTAGTATCAGGTTTCTGTCATATTATCTCTATTTCAATATCTGCTAATTCTGCTTCTGTATTACTTTCTATGAAATGAATTATTTTATCTAGTACAGCATGAAGTTGTGCTTCGGAATGTGAAATAGTACTTATCCCTAATATAATCGTCTGATGTATATCTAGCGCATCTATTTCATGAACGGATACATTAAACTTATTTCTTGTTCTTCCTATCAAGCTTTGCACAATCATTCTTTTTTCTTTAAGCGAATGTACCCAAGCCGCATACAGCTTTACTTTAATAACGCCTACAAACATAAGACTCACCTCTCTTTCCCAGTCTGATAAAAATCTTATTATTCCTCTCGTTTACAATGCTTTCTCAATACCCCTTATTCATTTATAATGACATCAAGTTTCATTTAGTTTATGATGTTAATTAATAGTATAAGTTTACAGCACCTATTCAATTCCTTCTAAGGATATGTTTCCCGATCAACTAAAACTTTTTCATTATACTGTAAACTTCATGAAATAAACATACTTTCTTTTTATTATAATAAAATAATAATGAATACAGTTAAGGAAGTGGTATAATGCTCGGATTGGCATTAGAAGGCGGAGGGGCTAAAGGTGCTTTTCACATGGGGGCTGTCAAAGCACTTATTGAAGAAGGTTATGAATTTGATATTATTGCAGGAACATCAATTGGTGCTTTTAATGCGGCTATTATCGTTCAGGGTGACTTTGAAATTGGCTATAACCTTTGGGAGAATATGACAACTTCTTTAATTTTTGATATTGAGGATACTAAACTTCAAAATATCTTAAATAATAAAATAGATTTGGATACGATTTCTTACCTCTCAATTAAAATTAAAGAATTTATCGCAAACAAGGGCCTTGATACAAATAAAATCAAACAACTTTTAGACGAGTATATTGATGAAGATAAACTACGCTCTTCACCCGTGGACCTAGGAATGATTACTGTATCTCTTTCTGATTTTAAACCCCTTGAGCTTTATAAAGAAGACATTCCTGCCGGGAAAATTACTTCTTATCTTATGGCCAGTGCAAACTTTCCTATTTTCAAGCTTGAGCCCATTGCCGGTAAATATTTTATCGATGGCGGCATTTACGATAATTGCCCTATTAACTTACTTGTTCAAAAGGATTGTAATGAAATTATTGCTGTAAGAACTTTTGGAATAGGTATTTCCCAAAAGCCTGCTTCTCCTCGGGCGTCTATACTTTCTATCATTCCATCAGAGGATTTAGGCAATACACTCATTTTTGATAATACCCTTATCCAACGTAATCTTAAATTAGGCTATTATGATGCTAAAAGAGCCCTTTATCATTTAAAAGGTCAAAAATACTATATTAAGTTTGAAAAAAATGACTTTTTCTTTAGTCTTATAAAATTATTATCCAAAGAGACCATCTTAAAAATAAGCAGTCTTTTATCTCTGTCTCTTTATACAGAAATGGATCCTGCGCGTCTGCTGCTTGAAAAAATCTTTCCAAAACTTGCTCGTGTTTTAAAATTAGATATACGCTGCACCCACGAAGATATTTTGACAGCTTTATTTGAAATCGTTGCTTTAGAAAACCAAATGGAACGTTTCAGGATATATAATCTAAAGGACTTTATAAGTGAACTTATGGAAATGACTCAGCCTGCCCAAATAAACTTATCCAAAAAAACGCCTGTTTTTAAAATAAGCCTTGAATTCATACTCTTGGCTTATGAACTATTTAAAGATCCTGCCTATATAAATGGCTAGAAGGTGTCTGCA
>CALJNR010000042.1 GCA_937981575.1 uncultured Clostridia bacterium | reverse complement strand
AATAGCTATGCATCCCGCCGCTCTTTTGAGCTCTAACAGCAAGGACTACGAAAAAGGCGCCGTTTACAGAGGCTTCAGGATCATTTGTTCTTGGGGTGATAATGAGTGCGAATATGCATTCATCATTAAAACAGATGCTTCATAAATATCCTTATACCAAAAAAGGTCATACTCCGAAGATATGACCTTTTTTATGTGCCAATTTCTAAACTCTAATAATTAATTTCTACCCAGATTATCTTTTAACTCATCTTTCATAAAACCATTTTATCCTAATACTATTTCTTTTTTAATATGATCAAACTCTATTTTAATACCTAACAGCCTAGCAATATGCGCTATCGGAAGGACTGTTCTGCCCTCTTTAATCTCGGGCGCCACATCTATTGTTATTTTCTCTCCATTAACAACAGCATATTTTTGCCCTACCACAAGCTTGATTTGCTTGTTACTTGTTTGAATTAAGATCGCTTTATTTTTGGCATCCCAAGCCATAGCTTCACTGCCTAGTTCAAGCAGCATAGCCGCATCTCTTATGCCCATCATAGTGCGTCCATTTTGAATATAAGGGTTTACCAGCAACGCACGACTCCTTTCTCCACTTGTTGCTATTCCTGTCTTCAAGGATATTCTTGTTTGCTTTACAGCCATTTCTGACGCTGGCGTTGGCACTGTATTTTCTATTGGCGGTGTCGGCTTTACAGGGGCCATTCCTCCTCCTGAACTTGAATTCGTTCCCGTACCAGTTCCTGCCCCAGGATTTGGGTTTGATCCCGAACCTGATCCTGGGTTTGGGGTTGGTTCAGGTGTTGGCTCTGCAGCTGCTGGGGGATTTGGGCTAGCTGTATTAAACCATTTACTTAACACGTTAGCTACATTCCCCTTTTCGGGTTTCTCACTTCTTACGAAGGCCTTTGATGTATTTAATTTTTCTGCACTCCATTTTTCTCTGATAACCGCCTCGCTGTCTTTAAATACATCTACCTTTGCGTGATTGCTGGTATACATTCCCCAACTGCTGTCAAGTCCAGTTACTTTATAAGTCCAAGAAGTATAACTCCAGCCCTCTGCATTAAAGACGCCTACCCCATAATCCCAGCTTCTTGCATCATCAAAGAAAGCAAATTCTCCTACTAAAAGAGGCACGTTGTAATCTACTTCATTCACCATTCTTACTTTAGAGTCAATGAATGCCTTTTGATAATCATAATTATCTCCATCCGTATCGCCCCAACCATAAAAATGATACTCATAAACAACGTTTTCCCAGCCGTAGTAGTCTGGATCTGGCATATCATTAGGTTCCCAAATCGATTGCACGAATATGACATGATTTTTATCAATGGCACGAATCGCATCATAAAGACGCGAGTATACTTCATACTGCGTAGGCCCCGTTGCACTCGGTTCATTAAGCAAATCATATCCCGCAATCCACGGATTATCCTTATAGCGCCTTGCGATAGCTTCCCAAAGTACAATGGCTTTTTGGATGTTTTCTTCATTGCCATAGAAGTTTCCAACATTTTCATATGTTGTATCGCCAGAATGGTCTTTTCCGTTTTGTGAGCCTATTACACCGTGCATATCAATCAGCACATACATTTCTCTTTCTTCGCATTCTTTAATGAACCAATCTAGTCTATCAAAAGCCGTTTGCTTAAGGGTTCCATCTAAGTTCTGCATTTCAAAATAGGTAATCGGAAGACGGATTGTATTAGCGCCAGACGCCTTTAAGATATCAAAGTCCTCTTCTGTCCACCAATTATCTTGATAAAGGTTAATCAGTTCATCTGCTGTTTTGGAGCCAAAGCGTTCTGTAAACGTTCTGATTGTTGTTATTTGATCTATGGCATTAACAGGACACTGCCAGTTTTCCATAACCAGCCATCCTCCGGCGTTCGTTCCCTTTAAGGTAACAACCTCTCCGCTTCCATGATTATTTCTTAATACTTTCCCATCTGTTTTTAAAAATGGTGTATTTGTTTTATCAATGACATATTCATTAACCGCTACATCACTAACCGTTCCGCCTTTTACAGCAATCGCCTTAACTACCGTCGATGCCTTAATCATAAATCCACTCTTATAAAGTGTTGACTTTGTTGTAGGCGTTGTCCCATCCAAAGTGTAATAGACAGCAGTATTTTCATCCGCCGCTTTCATCGTGATATACTTTTCTCTTGTATAAGTCCCCTGAACCGGTGAAATTTTCGGTGATTTTATACCTAATGATGGATTAATGATATAAACAAAGTCTTTAACTTCTCCTATTTGATCTCCATAGTAACTGACTGCCTTAACTGTAGTTGTCTTGTAAAGTGCAAATCCCTTATAATATTTTTGTTTTGTCCGATCAGGCATAGAGCCATCTGTAGTATAATAAATATCCGTTGCCCGTTCTGACTTCAACTGTACAAATGCTGAATCTGCATAAGTACCTGCCGGTTTATCAGCCGTAACACTTTTAGGTAAAATAACATACTTAAACTCAGCCAGTTCACTTGACACCCCACTGCGCACCGCGATAGCTTTAACAGTTGTTGTTCCGGAAATTCTAATCGGTTTTGTATACTTTTGTGTTCCACCGTTCTCCTTAGTCATCGTTTCGCCCGGATAAGACCCATTCGTTGTATAATAAATCTCTGCATCATAGTCACTAATAAGTTCTATTGTTACCGCTTCTGTATAAGCTTCGCCCGGTGTAGTAGTCAGGGACGTCATAACCGGGGTTATGTTAACAACCTTGTCATCTATCTTATCTAACACAAACATGCTGACCTTACTATATTCACCCGCTTTATAAGCTACTGCCTTAACTGTCGTTTTCCCTGTTACTCGAATCGGACCACTATAAACATCAGATGATGAATCAGGACTTGTTTCATCTGTTGTAAAATAGACTGAAGCTCCCTGTGTTTTACTCGCTAAACTCACTCTATCTTCGCTTATGCTTGCAATTCTAGGTTCTTTAATCCCGTCACTTGGAATCCCAGTATAAAGATAATTGTCAAAATAGATATCATCAATATAATAACTTCCTGTATTCCATTGTCCGATACGTATAGCCTCGATCCTCGAAAGATCTACTTGCCCTTGAAATCTATTTACCAGTATGTGATATTGTATCCATGTGTTCTTTTTTGTATTGCCTTCCATCCATCCGCCTGCACCAAAATCGCTTTCATTACCCAAGGCATCAATTAAAGATACTTTCATTCCGTTAGAGCCTTGAGTATCTTTAATAGGGATAACTAAATACTTTAAGTGTCTCACATCCACAGGACCATTCATAGCCTTAATTAAAATGCTTCGTCTGTCTTTTTCCGGCGATCCACTGTCTGCTGTTACTTGATAGTTAATTGCTTGATCGCTCCAGTTTCCAAAGGTATCCAAGGTCAAAACTTCTGCCTCTGCGCCATCAGAATTCTCTACCGCACTCTGGATTTGTTCATTAGTGACTGCCTCAAAGTTTTGAAACCATGTGGCTTCTGTATTTTTTTCACTGCTGATCACATAGCTTAGACTCAGCACATCCGAAACCGCCTGCCCTTTAATCGCAACTGCTTTAACTTCTGTACTATCAGATATAGTAATAGCGCCTTGATATAACATCGAGTCTTTTGTCGGCACGCTTCCATCAAGCGAATAGTATATCGAGGCTGTTGTCGTATCACAGCTAAGTTCAAGCTGAAATGCTGCATCGTAAGTTCCAGAAGCCACGCTGGCCTTTGGCCGCTCAACTTTCTGAAGTTCCCTTGTAAAATAAACATCGTCAAAATAGTAAATCCCATCGCTCCACTCATAAATTTTTATTTTTTTGACAGCTGCTTTATCAAATCCTTCATTATAAGTTAAGGTACTTAAATCAACTATGTATTCTGTCCACTCATCTTTTTTCGCCTTTTGTTCCGGCCACTTCCCTTGAGTTGTTACACCTCTTACATCCGTTAATTGAATTTCAAAGTTATTATTCCCCTGTGTGTCTTTGACCCATAACACAAGATATTTTTTATCCGAAGCATCTACCCCCGCCGGGCTTAAAGCCTCAAATGTGAGATCCCACTTATTGTCGCTGCTGTTTCTGGTATATTTCAGCGACTTTTCTCCAGAATGTTTCTCCTCTGTTGTAATTTCCCCGCTATGATTTAGAACAACTTCAGATCCCTCAAAATCTTGAAACCAAACTTCGCCATTTGGTAAGCTTTCGATCTCAGCCCACGCCGGAGATATACTGCCCAAACATAAAATAACCGCCATCATCATGCTAATCAATCTTCTCTTCATCTTGTTCATAAAGCCACCGCTTTCTATCTCTTTTTTATTGTAAACAAGAAAACATTTTTATATGTATTGTCTTATCCATCCCTTAAACCGTCCTTACCAGCACGCTGTCATAATCGAGTGTGCATCTAGTATGATACGGCAGCCATTTTTGCCATCTACTATCTGAAACTCCTGAGGTTTATCTGTTCGATTGAGCACAACGAGCACTTTCTCTCCATCCGGATTAACAAATCCAACTGTTTCTAACTCGTCTGTATAGCGGGATACAATCACTCTTCTGGCTCCTTTTTTTACAAAACGGCTGAAGTGACCAACATAATAAAAAGATAACTTGGTATCAATTATATTGCAACTCGTTTCACACATAACCGGTGCATCACAGAAATTGCCTACATGGTTAGGACCACCTTTTTCATCTAGTATCATATTCCAATCAATAAAACCATTGGTGCCTCCATTAAAATTTCCTATCATATCATGGGCGTACATTTCAGCATTTTGAACTTGGTCTGCATTTTTAAATCTCGAATATTCTACGCAGCCTTCAGTAAAAATAAGTTCTTTACCTGGAAAAATATCTCTAACTGCCGCTAATGCTTCAAAGTGGTCTCCTGAATACCAGTGAAAGGCAATGCCGTCTATAGCCTTATCTGCCGCTTCATCCGGAATACTTTCCAGTGCTCTTTCTACTATACAGTCTTTATTATGATCCCATACATTAACCTTGATATCACCAAGCTCATTCTCTACTAAAGATGGTTTGAGATAATCACAGACAAAAGCCCTCTCTTCCTCTGCTGTAAAGATGCAGGAATCCCAAGTTTGCACCGCATTTGGCTCATTCTGAACAGTAAGTCTTTTTATATCAATTCCCATTTTTTTATACTCTACTAAGTACTTTGATATCATATCAGCCCACATTTTTTTGTACGCTTCTATAAGTTTTCCACCACGGTTCATACGCCCATTATCTTTCATAAAAGGCGGCGGACTCCAAGGGGAAGCCATAAAAGATATTTCCTTATTTTTTTCCAGTGCTTTTAAAATAAAAGGGACTAAATACTCTTTATCTCTTTCTAAAGAAAAGCTTTTTAGCTCCTTATCGTCCGGATCATCTACATAGGCGTAGTTTCCCAAAGAGAAATCACAACTTTGAATATGCGTTCTGCAAAAATTATACTTATTCCCTGATTCCCCAAAGTATTGCTCCATCAGCTCTTCTTGTTTGTCTTTGCTCATTTTGAAAAAGGTATAGGCGGCGGCCTCTGTAAACGCACCGCCAAACCCTAATACTTCTTGTTTCTTTTGAGATGGGTATACCTTGATTAGTTTCATCTCCCAATTATCTGCTTCAGTAAATGAAATAGTTTTTTCCGTATAGCGCTCATTTTTATTAGTAATATAATATTTCATTTAGACTTCATCCTCTCTAGTTAATTGTAGCCATATTCATTACAGTATGCTTCCCATTGCGCGGTATACTCTTTTTGAATCTTAGACAATCCTGCCTGCTCTGCTTTTTGCAGGAATGTGTCGATCGCAGCATCCACATCCGGCACCAATCCCGCTTCGATAGGGGCAAGATACTGAACCATTACTGTAGATAACGCCGCTCTTTCGGCTGCGTAGCTGTCAGGAACTTCAATAAACCCTGCTATGATATTAGCATCTGGATATTTTGTCTTTTGCGCTATAGTATGAAGCCTGTCAAAAATTTCATTTAACTTTACATCGTTTCTATGTAATAAAGAAATCTTAGGATTTCTTAAATTCCATGTATTAGCCCCTTCATTACGGTAATCATCATACTTTTCACCTTCTACATAAAGTCCATTTTCATCAATTGTATAATGTGAACCTTCTATACCGTATTGGATTAAGCGATTTAATTCTTGATCTGTATATAATAACTCAAGTGCCATTGCCGCTCTTTCTGGGTTTTTAGAGCTTGATGGAATAGCTGTTCCATTGCCCGTTGCATGATTTGCAAAAGCAACTCCTGTCATTTCTGCATAAGGGATATAACCCACTTCCCAATCCGGATGGTCCTTTTCAACTCTCGGAAGATTACCTGTATATTTAGCTGGGTTTTCCCCGTCTATTACCATTACATTCTGTCCATTTTCAAAGGCATCTGCTATATTAGAATTTGATAATACACTCTTAGACCAAAACCCTTTATCTGCCCAGCGTTTCATCATTTTCATATCTTCTCTAAATGCATCTGAAGCCCAATAATTGAATAACTTAGATGGGTTATTATAATCAGCTGCCAGTCCATACATAGCCGCTTGGTTTACCCAGCCATATTTTGCCTGAAGCACCATTGTTGAACTTAAAGAATAGTCAAAAGCCGACGTATTAACTACCGGTAAAAGAATACCTTGAGTTGGTTCTTTTTCCTTAACACCGCCTAAATACGCCTCAATATTCGCAAGACTATCCGGAACAGGTAAGCTATATTTTTTTCTTAGATCTTCGCGATATTTAACACCAACATTCGTATACTCTGCTTTGGAGCTTGGAACAGAATAGACTTTGCCGTCAACCTTCATCTGCGCCCATAAATCCTTAGAAATAGTCTCCCATAATTCCGGTGCATACTCCGGAAGCAGTTCATCCAGCGGCGTAAAGGCATCATTTTTGCAGAGCTTAGCATAATCAATCCAGTTAGCTGTATAAATAAGGTCACATGGTTCCCCAGATGATAAAATCATATTATATTTTGTCTGCCAGTCAGTCCAAGTCGTAAAGTTAAAAGTTACAGTTGCATTAATCTCTTCTAATAACCTTTCATTAATTTTATCTTGCACAGCTTGCATATCATTTGGTGCATCACCCATTAGATAAAATACCAGGTCGACTTTTTTAGATGTATCTGCTTTAGCTTTTTGCTTTTCATCTTTACCTGTATTTTCTTGTTTTTCACTGCTTACTAGTTTTTCTGGCTCTGGCGTTTTGCCGCATCCACTTAGCATAGAAGCAGCCAAACAGCCCACCATCGCCAAACCAAGTCCTCTTTTAACTATCCCTTTCATATCATCATTCTCCTTTTTTATTTTTATTGTGTATAGCCAGCATTTGTCAAAATGCTTAAACCCTTAGCCTTTTACAGCCCCTACGGTAATACCTGATACGAAATACTTCTGTACAAATGGATAAAGCAGCAGGATCGGCCCCGTTGCAACAACAGCCATTGCAAGTTTAACTGCTTCTGTAGGCAAATTATCTATTGTTATTCTCGATTGGTTTGCCATGCTTCTTAAAGCTTCTGCGCGGTTTACCAGGTTATATAAATAATACTGCAAAGTCCATGTAGATTGACTTGTACTGAAGAGCGAAGATCTAAACCAGTCATTCCAGTATCCCAAGGCTAAAAACAGCCCAACAGTCGCAAGCCCTGGTTTTAATATTGGAGTTACTACTCTTGTAAAAATAGTGCCATGTCCTGCCCCATCTATCTTTGCAGCTTCAGTAAGTTCATCAGGAACTGAGGCTACAATAAACGTTCTCATCAATATGATAAAAAATGCTGTCGTTAATCCAGGCATCCAGATAGCCATCAAGGTTCCTTTCAGCTTCAGCACCCCCGAGATCATAAAGTACCAAGGAACCAGCCCTCCACCAAAAATGGTGGTGAAATAGATTAAAAAAGAAATCGTATTACGGTATTTGAATTCTTTCCTTGATAAAACATAGCCTGTCAAAGTTGTCATTACCAGCCCAATCCCTGTGCCTATAGCAGTACAAAACATTGTTACCCCATACGCTTTTAAAATATCTTTAGGTGTTTTAAATATAGTTTGATAGGCCTCTAGGGTAAATCCTTTAGGAAGCAGGCTGTACCCTTCCGAAACAATAATTGCATTATCTGTCAGCGACCCTGAAACAATAACAACAAAAGGCAGCACACACATGACAGAAAAAATCGATAAAATGATATAGGCCGCCAGATTAACAGCCCCAGTATATTTTGTTTTCCTTATTTTCATATCCTTATCTCCTTTTCACTTATTTGATCCGCTAGTTACATAGAACTTAGTTAGAAAAGTGCATATTCCGGATTCTTCTTCTTAATCCAAAAGTTAATAGCGACAATTAAAACAAACCCAAAGAGGGATTGATACAACCCAGCTGCTGTTCCCATGCCGAAATCAAAGTTTGTTACCGTTGCCCGGTATACATAGGTATCAATGATGTCTGTTGCTGAAAACAAAAGCCCATTGTTTCCAACCATCTGATAAAACAACTCAAACTGCCCTTTCATAATGCTCCCCAGTGAGAAAAGCAATAAAATAATAAATGTAGGTTTAATCTGCGGAAGGGTAATATATCTTATCTGCTGCAGGGTATTTGCCCCATCGACTTCTGCCGCTTCATAATACTCCTTACTGATTCCAAGTATCGTTGCTAAATATACCACCATGCCATATCCAAGGTTTTTCCAAATGTAGAAAAAGGTTATAAGAAACGGCCAGTACTTAGGCTCCCCATAGAAATTTACAGGGGCCATCCCCCACTTACTCAGCAAGTTATTGACCAAACCATATTCATAGTTAAAAACGTTATAGACCAAAACTGTTAAAATAACGTAAGATACAAAATAAGGCATAAACATAAGCGTTTGTGAAAACTTTTTGAAAAACTTCGAAGTTACCTGACTCACCAAAATAGCTGTAAATACCTGTAGTACATTTCCTAAAATGATAAAACCTAGGTTGTACAATATGGTATTAACTGTTAGATCAAACAATATATTTGACTTCCACAAAAAAGCAAAGTTACTCAGCCCCACAAATGGACTGCCAAACAATCCTCCTTTAAAGTTAAACTTTATAAATGCAAAATATATCCCAACCATAGGGAGATAATTATTAACCAGGAAAAAGAGGAAAGTCGGGATTAACATACACCACAAAATATAATTCTTCTTTAAATCATAAAAAAACTCATTTCTTGTTCTCTTACGTTTAACCATTGTTTCTTTTACAATCTTCATATAAACCCCCGATTCATTTTGGATAAGCGGCACACTTCATTAGTCAAAGTGCTTACATGTACCGACATTCCTTGTTCTATGTTCTAAATGCTAAAACGATTTCTTCTAACTTATTTGCATTACGATTGAGTTTCAGCACTGCCTCATCAAGTACCTCAACCCCCTTTAGCTGTTCTTCCACTGTAACGTTTAACTCTGTTGCTGTAGCTGCAGTCTCCTCAGAAGCTGCTGATATACTTTCTATAGCTTTCAGCGTATCATTTTTAGCATTTTCCATACAGCCAATGTCTTCTACTATAGTATTTAAATAGATGCTGAACGTCTCCATATTTTGATCAATCTCCATAAATGCATGCACAGTATTTTTCAGTGCAGTTTCCTGCTCTGATAGAGTCAGTTCTTCTTCTACGGCTGTTTCTATTGTTTGATGCATCTGCTTTTTAATGTTTCCGATTATCTTATCAATGCTTTCAACTGACTTTTTAGACTCCTCAGCCAGCTTTCTGATTTCGTCTGCTACAACGGCAAATCCTCTTCCCGCCTGACCTGCTCTTGCAGCTTCAATGGAAGCATTAAGCGCCAGCAAATTCGTCTGCTCGGCAATCCGACTTATAATCCCGATTATTCCCATTATCGCATCAGACTCTTTTTCTAAATTTTGTACATCTGCAGTCATCCCCCTGGAAATGCTAATGGTTCTTTTAGTTTTTAGATCAAGGACATTCAGCATCCCAAATCCTCGCTGCACTGCCATCCTCGTCCCTGCTATTTCTTTTTCTATCTTTTCTGCATTCTCATAGACGATGCTTATTTTTTCTGCCAGTTCCTCCATCTCAACCAAACAGCTTTCAGTATCCGCGGCTTGTTGAACCACTCCCGACTCAATATGTTTCACCGTTTCCGAAATACTTTTTGTCGCCTCTTGTAATACCCCCGTACTTTCAGCTACTGACAGGGCTGCTCCCGCTACATCCTGGCTAATCTCTTTCATTCTTTGTATAATGCTCAGCATACCGGAAATCATATGATTAATACCTTTACCGAGCACTTGGAATTCATCTCTCCTTTTTATATGCACCTCACCTCTTAAGTCTCCTTCTGCTGCCCTGTTTAATGTGGTGTTAATCTTACGAATTGTATTTCCTATCGCACTTGCTATGACACTGCAGCTTATGATTGCAATAACACTTGTTACGATTACAATAAGCCATGTAAAACGTTTTACAGCTTCTGCCTCATGAACAATCGCACTCTTTGGTATTAACGTGCACAGAACACTATCTCCATGCTGCACTTTAGAATAGACATATAAATATTCCCGGCCATTATGCGTTACATACCTAAGCCCCTCTCCTTCCATACCTTTCGTCTCAGCATAATACGCCTGATCCCAAAACCGAAATGCTTCTGGATAGTCCCCACTTAAAATCTCTCTGCCATCTCCGGTTACAAATGCTGTAATACTGCCTTCTGGAAATCCACTGCCCTCCAAAACATTCTTAATATATTTAATAGGAATATCTAAGACGATGACTCCAACTTCCTTGCCGCTCGAATTTAATATGTATCTCATATAGCTCATGCCATATCGACTTTCATCCAAATAACTTATCTCATCGTCTAAATAAGAATGTCTCCCTACCCAAACAGCTCTTAATCCATTTTTCTTAAAACCGGCGCTATCTTCGCTTTCAAAAAACTTTTGATACATATCTTTTGAAACAGTGCCGTTCGAAGATATCCCCGTCCCATATCCCGCAAACAAAAGAATGCTGTTAATATAACTTTCTGACAGTACATTTGCATTAATTAACTCCTGAACTTCTCTAAACTTAGCTAGCTCCATTACTTCATCCAGTTTGTAATTTCCCGAGTAGTATTCTCTTAGGTTTTTATTTGAGTTCACTAAAGTTGCCTTTGCTTCAACACTGTCAAACCCAAACTCTAAGTATTTAACCATATTGGACATATTTGATAATACTGAGTTTTCATAATTCCTAATCATTCCGGCGGCTGATTTCGAATAAGACATCGTACTTAATAACGCAATTAATACTACAGGTATCAAAAACACACCTATCAGCTGTGTTCTAATGCTGAACAATGCTTTTCTCATCCATCTCCCCCTTATCTCAAGTCGCTTTGACACCACAAATTATTAAAACGTTTTTATATATATATCTACTTATTCTTACTATTTTTATTTAATTTATCTATATAAAAGTTAAATAAAGGTAGATAATGTAATAATTTTTTTAGTATTATTAAAAACGTTTTTATTAATTCATATAATATCATACTTGATTTAATACTTCAATACCATTTTTTTATACTTTTTGATTCTTTCAAGAGGTTATTCTATTTAAATTTTATAAAAACGTTTTTATTTTCTCTTATGCTTCATGTTAAAACACATGAGATAAACATGTTTATCCCACGTTAGCAAGACATACTGTCTTATTCTTACAAAAAAGTTCCGACCGCATAGCCATCGAAACTTTTTCTTATCATTAATGAGCTCTTTTATTCATTGTACAGGAACCTCGGACAACTAGATTTCCTTCTAAAACTTCAGCTTGCCCATGTTTTTCTTCTTCGATCATCTTCAGCATAACTTCAACCCCCAGCATCCCCTGCCTTGCTATAGGGTTACGGACCGTAGTAAGCGGCGGCTGAAAGTATTCAGCTACCACAACATCATCAAATCCCATAACACTTACATCCTCCGGAACACTAAACCCTTTATCCCGAAGCGCTTTAATGCACCCAATAGCACTTATATCGTTACCAGCAATAAACGCATCCGGCATTTCAAGGTCACGAAAACGTATAAAAGTTGAAATGGAATTGTAGGTAAACTGTTCTTCAAACATCCCTTCAATAACATACTCTTCTTTAAACGCTATGCCGCATTCTTCAAGTCCAGCTTTGTATCCCCTAAGTCTTTCCGCACTGTCATAAGCATCTGGCGCACCTAATATAAAGTAAATTTTTCTATGCCCTAAGTTAACAAGGTATTTTACCGCATCAAATCCCGCTTTATAGGAATCAAATATGACACTCGATATATTTTTGCTTGCAATTTTCCGATCCAAAAAGGTTACCTTAATATTTTCATTTTCTATGAGTTCAATCTCCTGTGTTCCTATTCTGTAACCTTCAAAAACAAAAACGCCATCAAGGTTTTTTCCTAAGATATTACTCATAATCACCTTTTTATCTCTCGTAGCAAACACATTTAGTGCATAGCCATTACGTTCACATTCGCGGAACATAGCCTCAACTAAAGTATAAAAATAAGGTCCGCTGACAGTAGAAGTAAATAATCCAAGCATTTTGCTTTTCCCAGCTTTTAGCAGCTTGCCGTTTAAGTTAGGCGTATAGTTCAAACGATCCACCACATCAAGGATTCGTTTTCTTGTCTCTTCATTAACTAGTTTAGCATTATTCAGTGCGTTCGAAACCGTAGAGATAGAAACTCCAGCTTCTCTAGCAACATCTTTTATTGTTATTTTACTCATTATTTACCCTTTCATCAGTATCCCATATAATACAAAACGTTTTTATTTCAAAGTATCACATTACCCTAGAAAACACAAGATGCTTTTTCATCATACTTATATACAGCCTCTAAGCCATTCTGTATACGATCACTTGTGCCTCAGCTCCAAAACATACTTCCACTTATCGCCCCGTAACCTATCATTGTATCAATTACTATCAATGTAAATCTTCAAAAAGATAAATCAGTATTTCAAATGATTCCTTTATTTTTTCTATACTGAATGGGTGAGACTCCTTTTATCTCCTTAAAAACATTTGAATCCAAAATCACCGGCATCGTCACGAGAGTGAGCAATATACTAACAGGTATTTTAGCTGCTGTAGTTTCTGTTGTAGTGGTCAGTAAAATAACCGCAAGATATAAAGCTGTTTCTATTGAAGTTTAAGCTCCTAAAATAAAATATATTTTTTAAAAGGATAGACTATCTATATTTTACATCAGATAGTTTATCCTTTTTTAATAGTTAAGGTATAGCATTTTCTCTTTATTATGAATATCTAACAAAGCTTATATAAAAAGGCAAAACCC
>CALJNR010000041.1 GCA_937981575.1 uncultured Clostridia bacterium | reverse complement strand
TGCAAAAGGGCTGTAATTTTCTTTATAGTAATACAGGTCTTCTATCCGTTCGGCTTTCTTAGGCATTTTTGATCCGCCATCACCCTTATCATCTTCTGATATTTGAATCACCTCTGCTGCTTGCTCTTTTGCAGCTTCTTTATTTATAGATCGGCATCCTCCAAATACCCCCATCCCCAAAGTAATTATCAAGATGATACCTATTACTTTCGTTAATCTCATCGATTAGCTCCCCTCTATCTTTGTTATCTGTTTGATTTGGAAAATCCTAGTTCTTTACTTCACAGACTTCCATTTTTGTCTCACAAATAACAGTTTATAGCATAGTAGAAATATTTTCAAGATTTTATATATCCCTATTTGCTATATTCTATATAGAAGCATTAACTCTGAAATTATTTTTCTACCTTGAAACAAACCATTTATAAACGAGTGACTGCTTATTATAATCCATTGGCGCTTTATTGGGAAACAGCGCTATCATCCGTATAATATAAACGCCTATAATGAGCGCCGCAATAATAATCCATAAAACAGCATTCTTAGCTTTGCTTTTAAAAACTTTTCCTTTCAAAAAAACAGAAGTTACAATAATAACAGGAACGATCCAAAATAAAGGATGCCACTTAAGTGCTGCCATCAAATCTAACTTAAAAAATTGCAGCCAGGCTCTTGTAAGCCCGCACCCAGGACATGGAATGCCTATTAAATACTTAAAAACACACTTAATATCTGATATATAAAACAGTAACGTCATAGCCCCCATAAGTGCTATAACAACTAAAAAGTCTATTAGGTTTTTTTGGATTATTTGTTTAATGTTTGTTTTGCTCATGAAAATCCTCTCTTTTCTTCTTGCATTTTAGATAAACTTATTTTATTATAGCACAAAATACTGGTAATAACTTATACACTTCCAATTGTTTGTTTATTATTTAACATACTTTTTTGATATATATTATTATTTATACTTATCTTTTTGAATCACATTTACTATTTCAACATTTTTATGACGTTTTTGTATACAATATAAACAATTTTTATCTGATTGACAACTTTATTTGGTTGTGTTAGCATTAAATCAGGAATACAGATTAATAATTATCTCTCATAGGCCTATATTTTTTTGAATTATATCGTTAAAAAAATAACATTAAGCTTTTTTAAAAACTGCATACACTATCATTATAAATTTTAAGGAGGAGATTGAAATGTCTGAAACGAAAAAAACTAAACCCGAAACACCTGCAATTGACGCGTCAGCAATGGTAGATACCTTAGTCAATAATGCCGCAAAAGCCCTCGAAGCATATATGTCACTTAACCAAGAACAAATTGATGAAATTACACAAGCTATGGCACTTGCCGGTCTCTCTCAGCAAATGTATCTTGCAAAGCTTGCTGTTGAAGAAACTGGCCGTGGTATATTTGAAGATAAAGTAACCAAAAACATCTTTGCAACTGAATATATCTATCATAGCATTAAATACGATAAAACTGTTGGCATTATCGATGAAAATGAAGATGAAGGTTATATGGAAATTGCAGAACCTGTAGGTATTGTTGCTGGTGTTACCCCTGTGACTAATCCAACATCTACAACAATGTTCAAAGCCCTAATTAGTGCTAAAACCCGCAATCCAATTATATTCGGTTTCCATCCATCAGCTCAAAAGTGCTCTTCAGAAGCTGCCAGAATCTTAAGAGATGCCGCAGTTAAAGCCGGAGCACCTGAGCACTGCATCCAATGGATTGAGTATCCATCGATTGATGCAACCAATGCCCTGATGAATCATCCTAACATATCTATGATCCTTGCAACTGGAGGCGCCGGCATGGTACGTGCAGCTTATTCATCCGGCAAGCCTGCCCTCGGAGTTGGACCTGGTAACGTACCGGCATTTATTGAAAAAACTGCAAATCTTGAAAGATCTCTTACGGATCTAATTCTTTCTAAAGCATTTGATAACGGTATGATCTGCGCATCTGAACAGGCTGCTATCATCGAAGCCCCTATTTATGACAAGGCCGTTGCCTTCATGAAGAGTCAAGGCTGTTACTTTGCAACGAAAGAAGAAATCAAAAAACTTGAACCTGTTGTAATCAATCCTGAAAAGCAAATGGTAAATGCGGCGATCGTAGGCAAATATCCTCATGAAATAGCAGCTCTTGCCGGAATCACCATTCCAAAAGATACAAAGGTGCTGTGCTGTGAAATTGAAGGAGTAGGTGCAGCCCATCCGCTTTCTCGTGAAAAGCTTTCTCCGGTACTTGCTGTTGTAAAAGCTAAAGATGCGGAAGAAGGTATCCAAATGTCAGAAACAATGGTAGAGCTTGGCGGGCTTGGTCACTCATCTGTTATTCATTCTAATGATGAAAAAGTAATTGAAGCATTTTCAAAGAGGCTAAAAACAGGTCGTGTTATTGTGAACTCTCCTTCAACCCATGGAGCAATCGGTGATATTTATAACACCAACATGCCTTCACTAACCCTTGGGTGCGGTTCCTATGGACGCAACTCAACAACCTCTAATGTAACAGCAGTAAACTTAATTAATAAGAAAAGGGTGGCGAAAAGACGGGTGAATATGCAGTGGTTTAAAATTCCTGAGAGAATCTATTTCGAACAAGGATCTGTTCAGTATCTGGCAAAAATGCCTGATATCTCTCGCGTACTGATTGTAACCGACCCTATGATGGTACAACTAGGTTATGTAGAAAAAGTAACTTACCAACTCAATAAAAATCCAAATAAAGTAGCTGTCGAAATCTTTAGTGATGTTGAGCCTGATCCAGACCTTTCAACTGTACGTAAAGGCTGCGAGATGATGCGATCCTTTAAACCTGATGCTATCATTGCTCTTGGAGGCGGTTCTCCAATTGATGCCGCTAAAGCAATGTGGCTCTTCTATGAAAATCCTGAAGCAGACTTCGTAGGCATGGCTCAAAAGTTTTTAGATATTAGAAAACGTATTTACAAATTCCCTAAAATGGGTCATAAAGCTAAATTTGTGGCTATTCCTACAACATCTGGTACAGGTTCTGAGGTAACTTCTTTCGCTGTTATTTCTGATCGCTCCAAAAATATGAAATATCCGCTTGCAGACTATGAGCTTACCCCTGATGTAGCTATTATTGATCCCGAGTTTGTTATGACTGTCCCCGCTGCAGTAACAGCAGATACAGGCCTTGATGTATTAACCCATGCAATAGAAGCATACGTATCTATTCTCGCCTCTGACTATACAGATGCCCTTGCACTTAAAGCAATCCAGCTTGTATTTGAATATCTTCCTCGTTCATATAAATACGGGGCAAACGATCCTGTTGCAAGAGAAAAAATGCATAATGCTTCTTGTATTGCGGGAATGGCCTTTACCAACGCATTCCTTGGTATTAACCACTCACTAGCTCATAAACTTGGGGCCCAGTTCCATATCCCTCATGGACGTGCGAATGCCATACTTCTTCCTCACGTTATTGCCTACAACGGCGTAACAACACCATCGAAGTTTACAAGCTTCCCTAAATATGAGAAGTACATTGCAGCTGATAAATATGCAGAAATAGCCCGTGCGCTTGGTCTTAAAGCTTCTACCCGCGAAGAAGGCGTGAAATCTCTTATCAAAGCCGTAGAAGATCTAATGAAAGAGCTAAGCATTCCTTCAACAATCAAAGAAACTGGTATTGATGAAAAAACATATATGTCAGCTATTGGTGATTTGGCTTACAAGGCTTTTGAAGACCAGTGTACAACAGCTAACCCTCGTCTTCCAAAAGTTAGTGAGTTAGAAGAACTCTATCAAAGAGCTTATTCTAATAAATAATATATAAACCCTCAAAAGAAAGAAAGCTTTAGGCCAGATAACGTGCCTAAAGCTTTCTTTCTTTTGAGGGGAGTTTCTTTATGTAAAATGATTTGTTATGGCTGAACTTTAAACGTTTCTATGGACAGGTTTAAGCGATCCATCGTTTCTGTAAGCTTGTTCGCAAGCATATAAAGCTGGAAGGTAACGGCTTTTTGCTGTTCACTGAGCGCATTAACCTCCTGGGTGGAGGAAGCTGTTTCTTCTGTTACAAGCTTGATTCTATCTATTTTACCACTCATCTGATCCTTTAGCGCTTTCATATCCAGTGCCTGAGTATTAACATCCTGAAGTCCCGAATCTACGTTTTTTAGTCTCCCTATGATGTTATGAAATGCCGTATAAGTTTTTTTAACGGCCTTTTCTTGGTTCGTAAAGATTTCATTAGCTTCTTTAACCAAGTCTACTGCATCCTTGGTTTTATGTTCTATGGTAGTTAGTGTTTTTCTAACATTACCTGTTGACTTTTTTGATTGTTCCGCTAAATTACGCACTTCATGGGCTACAACTGCAAACCCCTTACCTACTTCTCCAGCCCTTGCTGCTTCAATGCTTGCATTAAGAGCCAATAGATTGGTTTGTTCACTAATGCCATCTACCAGCTTCATAATCTCTTCAATACTTTTAGTAAGCAGACTCAGCTCAGTAATGCTTGTTTTGATTTTATGAGATACTTGTATGGACAAGTCCATTGTGGTGCTAAGCAGTTCTATGCTTTCTGAAGCATCCTCTATCATTTCTTTTGCCCCTTGGTTGCTCTCATAAATCACCTTTGATGTTTCCATTACTTTCTGAATGCTTCCTGCAAGCCTCTCCATTGCTCTTGAACTTTGCCCTGCATCTTCTGCCTGATGCGTTGCCCCTTCTGTAATATCTTCTATAGATAATGCAAGCTGCTCAAAGGCCTCCACCGACTGCTCCGTAGAGGTTTTCAGCGTCGCACTATCCTCTAGGGTATCTCCAATAACCATTTTGGTATCTTCCAGAAGTTTTCTTATATTCCCAACCATATGGTTAAAACTTGTGCACAGCATCCCTATTTCATCTTGTCTATTTTCATTAATTCGAACGGTAAGATCTCCATTTTCTGCTTTTTTCATCAGATGCATAATCTTGATAATGGGCATCGAAAAACTCTTTGAAACCCAAAACCCTACCATAGCAGCTATCCCAGCTGCCACAGCCACAAGGAGCCATATCAAAGAACTGCCTCTATCAATCTTGCCCGTTAGTGCCTTTACCGGGATTTCCGCAACAACCTTCCAGCCATTGCAAGCTTGGGCATAGGCTATCATCTGACCTGATTTAATATCACTGCCTGCCTCCCCTATGCCAACCACTTCCAATACCCTTTTATCAACTGTCGTTTGGGTTTCATCCTTATTATAAATCATCATTCCGCTTTGATCGATAATATAAACTTCAGCCCCTTCCAGAAGCTTAATTTCTTCAAGCCCTTTAATGATAGAGTCAAGTTTAATACGTGCAAGCATCACCCCAAAGTTTTCACCTATCATTGTGTTTTTTACTTTTCTAATGAAATAGACCCCTTTTGAATCTGGTCCAAAGCCTTTTTGCCAGACCGCTTCATCAGATAATGTTATAGCTTTTGCCGAAGCCAAATCATCACGGGTCAGCGGCGGAACTTTACCCGCAATGGTTCCGTCCTGATGAATAAGTGCTGAACTTTCAATATTCTTTTCCATAGAGCTTAAATACACCAAACTTTGCTCTATCGGCTGGAGAGCTACTACCTTTTTTGCATTATCACTCCTAGCGGCCTCATAGTTCATCAGCAAATTATTACTTGTATTATTTAAATCATTCACTACATATTTTGTAACGTTCTTATCAATATCTTGAATAAAATAGTCAAGACTTGAACGTGTCTGTTTAACCATATCTGTGGTCAGCTGCTCACTAGTATCTCGTAGCGTTTTTCTTGAAATAGAGGATGAAATGATATTAACAATAAAGAGCGGTACGATTGCAAACAAGACACATATGATAATTAATCGCGTCTTAATAGACTTTTTACTTTTAGGCAGCCAAAGTGCTGCACCTATTTTTTTACCTATGAACATATTACTGGGTTGATTCTTAACCAGCTTATTAAACCCTTTATCCTTTTGCCCTAATTTCATGAATGTTCCTCCCCACAATCATTACTTGATTAGCTTCTTGAAGACATAGATTATACTAATAACTCTAAGTAAATACTAGCATAATCCCTAACAACATCAATGAAATTTATTGCTGAGCAATTATTTCCTGTATTGATATGCCTTCTCTTTTCCTAGGACAAAATATTCAATTTCAAACCTCAACGCCTACTTTTTTCATCTATGTATTCTTTATAACACCTTTACCCCCAAGAACATCTTTTCCATCACATCACTTGTATTTAATATCACAAACTCTGTGATTTTATAATCTTTATTTATTTTGATGGTCACTTGATCCTTCATTTTCACCTGTTTTTTCCCATAGACTACTGTATATTCAACCTTATATTTAAGTCTAGTTTCATTACCTAGTTTTACCTTTTTAACTTCCTTAATCTGAACATTTTTTGTTGCATCTGCCTTAGACAGTCTAAAAAACTCCGGATACACATATCCCATTTGCAGCTTAACAAAATCTTTGTACCCTTCTTCTGTAAAATAAGATTCTAATTCTATAGGAAGCTTGTCCTTATTTGTCTCCGCTTCCTTATAAATACTTCTAGTTACTAAAGTTACAAGAAATTCCTCCACTTGCTTCTGCCCCTTCCCGCACCCTGCTAAAAGTGCAATAATGAGCATGCTTAGCATCCCTACAAATAGCTTTTTCACACTACTCCCCCCCTACTTTTAAAGATCTGTGTGTACTTTATATAAATAAGCTCTCCCTTTTTTTCCTATACGCTCTATGACATGCATATGATGAAGTACGTTGAGCGCCGTCTGAGCTTCTCTTAAACTCAGTGCCGTGTGACTTTTAAAATCCTTGGCAGTAAAAGCTTCATCAAGCGTATCCGGAATAAGTTTCAGGTAATCTTTTCTTTCTTTAAGAATCATTTCATCTATAAGCTCAAGCGGTATACGTTCTACACGGTGGGCCCCTCTTTTTTTATCATAACTCCATCCATTTAAAAGCTTATACTCATCCATATTGATAAGCATAATATGGATTGAAAGGTTTGGATGAAGCAGCAAATCCTTTATTTTATAAAGTTCAAAAAACGTATGATAAACTGTTCCCTTTTTAGGTGACTTACGCTTTGTGCTTATCTCTCCTGTATCTTCGTTAATCCAAGCTATCCACTTTAAGTAAGCTATTGGAAAGACCACCTTAACCTTGTGGTCTTTCAAAAAATAATTTAGCTTTTTTCTAAGCTTTGCAAAGTCTCTAGTCTGAACTTCAATAATTTGATCTTCTTTTTTTATATCAGCCACAAATCTTTTAACCCTTATCTCCTGCCACACATCGCTTGGCTCAAAATAGTACTTGATTACCCTATGAAGGGTTCTTTCCTTTAAAGTACCTATTCCCATTTCACCAGTTGAAATGTCCTGAGCTGCCTGCATCGCTTCATAAAACTTATCCTTATTAATGTATTCACTATAAGTCTTATTTTTCATATTCATAAATCAAATAGCCAGAGGCTTTCATCCCAAGTGCTTCATAAGTCCTTTGAGCATCATCGTTTTCCTTTTCTACATACAGCCTAAGCCCCGCAATGCCCTCACTATTATCACACATCACCTTAATAGCGTTATATAACGCTTTGAACACCCCTTGTTTCCTGAAACCTGCATCTACATAAACACTTTGGATCCATAAAAACAGGCCATTTCTCCAGTCACTCCATTCGTAAGTATACATGATTTGTCCAACCACCTTGCCGTCTATTTCACAGACGTAATAAACACCTTTGTTTTCATCTTCCAGAAGCTTTCCGACCCCAGCTTTTAATACAGCTTTATCCAGCATTTTGTTTTCTGTTTCTTTCGCTAAGCGGTAGTTGTATTCTGCAATAATATCTGTATCTCCTATAGTTGCTTTTCTGATTTTCATTTTTATACCCATTACATACTGTCACAAATAAAAAAAGGTGAAATAACTGCCATGTGACATGCCTTTCTTTCATTAAATTTTCTTTCACCCTTATCTCCTGCATATTTTTATTTTAATATACCATAAACCTAACTACTGATAAATATAAATAGATAAAATAAGAAATTCTTCTTTGGACATTTTATTTTTCTCCTTCTTTATAAAGATGAAAGTTTTTAATGTTAATAGATAATAAGAGCTGAAGATAGGCAAATGATTCTTCAGCTCTTATTATCATTATTCATTATTATATCTATCATTTGCGCTTAACGCATAATCCACTTAACATGATCCAAAATGGTATGTGCGAGCTTCACCTTACTCATAAGAGGATATTGGGTTTGATTCCCGTCTTTATCAATAATCATTGCAATATTTGTATCAGCTTTAAAGCCTGCGCCTTTTTCATTAATATTATTAGCTACTATAAAGTCTAAATTCTTACGCCTTATTTTCTCTTTCGCGTATTGCTGCAAATTATTCGTTTCTGCTGCAAATCCTACTAAAATCTTATTACCTTTTTTATTTCCTACACTTTGCAGAATATCTGGATTTCTAGTCAAAGCAAGATAGAGATCTTCATCTGATTTCTTCATCTTTTCTTCACTGACTTTTAAGGGTCTATAGTCCGCTACCGCCGCCGCTTTAATGATAATATCTGCCCATTCAAAATGTTCATGAACAACTTCATACATCTCAAGCGCACTCTCAATATTTATTCTTTCTGCTTTATAAGGGCTCTGTAGATGCGTAGGCCCTGAAACCAGCTTGACATTGGCCCCTCTTCTAGCTGCAGCCTCTGCAATAGCATAACCCATTTTACCTGAAGAATGATTTGTAATATAACGCATTGGATCTATTTTCTCTACTGTAGGTCCTGCTGTTATTAAAATATTTTTCCCTTCTAAATCCTTGTTGCTTTCTAGAAGGCGTAATACTTCTTCTACAATAACTTCTACTTTTTGAAGTTTACCTGTTCCCATGTCCCCACAAGCTAGACGTCCGCTGTCCGGTTCTATAAAATAATACCCTTTATTTTTCAAAAAGGTAATATTTTCTTGTAAAATAGGATTTTCATACATAAATGTATTCATAGCTGGGGCAAATACAGTAGGACATCTGGCTGCCATAATAGTAGTGCTCAGCATATCATCTGCAATGCCATGGGCTGCTTTACCAATAATATTTGCAGTTGCGGGAGCAATCAAAAATAAGTCTGCTTTCTTTGCGAGAGCTATATGCTCTACTTCCCAGCTCTTTTCTCTTTTAAAAGTATCTGTTATTACCACATTATTTGAGAGAACTTCAAAAGAAAGCGGCGTAACAAACTCACAGGCATTTTCAGTTAAAATAACTTCTACATTAATATCTTTTTTGCGAAGCGCATTGATGATATCTAATGCCTTATAGGCCGCGATACCACCTGTAACGCCCATTACAACACATTTTTTCATCTTATCCTCCTCAACTACCGCTCTTTTACAAAGATGCAGCGTTTAAAATAATACTATAATAGGAAAAGAGTACTGTTATTATCAGTACTCTTTTCCTATTATTTTACAAGTATTCCCTTTAATTGTCTACTCTAGAGAAACAACATACAGACTTACTAAGCAATACGGCTCTTATTAAATTTGGCTAAAAGCATTTTCAAGATCTGCAATAAGGTCGTTAACATCTTCAATTCCTATAGATAAACGGATAAGATCTCTTGTCACCCCTGCCGCTACAAGCTGCTCACTATTCAGCTGTGCATGCGTTGTACTTGCAGGATGAATAACAAGCGACTTAGCATCAGCTACATTAGCAAGAAGCGAAAAGATTTCGAGCTTATCGATAAACCCTTCAGCTTTATCTGCATCTTTAAGCCCAAAGGTAAAGATTGCTCCTGTTCCTTTTGGAAAATATTTTTGTGCAAGGTCATAATATTTATTACCTTTTAAAGAAGGATATTTTACCCAAGCTACCTTTGGATGATTTTCAAGGTATACTGCTATCTTCTCTGCATTTTCAACATGTCTTTCTACTCTTAAGGACAGTGTTTCAAGACCTTGCAGAAGAAGGAATGCGTTAAACGGACTAAGGGCCGCTCCTGTATCTCTTAGAAGCTGAACTCTAACTTTAAAGATAAATGCCAGCGGACCAAAGGCATCTGCATAAACAAGACCGTTGTAACTTGGATCAGGTGTAGTAAAGCCTTTAAATCTGCCGCTTGCTGCCCAGTCAAAGTTTCCGCCGTCTACAATGACCCCGCCCATAGTGGTTCCATGCCCCCCTATGTATTTAGTTGCTGAGTGTACAACTATATCTGCACCGAATTTGATTGGATTAATAAGATAAGGTGTACCAAAAGTATTATCTACAATAAGCGGAAGGCCATGTTTATGCGCAATAGCCGCCACTGCTTCAATATCGATAATATTAATACCAGGGTTGCCTAATGTTTCAATAAAAATAGCTCTTGTTTTTTCATTAATAGCTGCTTCAAAGTTCTGAATGTCATCTGGATCTACGAACTTAGTTACAATGCCATAGTTCGGAAGGGTATTTGCAAATAAATTATAAGTGCCTCCATAAAGCGTACTTGCCGCTATAATTTCATCTCCAGAATGGGCTACATTTAAGATAGAGTACGTAATAGCTGCTGATCCTGATGCAACCGCTAAAGCTGCTTTACCACCTTCAAGAAGTGCAATTCTTTTTTCAAGCACATCTGTTGTAGGGTTCATAATACGGGTATAAATATTGCCAAGTTCCTTAAGTCCAAATAAGTTTGCTGCATGTGCAGTATCATTAAACACGTAAGATGTCGTTTGATAAATAGGTACTGCTCTCGATTTTGTAACAGGATCTACCTCCTGTCCTCCGTGAATTTGTAATGTATTAAAGTTCCAATCTGCCATATACTTTTCCTCCTTATAATTCATTAATATATTTTATTAGTATAATACTTACCCTGATTTTTAATCGGTATCTGTAACATATATTTTTTCTGCTTGAGCTTTTAGATACGATAAGCTAAATTGTTTTCTTATCTTATTTAAACAAAGTCTCAAAAGCGAAAAACCCTTCATCCTAAGATGAAGGGTTACTTGATAAACCTTATCTCTCAGGACATACCTGCTGGAATTAGCACCTTGTCACAAATGTAATGACGGTTGCTGGGTATCATCGGGCCAGTCCCTCCACCTCTCTGGATAAGTATATTTAATTTATATCATTGTATTCCTATATTTTTACTGTGTCAATACTTTTTTATCGTTTTATTAAAAAATATTTAAATTGAATAAATTAACAGTAGAGTTTTGTAATTTTTTGGACTAAAAAGCAAAAAATACTTATACTATGTAGTTTTATTTGTAAATAACACGGCTTATGTCCTATAATATAAACTAGCGTTTATCTCAAAATAAGTTGGTGACAGCATGAAAAAATTTATGTTTTTTATTTTTGCATTAATAGTATTCGTTATAACCGTAAAAAATTATGGTTACTTAGTCAGAAATCATTTGTCTTTATTTGAAGCAGATAACCTTACTTATATTGCTAAGGTTGATGATAAAGATTTTTATATCTACAAATACGGCAGTTGGCACAAAGAATTTATTAAAGGCGTTAACATGGGGGCTGCAAAACCTGGCTATTTCCCCGGGGAGTTCGGCATTACTAAAGAAGACTACCTGCGGTGGTTTAGATCAATTGGAGAAATGAATGCCAACAGCATAAGGGTCTATACTATTTTAAGCCCAGCCTTTTATGAAGCCTTTTATGAGTATAACCAAACAGCAGTCCGTCCTCTTTATTTATTTCAGGGTGTCTGGGTCAATGAAGAAGATATTATAGCACTCGGTGATGCTCAGCATCCCCAGATAAAAAATCAGCTTAAAGAAGACATTAAAACCCTTGTTGATATCATCCATGGCAATGCTTCTATTTCTGAAAAAAGAGGACATGCCAGCGGCCTATATACAAAAAATATTTCGCCTTATGTAGCTGGCTGGATCTTGGGAATTGAGTGGGAACCTCATTTTGTAATAGGTACTAACGAGCAGAACCTCCATGTTTCCTCCTTCGAAGGTAAATACCTTTATACGAAAGATTCCTCTCCCTTTGAAGCTTTCTTGTGTGAAATTGGAGACTTTACAATAGATTACGAAACCGTTAACTACGCTATGCAAAGACCTCTTAGCTTTACAAATTGGGTGACGACAGATATGCTCTCTCATCCTAATGAACCACTTGAAGAAGAAGATATGGTTTCAGTAAATACAGAACATATTAGAAAGACGGAACAGTTTGTCCCCGGGCTTTTTGCATCTTATCATATTTATCCATACTATCCTGATTTTATGAATTACCAGAAGAACTACACTACATTTCAAGATGAAGACGGCCAGATCAATACGTATCGAGCTTATCTAAGAGACTTAATCAAAGAGCATACTGTCCCTGTGATGGTAGCAGAATTTGGTATTCCTGCGTCTAGAGGAAAAGCTCACGAAAGTATTCATATGGGTTTTCATCAAGGAAATATAGATGAAAAGTCCCAAGGTGAAATGATTGCTTTTATGCTTTCTAATATATATGAGGAAGGCTACTGCGGAGGGCTCGTTTTCGCGTGGCAGGATGAGTGGTTTAAGAGAACGTGGAATACAATGGACTTAGATATCCCTGACCGCAGAGCTTATTGGTCAAATCCCCAGACTAACGAGCAGCAATTTGGTCTTCTTGCATTCGATCCTGGTGAAAAAGAGAGCATTGTTTATGTAGATGGCAACCCTAAGGAATGGAAAAATGATCAGCCCTTTATTCAAAACAATCACTTTAAGCTTTATGCAAGAAGTGATGAAAAGTATCTTTATCTTTATGCTGATATAGAGGCCTTTGACTTTAACGAAGATCAGTTTATTATCCCCATTGATGTTACCCCAAAGTCAGGCAACCTATTTATGAGAGATATGGATCTTATTTTTTCACAGCCTATTGATTTTTTAGTTACAATAAACACTAAAGAAAATTCGCGGATAACAGTCGATGCATATTATGATGCTTTTCAATATATCTATGGCAGCACACTGGAAATGATTGATGTGCAAAAAGTCTACGAAACTCAAAACAGCGGCATTTTTAATCCCATTTACCTGGCTCTGAACCGCCCGTTGTTTCTGCCAGAAGATAAAGTTATGCTGCCCTTTTTGAAATATGAAACAGGCAGACTTCATTTTGGGAATGCGAATCCTAAGTCATCGCATTTTGATTCATTAGCTGATTTTCATGTTAATAATAATCATTTAGAAATCCGCATTCCATGGCAGCTATTAAATATCATGGATCCTTCAACGAAAAAGGTTATGGATGACTTCCACGAAAAAACGATTGTCCCAACGGCTATTGAAGGCATTTATATTGGGGGAACTTTAATTCGTAGTGAAGCTTCATATACGAGTGATCTTGAATTTTATTCTTGGGAATCTTGGGATCTTCCGACCTATCACGAAAGACTTAAACCATCTTACTATACTTTACAAAATGCGTTCAAAATAATAGGGGGCGAATAGTATGGAAATGTACGTTTACTACTCTATTGTAATATTTGGTACCATTATCATTTCACTGTATATCTATATTATTTGGGTAAAACTATCGGAAAGATATACGTATAAAAAAGAACGCAGGTATCAATTTCTTTTAGTTCCGCTCATTGACAGCATTGTCGGAGACTTTATGCATAATCCAGACATTGATCTTAAGGAGCAAACAGCACTTATTAGTAAACATTGCAAAAACAAACTCAAGAAGAGAGTGGTTGAAGATCGGATGATTTATCATCTTGAAACGTTAAAAAACACCTCAAAAGACAGCCTGATTCATCTTTGTGAAAAAATAGGAATCATTCAGCTCGAACTTGATCACTTATCCAAAAAAAATATCTACGGTAAGGCCTTAGCCTGTAAAAGACTTGGAGAACTTAGAAGCAAAGATGCTATTCCCTATTTACTAGATGCCATCAACTCATCATCTCAAGATGTTGATTATAATGCCCTTTTAGCTCTTGCTAAAATTGGAGATGAATCAGCATTTTTAAAAGCCTTCGAAGCTGTTAACTCAGCTATTTTGCTAAGCGAAAGAAGTCTTATAGAAATAGTTGACAGTTTCGAAGGGAATAAGGCTTCTGTCTATTCAAAAATGATTCATTCTGATAATGAATTTGTCAGCTGCATTTTTATCAAGTCTGCTGGGAGCTTTATGAATGATGAACTTGCGAGTCAAATAGCTCCGCTTCTTCAAAGCACGTCAAAAGAAAAAACAATTTCAGCTATTAAGTCTTTAGAAAACATGAAAAATTCTGCTTACAAAGAAGACCTTAAAACACTTCTTACAAATGACAGTTGGGAAATAAGATCTATGGCGGCCAGGGCATTAGGCTCCTATCCTGATGAAGATGTTATTGATAGCCTTATAGATGCCCTGTCAGATGCACAGTGGTTCGTAAGATCAAACGCAGCTAAATCTCTCCTTATTCTTGATAGAGACCTTAATTATATTACCAAAGTCTTTGAAGGAACAGATAAATTCGCTAAAGACATTCTCATCGCTACTTTAGAAAGCGATCCACAGTTTTCTCACCTGCTTAGTGATGATTGTGCATCGGCTGATTGTTTTGGACAAGCAGCACTTCTAATCAAAAACTACATCTTGCAAGGGGACAAAAATGAATAATGCATTTCTTAGAGACCTTATTTTAAAATTTAACTATTTTATTCTTGTCTATGTCATTATTGTTAACACAATTTATTTTATTCAACTTATATTATCAAGCTTCAGTTTATATGATTATATTAAAAAAATGGCTTACTCCGGCTATAGAACCTATACTAAATCAGATAATATGATTCCTATTTCTGTGCTTGTTCCAGCTTATAATGAACAAGAAACAATTATTGATAATATCAAATCTTTACTCTCACTAAACTATCCTACCTTCGAGATAGTTGTAATTAACGATGGTTCAAAAGATGAAACCCTAAACCGTATTGTTGATGCCTTTAACCTAAAAAAGGTTTATCAGCCTATACGCAATTTAATTAAAACTAAAAATATTACCTCAGTCTATAAAAGCTTAGATGTACCTAACCTTGTACTTGTAGATAAAGAAAACGGCGGCAAGGCAGATGCCCTTAACGCTGGCATTAATATTTCTAAATACCCCGTTTTTACTTCCATTGATGCTGATTCTATTTTAGAAAGCGATTCACTTGTAAGAGTGATCATGCCCTTTATCGAAGATAGGCTTACTATAGCCGTTGGTGGGATCGTAAGAATAGCAAACGGCAGTACAATAAAAAATGGCAAGATCGAAAGTGTCAATCTGCCAAAAAATCATTTAGCTTTATTTCAAATCATAGAATATCTACGTGCCTTTCTATCAGGCCGAATGGGCTGGGGTGCTATGAACGCCTTGCTTATTATATCTGGAGCCTTTGGAGCTTTTAGAAAAGATATTATCGTAGAAGCAGGTGGGTATCTCCCAAACACAATAGGCGAAGATATGGAACTGGTTGTAAGACTTCATCACATCCTTAAAAAGCGCGGCCAAAAGTTTCGTATCAAGTTTATCCCTGACCCTGTATGCTGGACTCAAGCTCCTGAAAAACTCAGTGACCTGCGTAGTCAAAGAAAAAGGTGGCAGATTGGACTTATGGACAGCCTCATACGGCATAGAGCCATGCTTTTTAATCCTAAGTATGGTCTAGCCGGTCTTTTAGCAGCTCCCTATTTTTTGATCGTTGAAATGCTCGGGCCTATTATTGAACTCTTAGGCTACATCTTTATTCCTCTATCTTTTATTCTAGGCCTCTTAAACATAAGATTCTTTATGCTTTTTTTACTTTCATCCGTTTTATACAGCATCTTGCTTTCTCTTGGAGCCATTATGCTTGAAGAGTATACATTCAGCAAATATCCCTCTGTCAAACAGCTTGCAAAACTTACACTGTATGGTGTTGTTGAAAACCTTGGCTACAGACAGATTACTACCCTTTTCAGACTCGAAGGCATACTACGCTATCGAAGTTTAAGGCATACTTGGGGAAAACTTGAAAGAAAGAACTTTAGTCCTGAATAGTGCACTATTCCCTAAGATTCATCCAGCTGTTTAAATGATGAATCGCAAAGCCTCCGAAACTGCTGTTCGCCTCATAATAATTATAAACCTTCTCTAGCTCAGCATACATGTGGCGGTGTCCTTCTTCATAGAAACTGATAAGGCTGCCTTCATCTGTTCGCTGAGTTTCTGCACCTATAATAATCGTTGCACCGTAGCGCTCGGCAAGTTCTATCTCTTTTAAAGCCAGATTGATCATACCGTTTCTGCCTGATGCCTTATCTCTATAGGACATAATAGCAATGTGCCTAATCCTCGAAATAATCCATTCAGCCATTCCCCCTCTGCCGTATTTAGTATTATAACTAACTTCATCAAACCAAAAAGGAATAGATACTGATAACGGAAGGTTCAAGCTTTCACTTTGGGTCAGGGCATCAGTAAGCGCATCTTGATATCTTTCCAAAACGAGGTCTTTGTCCGTTTTATACTGCTTCTTTAAATAAGGTTCAATATCCAGGTGAATGCCTTTAAACTGCTCACTCTCTCCTGCATTTTCTTGGTAACTGTTTACCCACTCATAAAAGTTTTTCCAAAGTGTTGGCCCATCTACACCAGCCCACTCCGGGGCCCCTTCTAATACATGAACATTTATTTGGCTTTGCCAAGCCTTTTTGATAAACTGCCTATATCTTTCAAACTCCAAGTCATAATCAACCTGAAGGTACAAATCTTTTACATCATTTTGTGTTAGGAAATCAATAATCGCATCAGTATTGTGAACAATGTCATAGGTATGCCATAACCACGTGGCACATCCCCTGCTTGTAACTAAGCTGCGGTCATAAAATGATGCAGCTGCATCGATAGGAACTGCTAAAATCAAAACAAGCAATAAAGCTAAAAAAGATTTAAAACTCTGCATGTTTTCCCTCCTTATATAGAAGCCAAAAAGCTCCTACAAGGAGTTTTGGCAGCCTGACTACCATGCAGCAGATACCAAGTGTCAGAAAGCACTTTAGTAAATGCAGTGTAGGCTCACGGCTTTGCGTCCTTACCTTTCAGCAAGTTTGCCCTTTTCATTAACAAGTTATTCCACTTGTCCTTAATTCTATTTTATGTCAATTTCCTCGATTTATCAACTTAATTCTCTTCTATAATGTATTGTTATTTTTTGTAGAATAATGTAAAATTAAACAAACACACTTACTAAGGAGGATATATCTTTATGAAAGACAACATTACACGATCTGCTAATAAAAACCTGCTCATAACTGCCACTATTATGGGTGTGCTCACTACTTTTTCTATGGTAACCTCCAGCAGTCTAACAGCCTTTGCCTATTTCTGCCTTACTTTCTCTTGGTTATCTATCGGTTATTCTGTTTACGTTTATAAAAGGGATCCTCATAGCAATAAAATCAAATATGTTATAGCAGCTTCCTTTATGACAACACATTTCTTTACAATGATGACAGCCCAAAGTCCTATAGCCTTTGCCTTTGCGCTGCCTCTTATTGCACTGCTTGGGATCTACGGAGACAAAAAAATAATGTTTTTTGCAATAGGCGTTGTCTTTGCTGCTAATATTGTAAATATCATCAATGTAAAAATTACAGGGCAGATGCTTTCACTAAGAATCATCGTTATTGTTCTGGCTGCCGCTGTGCAGTATGTAAATACTGTCATTATAAAAAATGCCACTGAGCAAAACAGACGTTACATAGAAACTATTAAAAATGAACAGCATGCTAAAGACATGATTATGAATACTATGATCACAACTGCTGATCATCTTGTAGTCTCTGCACAAACCCTAGGCCATGCCACTAAAAATGTTTCTTTTTCAATTGGCGAAGTTGCCCATGTTGCCAATGAAATTTCAAAAGGAGCCATCATGCAGGCCCAAGAAACAGATAGAGGGGCTAAAGCTTCATTGGATTTATCCGGTGAAATCGAAAAAGTCGTTCATGTTTCTAAAGAACTAAATACTACTTCGCTTGCAACAGCAGAACTTATGCAAAAAGGAACTCATATTCTTACCTACCTTATGGCAAACACTAAAGAAAGTAATGATGCGCTTAGCACGCTTGAAGACATCATTAAAAGTACCAATGAGAGTGCCGAAAAAATCAGTGTAGCAAGCAACGTCATAGAAGCGATAGCAGAGCAGACAAACCTCCTTTCACTTAATGCTGCCATTGAAGCTGCAAGGGCTGGAGAATCTGGTAAAGGCTTTGCAGTTGTAGCTGGAGAAATCAAAAAACTTGCAGAACAATCTACTGTTTCTGTAAAAAGCATTAATGAAATTGTCCAAAGTCTCCAAGATAGTATGAATTTAGCTTTTACAAGTATGAGTAAAACTTCGGACAGCATCAAATCTCAAACCCACTCTATTGTCGATACCCAAAGTATTTTTAGTGAGCTCACTCAATCAATAGAGGTATTTCGCACCAGAGTAAATGCGCTTAATATTGCAGGTTCAGATATGGCGTCTAAGAAAAATAGTATTCTAGATATTCTTCAGTCTCTTTCAGCAACAGCTGAGGAAAATGCCGCAAGTACTGAACAAGTTGCTGCCTCTGCCGCTGAACAGGCAGCTGCCCTTGGTACTATACGAGATATTAACACTAAGCTTCTCAGCATTGCTGATGAATTTAAAATTCTTGTTGAACAGTCTCAGCCTACTGCATAGTTTATCAGTATATCCGTATAAAAAAACGCTGTTTCTAAGATCTTAGAAACAGCGTTTTTTTATATCCAAAAATATTCAATAAGCGTCAAAAACACAGGCATAGTTCCAATACAAAGAAGCGTTGTAAGTGCCACAACCTTTGTGCTGTACAGATGCTCCGTATTAAACCGCTGGGCAAACATCGGTGCAATAATCCCTGTTGGTGCAGCTGAGGCAATGAGCATCGTAGCGGCTATCATCTGCTCAGCTCTTATCAGTAACAATAGCGTAACGAGTACTGCAGGGACAATAATCAGCTTCAAAGCACTAAGGATAAATAATGACTTATCTTTAAAGCATTCCAAGATATTTGCTTTCTGCAAAAATGCCCCTAATACCAGCATAGCAAGCGGTGTATTGATCGCTCCAAGATAACCGCACACCTGGTAAACATTAGCCGGAAGTTTTACAGGAGATATAAAAAGCAAAAGCCCAAACATCATTGCGAGCGCCCCTGGGTTAACTAAGGCTGTTTTCAAATTCATTTTATATTTATCTCCCCCTAAGGTTCTTACCCCATAAGTCCAAAGAAACACATTGCCAAGAACAATATGCGCTGAACCTAAAAACACGCCGGTGCTTCCTAGGAGCGCCTGTAGAAGCGGAATAGCCATGAAGCCGTTATTTGAAAAAACGATGCACATTCTTTTATCCTGATAATAAAGTGATCTATTCTTTTTAAAAATCAATGCGCCAAAAAAGATAGGAATAATATATGCCCCTATGCCAAATGCAAAAGAAACCCCTAACATTTTTGCCCTTTCTAGATCGAAGTCTCTCTGATAAGAATAAATAATCACTGCTGGCGTTGCCACCATCATCAGTAATGTAGAGATTTGTTTAGTCCCTTCTTCAGTTAAAACATCTTTTTTGCTCAATATATATCCAAGTGCCATGAGCAGAAACATGATAAATATTTGATTGGTTATCGTAAAGATATAATTAAGCATTGCTTATTCCCCCTGAAGTCCATCTATATCGAGCTACCTTTTCCTGCTGATTAAGTTTTAATGAGCGCCTTAAAATCTTTGCTGTATTTAAATGAGCCATCATGCATAATCCATACAGCTTCAGCCCCTTCCATACTGTTAATAAGCGCTTCCCCTTCTTCAAAGGGCATGTTAAAAACAGCTGTTGAAAGCGCATCTGCAAGCCCAGAATCTTGGCAGATAATCGTAACAGACGTAAAATATTCTGATGGCATCAAAGTAGCTGTATCTATAATGTGGTGATATCTTTCGCCGTTTACAGTGTAGTATCTTTCATAATTACCACTTGTAACAAGGGATAAATCAGTCAGATTAAGTGTCATGAGGTTTGCACTTCCCTCTTCCTTATTAGGATTTTGAACGCCTACATTCCATGGTTTATTGCCGTCTGGTTTACGGCCAATTGTGCATACATTACCCCCTACACTGATGACTCCGCTTCTAAGCCCTGCTTCTCTAACTTTTTCTGCTACACGCTGCGCCGCATACCCCTTCGCTATAGCGCCTACATCCAGACTCATATCAGGGTCACTAAGAAAAACTGTTGATTCAGCTTCATTAATAATTATCTTATCAATATCCGTATGCTGGTTGGCTTCTAGAAGGCGTTCCATAGGCGGCAGCTTGGCATTTTCAAAGTCCTCTACACCTTCTGTTCGGTACTTATGCCAAATCTTAAGCACTGCCCCAAAGGCAATATTAACTCTGCCTTTTGTAAGTATATACTGCTCCTTCGAAAATAGCAGCATATCAATAATTTTTTGATCTACCTGAATCGGCTTAATTCCAGCATGATCATTAATTGTTTTTATATTATTTATGCCCTCATAGTCATTATAAATATCATACAATTCATGATAAACCTTAAGCTCATCATAAATAAGCTGTGAGTATTCGGAAAATTCTTCTTTGCTATTTGCATAAGCAACAATTCTAGTTATCGTATTAAAAAGTATAAGAAACTCTGCTTCATACCGCGCCTTTTTTTGAACACCACATGCCGCAGTATTCATCATCATTACTATTATAACTAGACATGCAAACCATTTCCTAACCATATTCTCACCTCAAAAATTAAGAGGCAGCCAAGCTGCCTCTTAGTATGATTTCATCTTATTTAGTAGCTGTGCTTGCTTTTTCGATTACAGCAATAAAGTCACCAACTGATACTGTTACAGATCCTGTAAGATCGTCTCCTGTAGGTGCCGTTTTTTCATTCATTGCAATACCTTTTACTTCTTCAGTTGTTTTACCAACTGCGTATGCTGCAAAGGCTGCTGCTTGTTCAAACCACTCTTTGCCAATTCCAGAAACTTTAGCCATACCGTAGTCTGCACCAAGCTCTGTTTTTGTTTTGTATGCTCCGTTAATATCTGAAGTAATTTTGCCTTCTTTTGAGAATTTAACGTTTGTTTGAGAGCCTTCAAGTATACAGCTTGTAATTTTACCTTCAGCATCAAAAGTTACCACGCCATATGTTGAATAAGCTTGTGCAACGCCATCTTCATCTCCTGCATTTTTAGATTTAGCAATATTTGTTACAATCCCTAATCCTAATTTGTCACCAGCTTTAGCTCCTAAATCTTGTGCATTTGCAACCGCTTTTTCAATAGCCGCTACATAACCGCCAATTGAAATAGTTACTGATGAAGCAAGATCTGCATCTGATGGTGCGCCTTTTTCATTAACTGCAATGCCTTTTACTTCTTCAACTGTTTTTCCAACAACGAATTCAGCAAATGCTGCTGCTTGTTCATTCCACTCTTTGCCAATTCCTGATGCTTTTGCCATACCATAATCAGCAGCAAGTTCTTTTTTCGTTTTAAACTCAGCTTTTACATCTGTAACAAGTTCGCCTGCTGTTGAGAAGTTGATTCTTGTTTGCGCTGCATCAATGACGCAGTCTACAATTTTACCATCTTTATCTACTGTAACTGCAACAACTGTTGAATCAACTTGTGCAAGACCGTCTTTTTCTCCGGCATCGCTGGATTTTGCAGTTGATGAAATCACTGCAAGCCCTGTTTTTAATGTTTCATCTGAAACATTTTCAGCTGGTGCTGGTGTTTCTGCTGATGCTGGTGCACTAGGTGCTGGCGTTGATGCTTTTGGGCTGCATCCTGCAAGTGAAACAAGTGCTAAAGAGCAGCTAAGTAATAATGTTAATGCTTTTTTCATGTGTGTCCCCTCCAAAGTAGTAAATGATATATTTTTATTTTAACCCCGCTCTTTTAAAAGCTGGGAAAATAAACCTAAGAAGTGTCGCAGTCATAATCCCTGCCGCCACTCCCGAAATAAGGAGTACTGGCAGATAGGCCCATATATAAAGTGTTGTAAGCAAAAAAGAAGCTGCCACAAACTGTCCTATATTATGAAAAACTGCTCCAAAAATGCTGATTGTCAAATAAGAAATTCTATCTTTAAAAATATTTATTAAAAGTATCATTATAATGAGCGAAATAATGCCGCCTGAAAAGCTTAAAAGCCCTGCAGCAGCCCCTCTTGTAATGAATACAAAAAACGCCTTTAAAACAGCTATACCAAAAGCCTGCTTTTTTCCTAAGAAAAAAAGTGCATACATAACAGCAATATTAGAAAGCCCCATTTTCACTCCCGGCACCATAATAGGAAGCGGCGGAAGCGTATTTTCAATAATGGAAAGTACGATAGAAACAGCAAAAAGCATTGCTGTAAGGACCATCATCTTAGACTTTTTCACATCTGCTGTTAGGTTGTCGTCTATAGCTTTTTTATCCATAATTAGCCTTTCTGTCAGCGCACTATGATATCTAAATCTTCTTCCCGCGCTTTTCCTTTAGGTACAATCTTTAAAACAATGCCATTAGGAAGACATGCTGCATTCTGACCTGCCATTTGCAGTTTCCCGGCATTAATACAAATCTTATCGGGACAGTCTGATTCTTCAAACCTTATGCTTCCATCAGGATAAAGGTGAAAAATGACATGCGGATCCTGCGAAATTGAAAAAATCTTTTCGGCTCCAGTATCTAATTCGATGGTTTTTGCAAGCTCAGAATAATAATATATTTCGGCCTTTGCAGCTTGTTTTTTAAAGACTGCCTGATAAATAAACCATCCAAGTACACTGCCTACCAAAAGAACTGCTATAATAATGATGTCGGACTTTCTAAAAAACTTCATTATATCATCACCTATCGTGAAAAAAATAGACTTATGAAAATCATCAAAGTATTTGCCCCCATAATCATAATATAGTTTTTAATAGCTGTCAAAAAGGTGGTTTCTTTATCTTGTACTTTCAAAAATACATTAATATTTTTTTGAACTGGAATGTATGTTAAGAGCCCCGCTAAACATATAGGATGAAGTATTTTTAAAAAAACCATAATGAGAAGCGCAGCATAAGTTAAATAATAAAGTCCTGCAAATAAGCTAAGTGCTCTTTTTCCTATATAATACGGCAGCGTATGCCTTTTTACAAGTATGTCCTTTTCTAAATCACAAATGTTGTTAGCTAACATAATATTTGCCGTCGTACACATTGGAATAATCGAAAAAACAAACACCGTAAAAAGCGGTCTGATCTTTAAAGAAAGATGAACAGTCTCTTTTGTTATGGCAAATATCAGGAATGTTCCTTCTGGGCTATTGATATATAACAAAATAAATGGAATCAATAATCCATAAAATACACCTGATAAAAATTCCCCTAAGGGCTGTCTGGATATAGGAACGGGTCCATAGGTATAAAAGACTCCGCATAAAAAGCAAAGGCCTCCCAGTATCAAAATAACACTATCCGTTAGATAAACTAAATAGACGCCTAAAAGTGTACTTATTCCCAGCAGCACATAAATAATAAAAAGTGCACTGCCTCTTTTAAACTGCAAAGTCTGATGATTAGTCTTTGTGTCAATATAATTATTAATCGCAGTAGTTGCTAAATCGAATAAAAACATTGAAACAAAAAAGATAAGTGTAAGCTTTAAATTGATCTCTTTATTTTGATAAAGAAGAAAAGCAACTGTCATCAGAAAAGGAAACAGGCTGGTGATTTTAGTCATGATTTCAACATAACTTAAAAATTTCTTAATCACGGCATCCTCCTAGTCTACGGCTTCACTAAACCAGAAGCCTTATCTAAAATAGCACGCAGTCTATTTTTTTTACGCTCTGGTGCATCAAGTTCCTCAATAAGCCTGAGCGACTTATTGTAGTATCTTTTTGATATCATTCGGGTGAAAATAAGTCCCCCGGTCTTTTGAACAGCATCGTTAAGTTCGATCCTGCTAATCCCACCATCTTTAGCCTTTTCTTTAAATTCACGCAATTTTCCCAGTGCATGAATAAGCGGCAAGGTGATAACGCCTTGTTCATAGTCAGATTGGACAGGCTTTTTAGCTGTCTCTTCATCTTTTTCAAAATCAATGCAGTCATCTGCCAGCTGAAAAATCATACCCATCATCCACCCTAGTCTCTTGTATCTATTAAGGTCAGCTTTTCTGCCTTTAGCAGTAAGGGCTCCCGCATAAAACGATGCTTCGAAAAGGGCTGCTGTTTTACCTGATATAATTTTAAAATACTCATACGCAGATAAATCTAAATTATCGTTATTAATATGCTGATTAAGTTCTCCAAGACACACTCTGCCCATATAATCAGGAATGCTTAGCTCTAAGTATTCCTCTTTATCTGAAATAGACGAGGCCATCTTTAGCGCAGTGCAAAGCAGATAATCTCCGCAGATGACTGCTGTTTTTTTGCCAAACTTCTTTTGAAGCGTTGGTGCGCCTCTTCGAAGTTCAGCATTATCAATGACATCATCATGCACAAGTGTTGCCAAGTGCAGGATCTCAATTGCCGCCGCGAACTTTACAGCATTAGGATGAATAAAGGCATCCTTATTTTCTGCGCAGCTAAGAAGCGCTATCGTACGAATAAATTTGCCCCTTGATAACTTCAGATGTTCTGTATATTTACGTATAATAAGCGGTGCATTAGTAAGTGCCCTGTCTATTTCGTCTTGAACAAGCCTAAAGGCTTCATCAAACATTACAAACTGGATGTTATCTTTTTTTGTTACAATTTCATTAATCATGATAGATATACATCTTCCTTACACAAGGTATTTTCTTCCACTTCTTCTTAAGAAACGGCATAACATAATAATCAAGTCCGAACGTTCTTCCTGCTCCAATCAAAACAGCTATTCCAGCAAAGATCATCCAAAACGTTCCTAAATAAAGACCCGTTGTCGTTACAAACATTGCCTGAAGCACCAGTGAAAAAGCTGATGAGAGCGTAGTAAATAATCCTGCAATCAATGCAAGCCCGATTAAAATCTCTGCTATAACAATAAATGCCTGCATAAATACCTGCATAGAATCACTTGGCATAATCATTGCGTCAATTATAGAGTTTGCGATTGGGATATTCAGCTTAAAAGCAAAATCATTAAGACTTGAATGGGCTAAGTCTTTTCCGCTTACGAAAATAGCTTGGACAAGACCAAATAAATCAAAATTAATAATCGCTGTTCCCACCTGGGCTGCTGCTTCTGCCCCAGCTCCGGTAGCTGCCGTCACTGCATCCGCTGCCCCTGTAGCTGCCGTTACTGCATCTGCTACTTCTGCACCTGTAGCTGCTGTGGCTGCATCTGAAGCTATGCCAAGAATACTATTGTACCACGCATTAGCTCCCCCGAAGAATCCTGTAAGTTTAGGGGCCTCCAGCCAGCCTTCAGTAACTTTCTTAATGCCTTCAAACAGCCATACAGCGCCAAGCCATATGCGAAGGAAAACTAAAAGAAAGCTAGGTGTTCTGTTTGACAAATGTCCGCCTACAAAGCTTCTCTCGTTTCTTATCGTAAAAAACTCATGTCTTAAATAACTAAATACCTTATTCCACCCTAATACCTGAATAAAGTAAACAATATTAATAAAATGCTTAGAAAGCATCGCAAAGAAAGACGGCAGATTAAACATAAGTTTTGGAAGCCCTACTCTGGCAACCCCATAGCGTCCTCCTACTGATACCATTACCCCGTGGAAAGAAGGCTTATACTCTTCCATCTTGCCTTTACCTGTTAATTCACAAACAATGTTACGCGCACAAGCAGCCGCACTGTGTTCACAGTTTTCTACCATTTGCGGAACAGGTTCTTTTTCTCCCTCAGGAATATAAAACATATTATCTCCAACAACATAGACATTTTTATCATCAACTGTTCTAAGGTACGAATCAACTTTAATACGGCCTCTTCCTGCTGAACTTAGGTTCTTCGCCGCTTCACATGTAATGTCAGCACTTTCAATACCTGCAGCCCAAACCACAGTTCCTGTAGTTTCACTTTTTATATTGCTGCCAGTTTTCACTTCGATAAAATCTTTACCAATACTTATAACATTGGTACTTAGCATCATCTTAACGCCCATTTTCTTTAAACGTCTTTCAACTTTATTCGAAAGCTTTTCAGGCAAAATTGGAACCGTACGATCTAATATATCTACATTGCAGATCGTTACTAACTCCCTGTCTATTTCATATTTTTCACACAGAATTGGAACATACTCAGCAAGCTCTCCTGCCATCTCAACCCCCGTAAAGCCCGCTCCGATTACATGAAAAGTCAGCAGCCTCTTCTTTTCATTAAGATCTGCTTCGCAAGCTGCTTTTCTAAAGGTTTGATGAATATGGTCTCTAAGTACAACTGCATCTTCATAGCTCCAAAGCTTAAAGGTGAATTCTTCTGCTCCTTCTACGCCAAAAAAGGTCGGTTTTGATCCTGCTGCAAGTACGAGGTAATCATAATTATAATTCTCATTTTGTCCAACTATAAGTTTATTGCCAAAATCAACTGAACTTACCGTATCAAGCTTAACATTTACTTTTCTTCCAGCAAAAATTTTACTTAGGCTTATTTTGATACTGTCCTCATCCACGCGGTTTGCCGCAACTTCATGAAGTTCGGTAAGCATTGTGTGAAACGGGTTCTTGTCAATAATAGTAATGCTTATTTCTTTATATTTTTTAAGTTTTTTAGCTAGCTTTTTAGCAGTTAAAACGCCTGCATAACCAGCTCCTACAATTACTATTTTCTTTTCCATCGCTGTCCCTCCATCCATTTTTACTTATTAATTGTAACAAATCAGGCATATTACGTCAACTAATTATACCCCCGGCAAGTATTACCATATCTATCTGTAGTAAAAATAAAAATTCCCCCTAATACCCGTACCCGTTATGGCAGAACCCCCACAAATAAACTCTATTTAGTATCTGAGCTTTTGGAAGTTTTATACATGCACTTGATTTAGAGGAGATTGCCCTATTATTAAAAACATCTTTATATTAATATACCACCCTGGCTGCGATGGCCGCCAGCAGCCCTATCCATATCAAAATAATGACAGATCCTGCTATGTAGCTTACTGGTTTTTTAGATGTGAAAATTTCTTCAGCTTGCTTTCTGCATGCTTCCATAATAGGCTTAGGAATCATCTTTACTACAAGCCAAATGCCAAGAGGAAGCAAAATCATATCATCTAAATAACCTAAAACGGGTATAAAATCCGGAATAAGATCTATGGGACTAAGTGCATAGCCAACTACCAAGGCCGCCGCTATTTTAACATATATAGAGACATCCTTTCGTTTGCAAGCTAAATAAAGTGCTCCGACTTCTTTTTTTAGTTTTACTATTTCTGTTTTAAATCTGATAAGAGTACTTTCTTTGGCGCTCCCCATTAAAGGTCCTCCTTGCTAAAATGTAACCAACTTATTTCAAATGTAATATCTAGACACATTCAAAAATACTCACATAATCTATTAAATCATATGAAACAAATTGTTTTACTACACTTTACAGTATACCATATTTCATCCATTACTGCCTATTAAAATGTACTATCTCCCTCACAAAAAGCTCAGTATATAACTTAGTCATGAACTGTGTTATATACTGAGCTTACTTCGAGTAGAAAGCCTATTAGAAACATCTTATTACTTAGTGCCCAATCCTAACCAAGTAATAATCTTTTTCAAATCCTCTTCTGAGAATCGAAGCAGATTATCTGTGTTTTTCGGCAGGTCTTCAAGGGTATTTTTCACATCATCAATAATAGCTTGTATGTCAGCAGTGGTACTTTGCGCGTTTCTTCCTGCTTCAATGAATGCATTTTGTACTGCTTCATCTCCTAACGCTTCTCTCGCGGCATCTAAAAGAAAAACTAAAGTTTCGGAAGTGATTTGCAGTACTGTTCCTGGCAAAGCTGCAATGTTTCCTGAGTAGTAGGTCTCTTCTGCAATCTTCTGCAGCATTTCTTTTGTTTTTACGATTGCCTCTGCAGCACTTTTATCGGATTCAAATCTGCCTATTTGAATCTGCCTTACCTTATTAGCCATATAAACACCTCTTCTGCATCTTGTCATTATGCTGATATCAGACCAAAAACCATTTTCTTTCATTTTGTTTAGATCCTCCCTTTCCATACATTTTAAGGATGTTTGTCCTCTCCTTGTATGAAAAGGGGTGTTCTTTAATTATACTGGTGTTGCATCACCATTCACTGGTATAGGCGGATAAAGGTTAACAGTTAACAAACTCATTGTAGTAGTAACTGTATCTGTAGTTGTATCTGTCTGATTTTGAGCTTGAGCTTGAGCCTGCGCTTGAATTTGAGCCTGAAGCTGTGCTTGAATCTGCGCTTGTACCTGAAGCTGTGCTTGAATCTGGACAAGCAGTTGATAGATATTGTCTCTGTAAGTGTTAAAAGAATCATCAATAGCAATATCATCCACGCGTCTGCATCCTCCCCAGTAAGATCTGTCTGCCATAGTAAAACCTCCTTCATTAAATGAGTGATACTATATAATATGCTTTATCAAAAAAATGGACACACTTAATATAAAATACTTGTATGAAAAAATAAGTATTTATCCTGGCATAAAAGTGTATTTAAAATGCTGCCCCCTGCCAGTAGGCAAAGAGCAGCTTTTTATAATGATAACTTTATAAGTTTGATGTATCTATCCAATATTAAATTTCCCTACAGCAGCTGATAAACTCTCTGTTCCGTTTTGAGCCGTTTTTAAAAGGTCAATAATCTCATTCGCTCTATGAAGTGCAAGGTCAGACTTTTGTGCAATGCTGCCAGTTCCTGAAGCTCCTTCTACAGTAGCCTCTGTAATACCGTCTATAACCTTCATAATATCTTGAATGGAAGCGAGCAGTTCTTCTGAGGTAGCACTAAAGTCAGCCACCAGTCCATTAATGCCATCTGCATCTTCATTGTACTGTTCAGCTGCTCCCAGCATAAAAGTATAGTCTTTCTTAACATCTACAGAAACAAACTTCAGCAATCTGTTGGAGTTTTCAGATAGGTTCTGAACTGTCCCTCTTACCACCTCAATAATAGATTGTATTTGCGTAACAGTCCGTCTTGAATCTTCTGCCAGATTTCTTATTTCTTCTGCAACAACAGCAAATCCTCTTCCTACCTCTCCAGCTCTAGCCGCTTCTATCGCAGCATTAAGTGCCAGAAGATTGGTTTGAGAAGTAATCTGCAGTATGGCATCAGATAAAGCCGTAATTTTCTCTACAGATTTTGATTCTTCTATAGCTTGCTCCAGCATATCTTTTGTTTCTGAGATAATTTGAAGTGCATTCTTCTCAGAATGGCTTACTTTTTCTCTAATTTCATAGGCCCTTTTCGTCATCTCATTCACTGCACGCATACCGTCTTGAGACTTCTCTGCCACTGAGCCTGCGGCGATCTCAATTTCATTTGATGTTGCATTCATCTCTTCTGAGGCTGCTGCTGTCTGCTCCATCCCCATGGATAGCTGATGGGTTTCTCCAACTATTTCATTAAATCGATCTTGAAGACTGTGAACTTCTTCACTGATTTTATTAAATATTTCTATTGATGCTCTGGATTCACTGCTCACTTCCCTAAGCATCTGTTGCATAGAAAGAGTCATTTGATTTAAAGAGTTAGAGATTAGCCCAATTTCATCTTTTCGTCTTAAATATTTATCTGGAATCTGAATAACAAAGTCCCCTAGCGCCAGCTGCTCAATCAGCCTAGAAGAATCTTCTATAGGTTTTGATATTTTTTTGCCTGTAAATAGTGAAATAACCGCAAAAGCTGCTGCTAAAACAGCTGATAAAGCCAGCAGCAGAGCTATTTTTTCACTGGTAGATTTCATAATCTCTGCTCTTTCATTGCTTACTATAACATCTATATCATCTGTATAGTTTCCCGTTCCAATAACCCATTCGAAAGGCTCAAAAGCCAGGGAATAAGCTCTTTTTGGCAAGGCTTCACTACCGCCTTTTTTAGTAAAGTAGTAATCACTAAACCCACCCCCTTCTTTTCTGCCATTTGCAATAATATCTTTAATAAGGAAATTTCCTTTTTCATCTACGGCCTCCAGCCTATTCGTTCCTTCTGTATCCCTTCCTAAAAGAACCACATTAACCCCTTCGAAGGTATCGATCCAAAAGTATCCATCTTCTCCATAGCTTAAGTTTCTGACCGCTGAAGCCGCTGCCTTTTTGGCTTCTTCCATTGTCATTTCACCGGATTCGTATTTTTTATAATAACCTTCTACTAAACTCATTGCACTTTCAACCTGTGTTTTGATCAGGTAATCAAAATCAGTTCTAATCGTAGCCTCTAATTTGTTCAAAGATGCATTTTGCATACTAATGAGTCCCCAGATGGAAACACTGCTTAAGATAAGCATAACAGTAAGCGAATTGACGATTGAAAGTAATAGAATTTTAGTACTGATTTTTTTCATATGTACCCCTCCCTAAATGCAAAAATTGGTATACCATGCCTTACGATATTATATACCTATATTAGCATTTCCCTTATAACATCACAACATATTTCTACCTCTATCCCTACCATATACAAAAAAAACCTAATTATTACCCCTATCTAAAATGGCATTTATTTTGTATTACTTATCAAAGCTTTTAGATGTCAGCAATGATATCTCTCCATCACTATTTGTATCTGCTCCTGCATCAATTAATGCCCGTTTAAATTGTCATCCTGGAAAACAATATCATCAAACGGGCCAACCTCCGCTTTTAAACCTACCGGCATCATTGCCATAATCATAGCAATAATTAATAAATAGCAAAATACTCTTTTCATCCCTTACCCCTCTACAGCCTTTCGTGGACATCTTCTCACCCCCCTAAAAAATTAAGCCTCAGTCATTAAAGACTGAGGCCTTGATTACTCCCTTGCTGCTTGCCATGCTTTGGGCATTATATTTGATAGATGTCACTAGCACTAATAAGCTCCATTTTGTGCTTGGATAAGCATTCGATGGTCTTATTGCAGTCTTCTGTTCTAAGAACGACTGAAGCATCATCTCCTATTGAGAAAGCGTACATGTATTCAATACTGATGTTATCATCTGTTAAATAAGCCAGCATCCTTTTAAGCCCTCCCGGCACATTAGGAACCTTACAACAGATAACCGGCGTTGTCTGTACTGAAAAGTCCTGTTCCTTAAGAAGTTTGATCCCTTGCTCCGGATCACTGATAATCAGCCTCATAATACCATAATCTGAAGTATCTGCAATCGATAATGCTGACACATTGATACCTGCATCTCCTAGTATCTGCATCACCTCATAAATTCTTCCTGATTTATTTTCTATAAATACTGATAGCTGCTGTATAATCATACTGATTCCTCCTCTTAATTATTCGTCCTCATTTAAATACCAACTTTATTGCTTCTGCGCTCCAGCAGAACCGTATCTTGCCAAACCCCTTCTTTGGTTTTGGCAATTCTCTCTCTGACTCCGACTCTTCTAAACCCAGCCTCCTGATGCAGATTAATACTGGCTACATTCGTTGTAAAAATGCCTGCCTGCAGCGTCCAAAACCCTTCTTCTTCAGACCCCTCTATGAGTGTTTCTAAAAGAAGTCGCCCTACGCCACATCTTCGAGATTCCTTCCCTACATAAATACTAAGTTCTGCTACGCCGCCGTAAACGCATCTTCCGCTTACTGGTGACAAAGCTGCCCATCCTAAAACTTTATCCTCTTCATTAACTGCTGCAAGCCTGCAGCTTTTGATATGGCTTTTATCCCATTCTTCCCATGTAGGAACGTCCCTTTGGAATGTAGCTACTCCCGTTTGTATCCCCTCTAGATAAATAGCAGCCACGATGCTCCAATCTTCGGGTTTTATGCTGCGAATCTGAATGTTCATCTTCTGTCTCCTTCTTTATTAGAAGCTTAACCTTTTACCCTTCCTGCTATTTATTTCTCCTGTCAATAATACGCTTCGCTTTACCTTCGCTTCTTTCAATTGTTTTATGTTCTACTAGTTTAACCTTGACCTGAATCCCTAATACACTTCGGATTTCATCCGTTATTTTCTTTTCAATTTCTTTCATATGTCTCATACCGTCTACAAAGGTAACGCCTTCTTTACCTTCTACCCAGACTTCAAGCGTATCTAAGTTATTCACCCGATCTACAATGAGCACATAGTGCGGAGCTGTTTCCCCAAGGTTTAACAGCACACTTTCTATTTGAGATGGGAATACATTAACGCCTCTTATAATCAGCATATCATCAGTCCGGCCGGCACATTTAGTCATTCTGACTGTTGTACGTCCGCAGCCGCATGGCTCATCGGTCAGACTAGAGATGTCCCTTGTGCGGTATCTTAGAAGCGGCAGAGCTTCTTTAGTGATACAGGTAAAAACCAATTCTCCGCTTTCGCCATAGGAAAGCGGCCTAAGGGTTTCGGTATCAATAATTTCCGGATAGAAATGATCTTCATTAATATGCAAGTGATTCTGCATCTGACATTCAAAGGATACTCCAGGTCCTATAATTTCGCTAAGGCCATAGCTGTCGTGAGCCTTCATTCCCCAAAGCTCCTCGATTTCCGCCCGCATCTCATAGGTCCAAGGTTCCCCGCCAAGCGGCGCTGCCTTTATACCTAAGCTTCTTGGATCTATTCCCATAGCCTTGATACTTTCGCCAAGATAAATTGCATAAGACGGTGTGCAGACCAAAATGGTACTGCCAAACTCCTGAAGGACTTGAATTTGTTTTTTTGTATTACCAGTTGAAATAGGGACTACTGTTGCTCCAAACCTTTCGGCTCCATAGTGAAATCCTAAGCCTCCGGTGAAAAAGCCATAGCCTAATGCATTATGTACTACATCCTCTTCTGCTGCTCCCATTGCCGCATAAAATCTAGCCATACAGTCTGCCCATAGATCTAAATCGTTCTGCGTATAGCCTACGACTGTGGGCTGACCTGTTGTCCCAGATGAAGCATGGACTCTTTTTACCTTTTTCATCGGAACGGCAAATAATTTATACGGATAATGATCTCTTAAATCCTGCTTCGTTGTAAAAGGCAATTTAGAAACATCATCTATCCCTTTAATATCTCCGGGCAGAATACCCATTTCATCCATTTTATTTTTATAGAAAGATACGTTGTCATAAACTCTACTTACCGTATCTATTAACCTTTTGCTTTGCAGTGCATGCATCTCATCTCTTGAAAGACATTCCTCTTCTTGCCAAATCACCCGTTACCACTCCTTACTTTTTCCTCTTATCTATTATTCTCTTAGCCTTGCCCTCACTGCGTTCGATGGTTCTAGGTTCAACGAGCTTGACTTTGACATGAAGTCCAAGAAGACTGAAAAGTTCGTTGGTAATGTGCTTTTCTACACGTTCCAACGTTTTAATCGCATCTGAAAAAATACCTTCCTGCGCCTCTACCCATACTTCCAGGGTATCTAGATTATTGTGTCTGTCTACAATCAGTACATAATGCGGAGCTGTTTCTGCTACTTTCAAAATAACACTTTCAATTTGAGACGGAAATACATTTACCCCTCTTATAATCAGCATATCATCACTTCGTCCAGTTACTTTATCCATACGAACAAGGGTTCTGCCGCATTCGCACTTATCTGTATAAAGCTTTGTAATATCTCTTGTACGGTACCTTAAGAGAGGAAGTGCTTCTTTTGTAATACACGTAAAGACAAGTTCCCCTGATGCTCCGGCACTTAGGGGCTTTAGAGTATCTACATCTACTATTTCCGGTACAAAGTGGTCATCATTAACATGAAGCCCTGCTCTTTTTTTGCAGTCAAAGGCTACTCCCGGCCCTAGGATTTCACTGAGTCCATAAATATCCATGGCATCAATGCCGAACAGCGACTCGATCTGTTCTCTCATTTCTTCTGTCCAAGGTTCTGCACCAAAAACGCCTACTCTAAGGTTGGTACTTCTTGGGTCAATGCCCATATTGATCATTGTTTCTCCTATGTATAAAGCATATGAAGGAGTGCACGTAATAACTGTAGAGCCAAACTCCTGCAGCAGCTGGATCTGTTTTTTTGTATTGCCTCCTGAAATAGGAATAACAGCAGCGCCTAAGTGTTCTGACCCGTGATGACAGCCTAAGCCCCCGGTAAAAAGCCCGTAGCCGTACGCATTTTGAATAATATCATTTTTTGTAATACCATAAGCTGTAAAACACCTTGCAATCATATCCTGCCACATGATAATATCATTTTTTGTATAGCCTACAACAGTTGGCTGCCCTGTTGTTCCAGATGAAGCGTGGATACGCACAACCTCTTCCATAGGTGTGGCAAAAAGCCCATAAGGATAATGATCTCTTAGATCCTGTTTAGTTGTAAACGGCAAGTTTTCAAGATCATCAATACTTTTAATATCTCCAGGCAAAATACCCATTTCGTCCATCTTTTGACGATAAAACGGTACATTTTCATAAACGCGGTTTACTGTGCGCATTAACCGTTCTGACTGAATTGCCTTTTTCTCATCTAAACTCACTATCTCTTCTTGCTGCCAGTAATTCATTGATGCGGCTCCCTTCAACTTTTTAGTATTATACGAAAAATAATAATAAATTAATATTCTTTTAAAAATTGTATCATTCATTGTATACTTATGCAATACAATAAATAAGTCCTTTAATTGTTACTTTTTACTCATAAACAATTTGACTCCTGATTTCCTAGGCCCCTAATCAAAACCTACTGATACATGCATAAAAATAATCCGTAAATATAAAGAACTGCTTTAATTTACGGATTATCTGTCTTCTTTTTTTCGAATAAGTATTAACTTTGTTTAAGCTTTCTAAAGACAATTAATATGAGAATGCCCGCACTGCCAATCAGCAGTCCGTTAAATACCGTTTGAAAATCTTTTGGCTTTTTTGTCTCGCTACTCTCAGCTTTTTGTTTCTGAGGTTCCTTAAGCACACACATATCCTGTGATTCTTTTTTAATGTATTTTTTGAACGCCTCAATATCATACCTAGGTTTAACAGCTTCTTCGCTCCCGTACCATAGTTCATAGGGTTCATGACCATCAGCAGCAAAAACCACTTTATCTATCCAATAGTTCATTTTAAATCCCGTAATCTTAAGAGGCTGATCATCTTCATTCTCAATACGAATGTTAACTTCCGGATACCTAGTATACTCGCTAAGGTAAATGGTTCTATTTTCTACATTCGTGCTTTTAAAATCCAAACTATAAACTTCTCCTGACCATAGATAAAAGCTTTCTCCTTCTTCATTAATGCCTGTTACCGTATATCTTCTTTTGAATATCCCCTCAGCCTCTAGGATAAAAGCATTTATTTTAAGATAGCTGTCATTTTTAACTTGAATAATAGTCGATCTTTCTTTATTTTGAATGGTATAAGAAGGTTTTTTTTGAAGCTGCAGGCTCTTATTCTCACTGCTTCCTTCTTCAATATAATAAGGCATATGAATCCCATCAGCATTTACAATGCGAAGGTCTGATAAATCTTCTTTTGCATATTTATAAACAAACTCATCAAGCAGAAAGGTCTTATATTTGTTTTCTCCTGCTACAGCAATTTGCCGACATATGCTGCCGAGGCTATTTCCCTCTTCAGCTTTTATCAATATTCCAAACAGCATGACCCAAACCATCACAAAGATATGAATTGGCTTTCTCACTCTTCCCCTCCTATTGTTATATCGCTTTTATCAAGAAGCATTGTTCTTGAAAACTTCTGATACATATAAGATATGCCTATCAGTACAATGCCGAATGCAAAATAGGATACAATCCTATATTTTTCCCATAGATCCCTGGCATCAAATAAAAATAATTTCGCTGTTGCAAAAATGGCTAAAACGAGTCCGCCATACCTAATGTACCTATAATAATACTTAAACCCTACAATAATGAGTACAAAAGCTGTAATAATATAGAAGATGCTAATCATAAAATCAACATAGCCAAGATCCAGATGCATCTTTAACAACAGCGTCGTATTAAATAAAACATAAGAACTTATAAGTACAGGAGAAATCTCTCCATTTAGATTCTCTTTTTCAGTAAGGTCCTTAAGGGTATGTCTAAGATTTAGAAGTACTAACAGGTTATAAATAACAAGAACGGTGATGCCAACTCCTTTTGAGGCTTCATTAATTAGTGAAGGCATAAGGTTCATGAGTACACAAATCCCCCCAACAATCGTTCGCATCACGATCACTACGTAGCGCATTCCGCCGTCTTGCAGCAGTGAAACCTTAGACAAAATATAAGCCAGTACAGCTGTAATCATCACAAAGAGCAGCAGCTTGTCGGCATCCCCTATAACGTTTGTTCCTCGTGTTAGTCCTTCATAGCTTCTGCTTACAATATAGTTACAGTAGAGCCACACATTAAAACAAGCCAAATACTTATAAGCTGTTACAAGTTTCCCCTTATCATAAAACAGAAAAAGGTCCCCGTAGCTTTTTCTAATCTCAATAAGATATGAAATCATCACGCCTATTGTGCCGGCTGTAACAATGGTATAGTTAACATCTGCCATATTAAGGCCAAGCAGTACTTTATCATAATAATCATAAAATAGGAAAATAAAGCTTATGATGCAGAGGGCAAAAATCGCAATTCCTCCCCATTCTGCCAGCTTGCTCTTTATTTTGCTTCGGTAAAGAATAAGCAGCATTCCCTCTATAAACCATCCAAGGACAACCCAGTCTGAACCAAATTGAAAAGGGATAACTAGTACAGCAAAAGTAAGTGAGGTAATCCCAAAAATAACTGCTGCCTGTGGTTCTGTCTTAATGGATCTATTTACAAGTGTATTTAACCCTAGATAAACAATACAAAATGCTAGTGCCAAGCTCCCCCTATAGGCATCAAACCCAAAGTGATTAAAAAGCCCATAGCTTACAACGCAGCTTAAAAAGGTATTGGCTCCCAAAAAGATAATGTTGCCTGTCCCCAGCTTTTGTTTATACCCTATTGGGTATGCAAAAATCATAACCAGGTACATACTAAATACGATTAATGTATAGGTCACCGCTGCTATCCCACTCGGGGCATTAAAAGTTAAATAAAGCAGAATCGGCAAGTGTGACAAAAAGCTTAAAACTTTAAGTACCATCCAGTCTTTTTTCATCGCAATAAGAATAGTGACTAAGTTAAGTGCAAAGACATACCCCATGCCTATATAAATAGCCTCTCCTTTAAGCTCATTCATGCCAATATAGCTTAAAAGCGGAAGATAGCCTCCAATAAGCGCAAATGCCCCTATCGTCCTTGAGTTATAACGTATGGAAAGTACAAAGGCTGAGAGACTGAGCAGAATAGATAAAACAAGCGCCGTTTCCATTCCTATGATCCCTAAAGCAAAGTAGCTCCAAAAAATCGTCAGATAGCATACCCCAATACCGCCTCCGCTAAGAGCTGTTCCAAGAACACTCTTCTTCTTTTGATTAAAATATTCGCCAACTCCCAAAAATCCAAGACCAATAAGAAGCCCGAAGATGCCTTTCATACTTGCACTAAACGAAGTGTAAGAATATTTCATCGCTGCGATAACCCCTATAAGTATAAGAAGCACGCCCGCTTTACTGATCCAGTTAAGCCCTATTTTCACTTCAATACTATTTTGGCGGAGCCGCTTTGCTATCATTTCTTCTGTAACAGCTGTCTCCTGGAATTCCCCTAGTCTTTTATCCCTATCCTCTCTAAGCTGTGCTTTTCTTAAGCTCAGTTCCCCAGTCCGCTCCATCACCTTCTGGTGCATATCATACTGAAGACCTCTAAGCTTTTCTTCAAATGCTTTGTAATCTGGTCCAAGCTTTTTGGCATATTCATGACTTAACTTTTGAATTTCCATTGCATAACGCTGCTCCATTTGAGTCAGCTTGTCAACAATTTCTCCTTCTGCCCTGCCAAAATAAATCTTCATCTTTTCTTTAGAGGAAGCAATGAGCTGAGACTTTTCACTCAGCATCTGCTCGGTTAAGTGCCCCTTAAGTTGCTTTACTTCCTTTTCTGAAGCGAGATAATTCTTTTTTAGCTCCTCCAGTCTGCTTTGCAGTTCCTCTACTTCTTTTTTGAGCTTGACATTCTGAAGATTTATTTCACTCTTTTGATAATCCCCAATCACTTCTTCATAATGCCTGATAAGCTCCTTTTGCTGTTGCAATAATTCCCCAAACTCACTTCCAAAATCTCTCACATTTATCCCCCTTGTAACTCTTAATAGTTAGTTCATTACATCATTCTAGATTTATTGAATTACGCAATCTAGCCTCTGGATAATACTAAAATTCTCTTGCAGACCTATTAGATACCCTAAGTCCTTTAAATCCTGCAATTACCTAGGTCATTTAAGTTCCTAGGTTTTATCACTCTATTAGAATTTAATATCTATTCTAAATTTTATCATATTTTTGTTTCATTGCCTATTAAATTCTATGTTGCGTATACAGTCTGTAAACATGCGTAAACAAAAAGACCATGAAGCATCTTTATGCCCCACAGTCTGTGAGTAAACTATTTATTCAATTTCTGATACCCCTTGCTGCTTCATAATGCTTTTGCCTTCGAAGACCGCCCCTTCTTTGATAGAAATACTTTGTACTTCTATATCACCAAACACCTTACCAGTGGACATGATCTCAACAAGCCCCGCACTTTTAATATTTCCTTTAACCATGCCATAGACCACCATAGTCTCACAGGTGATCTGTCCTTCGATAAGTCCTTCTTCACCAACTACAACATCTTTAGCCGAAATGATATTGCCGTGAAACTTGCCGTCGATTCTAATATTTCCCTCTGTTACAATATCACCCTTAAGTGATGCTGTCGTATCAATAAATGTCCCCACCTCACCTTGTTTGCCTTTATGATCCTTATCACTTTTAAAATCTCCAAACATTGCTTTTCTCCTTATTCAAATATTTTAATCGGATTAATCGGAACACCGTTTCTTCTTAGTTCAAAATGAACATGAGAGCCTGTAGACCTTCCAGTAGAACCCATTAGTGCTATAACCTCACCTTTTTCTACAATCTGCCCAGCCTCCACCAGAAGTTCTGAAGCATGACCGTATAAGCTTGTGAACCCATTGCCGTGGTCTAAATAAACTGCATTTCCAAATCCTTTTTTATATTCTGCATAAACAACCCGTCCTTTGGCCGTTGCATGAATCTTGGTGCCATAATTATTCGCAATATCTATCGCTGGATGATCTTCTTCCCCTTTACGCGTAAAAGGATTGGCCCTTAGACCAAAATAGCTCGTAATTCTCCCCTTGGCTGGAACAAACGAAGGAATATACTGCTCCTTTTCTAAAATGTGATCCAGCTTTTCATTAATGCTTTCAAGAGACTTGATCTTACTTTCTATCGTTTCAACCGGCGTTTTGCTTGCTGCAAGATAAACTGCCTGCATTTGCGGCTGATCACTCTTAATGGCTGCCATGTCATTAAGTACTGTCGTATCATTAAAAAAATTGCTTTTATCCAGTTTTTCTTTTATATTCTGCTCCAGTTCATTTAGCGCTTCTATCTTATCCCTGACAGAATCCTCATAAACTTTATAGTTTTGTATTTCTTCTTCTTTGCTTTTATTATCCTCTTCTAAAGTCCTGATATAGTCTTCTTTCTTTTTGAGGACTGTAATATTTTCATTAAGACTATGATATCTGCTAAAAAACACGTACACAAACATACCAAGCCCTACCCCGAATATCAAAATAGTAACTAGTGTTGTTTTTAGGATAACTGAAGATAGACTTATCTTCTTGGTATGGCTTCCTCTTTCTGGAATAATGATGATATTATATTTCTTAGCCTTATCTTTTCTTTGGTAAAACACAGAGAACTTTCCTTTCTGTTACAAAACGTAATTTTACATAAAGCGTAATTTTACATAGGATGCAACGTTACATGCCGTTAGCACGTAAAACAAAAGTTAAGATTTATTGAACTTAAGCTTAATTTTATAATAAATCTCATTATTTTTCAACATTTTGTGGTTAAACTTCCGCTTATCCCTTTTTAATTGACCGTGTTGCCACAAGATCAACTCCTGTATCTAATACATTTTCTGCAATAATATCTCCCATTTTCACTGGTGCCTTAACTTGTATTTGATTAATAAGCTCCATACACTTAAAATTAAGATGTTTAGGAATAGCACCATTAGTTTTTACAGGAAGAACTGGATATATACCTCCTTCAAGTTTAACCGTAGAAGTAATCACTCTCGTTGGCGCTGTCACTTCTGCAATTCCATACACCTCTCCCCTCTTACAGGTATGCCCTGTTACTGTATTTTTTTCTATATCCACTTCTAATTTGCAGCCAATAGGACAAATAGTACAGGTTATTTTTTTGATCATTTACTCCGCCTCCTCTAGTGCTATCAAAATATTTCCATCTATCTCCCTTAACTGTTTGGTTTCCAGAACAATATTTTGCATTTCAGCTGGCAAAAGCACTTTTTTCTTAAAAGAGGCTATCACCTGCTCTTTACATTTTACTACTATCTCTTGGTTATAATAGGGCCTACTTACACGCATAAATAATTTGATCTTTATGTCCTTGGAAAGGTTAATGAGCTGCGGCACTGTATAAGTGATGCCATTTCCATTTAGAACCTGAACTGTTTTTGCTTTCGCAGAGGTTCCGTTAAGATATAGCGCCGCATTTCTGCCTGCATTTTGAGCTTCTTCTGTTACAAAGTCTACCAGGTCGTGAACATGCAGTACATTGCCACAGGCAAAGATCCCTTCCTCCGATGTCTGCATCGTCTCATCCACTATAAGCCCATTGGTTCTTGGATCAAGCCTGAGCCCTGCATTTTTTGAGAGCTCATTTTCAGGGATAAGCCCAACTGACAGAAGAAGCGTATCACACACAAAAACCTTTTCTGTCCCTAAAATGGGTTTTCTATTTTCATCAACTGCCTGAACCACTACCTTTTCCAGACGACCGCTGCCCACAACATCTGTTACTGTATGCGAAAGATAAAGCGGAATATCATAATCCTCAAGACACTGAACAATATTACGGCTTAGTCCATTTGAATAGGGCATAAGCTCAATAACAGCTTTTACTTTAGCCCCTTCAAGAGCCATCCTCCTTGCCATAATAAGCCCAATATCTCCCGAACCCAAGATAACAACTTCTCTGCCTACCATATACCCTTCCATATTGATATAGCGCTGTGCGGCCCCTGCTGTAAAGATTCCGGACGGCCTGTACCCTGGTATGTGAATAGCACCTCTTGTTCTTTCTCTGCATCCCATAGCGAGTATTATAGCAGATGCCTTAATAACCATATAGCCATCCACCCCATTAACAGCGTGAATGTATTTTTCTTCTATATTTAGGACCATCGTATCCGTCTTAACTTCTATAGTTGAATACATGACCTTATCAATACAACGTTCTGCATACTCCGGGCCTGTCAGTTCTTCTTTAAAAGTATGGAGCCCAAAGCCATTATGAATGCATTGATTCAAAATGCCCCCTAGTTCCTTTTCTCTTTCTATAATCAGCACCTTGCTGATTCCATTTTCATAAGCTTCATAAGCCGCTGCAAGTCCTGCAGGGCCCCCTCCTATTACTACTAAATCATAGTGCATATTGCATCCTCCTCACTTGGTTTTTCCGGTTAAAATATAGGAGCCTTCTCGGTCTAAAATAACAGCCTCCATAGGCTTCTTAAGCTCTCTGGCTAAAATCTCCTGTACTCTGGGACCGCAAAACCCACCTTGGCATCTCCCCATACCGGGCCTGCATCGCCTTTTGACGCCATCTACTGTAGTTGCCCCTGCCGGACGTTGTATACTCTCTACAATTTCCCCTTCTGTAACCTGCTCACATCTGCAGATTATTCTGCCATACCTCGGATCTTTTTTGATAAGTTCTTGTTTTTCCTGTGGTGAGAGCTCTGCAAATCTTATTTGATGCCTCTTAGGCTGAAAGTCTTTTTTAGGCTCCGCCAAAAGTCCTATTTGCTGCAGAATGGCCACTACATCTATGGCTATGGCCGGTGCCGCTGAAAGCCCTGGTGACTTCATCCCTGCTGCATCAATAAATCCTTTTACCGCTGTTTCTTCTATAATAAAATCATCCCTATCTGATATTGCTCTTAACCCTGAAAAATTCCTGATATTTTCTCTGTAATTAATGTGCTCTAATGTTTTCTTAGCAGTTTCTTGAATGAGACCAAGCCCCTTGCTTGTAACCCCTACATTTTTTTTCTCTTCTAGATCTTCTGAACTGGGGCCTACCAATAGATTGCCATGCACTGTCGGCGTAATCAGAACACCTTTGCCCATTTTGTTCGGACACTGAAAGAGCGTATGCTGGATAATCCCTCCTTGACTTTTATCCATCACGTAATATTCTCCTTTACGGGGTAAAATCTTAAAGCTTTCCTTGCAGATCATATTATGCACCTTATCAGCATGCAGCCCCGCCGCATTAACAACATATCTGCTCTTTATTGGTTCCCCTTCTTTTAGCTTTAAACAAAACACTACTCCTTCTTTTTCGATTCCAATAACTTCTGCTGAAGTTTTAAATTCGCCTCCATTTGTGACGCCATTTTCTATTAGGGCAATCGTCAGCTCAAAAGGTCCCACTATGGCCCCGGTAGGGGCATAAAGTGCTCCCTTAACTGCCTGTGATAGGTTCGGTTCTTTCATTAAAACCTCTTCTCGGTTTAGCAGCCTAAGCCCCCTAACTTTGTTTTTTTGTCCATTTTCATAAAGCTTTTTTAGCCTTTCCATATCTTCATCATCAAATCCCAAAACTAATGATCCATTTCTTTTATAAGGAACCGATAAATCCCTGCAGAGCTCTTCAAAAAGCTCACTTCCCCATACATTATACTTTGCCATAAGCGTTCCTTCTTTAGGATCATATCCCGCATGGACAATTGCTGAATTTGCCCTGGTCGTTCCCATGGCTGCATCATTTTCCTTATCTAATACAATAACCTTAACGTTATATTTCGTAAGCTCCCTAAAGATACTGGCACCTATTATTCCCGCTCCAACTATTGCAACATCATACATGCTCCATACCTCCTCTATGCACTAAATTTGTAGCGTATTCTATCACGCTGAGTTTATCCAAACGCAAAAAAGCCAAACAGCAAAGAAACACTTTTATCAGTGTTTCTTTTGTGCTTGGCTCTTATTCTCTCGCACTTTATTTAATTATTTAAAGCCTCTTTGTGTTACGGCTAAAAATATATTTAGCTTAATATTTTTTAGAAACCTTTACGCACAGCTAGGGTTCAAATAGTATAGCTTCATTCTACACGCAAATTTCTATAATATAATACTATCATATGTCTTCCTGATCTTCAAGTTCCCACGCCATACATCTTTTAACCGCTTTTTTCCATCCCCGGCAGCATTTTATTCTTTCCTTTTCATCCATTTGCGGAGCGAATGCCTTATCCATTCGCCACGCTTCTTGTATTTCATGCTTATCTTTCCAGTATCCTACTGCAAATCCCGCAAGATAAGCTGCTCCTAGTGCAGTTGTTTCTACAACCATAGGTCTTACAACTTTTGTACCCGTAATATCTGCCTGAAACTGCATGAGGAAATTATTTTTGCTGGCTCCGCCATCTACCTTTATATTGTTAATACCATGCCCCACATCTTCAATCATCGCTTCCATAACGTCTCGACTTTGATAGGCAATAGCTTCTAAAGAAGCTCTAATGATATGATTTCTATTGGTTCCTCGTGTAATGCCAAAAATGCCGCCCCTTGCATACATATCCCAATAAGGCGCGCCCAATCCTACAAAGGCAGGCACTACATAAACACCTCCGCTGTTTTGCGCCTTACTTGCAAAATAATCCGTATCCGAAGAGTCATTGACAAATCTCAGTTCATCCCTTAGCCACTGCACAGCAGCGCCTCCTACAAATACGGATCCTTCTAAAGCATACTGCACCTTCCCATCAAGTCCGATAGCAATAGTGGTAAGCAGTCCATTTTGGCTCTCTACAGCTTCTTCTCCCGTATTCATCAGTACAAAGCATCCTGTCCCATAGGTATTTTTTACATCTCCCTTATTAAAACAGCCCTGCCCAAAAAGCGCAGCCTGCTGATCTCCAGCAGCACCGCTTATCGGTACCCTGACGCCGCCTTTGGCCCCAAGATTAGCATATCCATAGATTTCAGAAGAATTTCTGACTTCCGGAAGCATAGAGGGTGGAATACCCAGTTCACCAAGAAGCTTTTCATCCCACTTCAGCGTATGAATATTAAAGAGCATGGTCCGTGAAGCGTTGGTGTAATCGGTAATATGTACCTTTCCATTTGTAAGCTTCCAGATAAGCCATGTATCTACTGTACCAAACAGAAGTTTTCCCTCTTTGGCGCGCTCCCTCGCTCCTTCTACATGATCAAGAATCCATTTGATTTTAGTGCCTGAAAAATAAGCATCCAGCACAAGCCCTGTAGCTTTTCTAACATAGCCTTCGAGCCCTTTTCTTTTTAAGTCTTCACAAACATCAGCTGTTCTTCTGCACTGCCATACAATGGCATTATGCACAGGAATGCCTGTTTCTTTATCCCACACAATAGTTGTTTCTCTTTGATTGGTAATACCAATAGCTGCGATATCTTCCTGCGTCATGTTGGCTTTTGCAATAACTTCCTGAAGCGCCCCATACTGCGTTGCCCAAATTTCCATGGGATCATGTTCTACCCAGCCTTCTTTAGGATAAATTTGCGTAAACTCTCTTTGGCTTATCCCAATTATATTTTGGTCTTTGTCAAATATAATAGCTCTCGAGCTTGTCGTGCCTTGATCCAGCGCAATAATGTATCTCTCCATAAAATACTCCTCTCAAATAGTTTGGCAACAAAAAAGCGCAAAAAATAAAGTTCTATTTTTCACGCATCTCTTTTTATCTCTGTGCAATATTTTCTATTAATCAAATTATACAGTCTACTTGGTATAAAGTCAATTTCCTAAGCGCATATTACATATGCCAAATCTCTTCTTTAGATGTAGAAATAGAAATAGCCCCCGCCTTAAGAGCTTCTAAAACATCTTCCTTATCTGATATCAGCCCTCCTGCTATAAGCGGTTTATGTGTCGCCTTATTAAGCTCACTGATGATTTTAAACAAAATACCCGGAAGCATTTCTATAGCATCACACTCTTTTACAAAGTGCTGCTTCGCATTTTTAAGTGAAAGACCATCTAGAACAAACACTCTTTGCACAGCAATAAGCCCTTCATTTTTAGCAGCTTGTATCAGTTTAGGTTTTGTACTAATAATACCATCAAAAACCGTTCTCTTTTTAATATATTGCAGTGAAATCTCTTTACTGGGTAGTCCCTCAACTAAATCAAGATGGATAATCCCTTTTTTACCCTTTTGGTGTATTTTATAAGCTAGGTGCTCTAATGATAAAAGATCTCCAAAAAGTACAAAGATAATACCCACATCTGTCTCCAGAGCCTTTTCCAGCTCCTCTTCATTTTTAACAGCAGGAATAACTGGATTTTCTTCAAGAAATGCTTTAAACTGAGTCATCATTATTATTATCCTTTTCAGCCATACTTTTTACTTTGATACCCTTAAGCCTTGCAACCTATCAGCTTACATTAAATCTTTCAATTAAAATCCATAAAACAGTTAGTGTATTAACGATCTCTTTCGTAAAGCCTTTCCTTTGGAAAAAGTCATCTTTTTCGAAATAATAGCCTTCTTTATAGCTCTCTGATAAATACGGATATTCATAGAGATCCCCTGAGTAAAAAAGATAAGGGGCCAAAGCTGACTCAAAATCCTTAAAGGATACCGTATTACATCTTTTTTCTAACAAAGCTATATCCCCTTGTTTAAAAACCTCAGAAACAAATTCTGTACAAATATAGGTTTTATAAACCTGCAGATTGCTTTTAAAAATCACATTAAATACACCAATTAAATTATAATAATATTTTTCCTGATCCGTATAGGTTTCATAAATAAAGTCAGTAATCTGCTCATATTGTTTATGTGTAACAGAAATACGGTAAATTTTAACGTTAACCTCTTTACTGTTTCCAAGAGAAAAACGATAAGGATTTTCTTTAACCATGCCTCCCACAAAAGGATTTTTAGCTGATAATCTGGCAAAAGAGTACATCTCAAGCATATCTTCATCCAGACTTATTGATACATGATTAAATTCTGAATGTGTACAGCATCTAATAATTTTACCTATCCGAGTTGGTGTGCGTGATAATATAACATATATAAATTTATCCAACCAAGCTCCCCCCTATGTCTTAATTGTTTTATACATTTATCAACTCTCTTGTCACTATGACTTAGCCTATCCCTCTATTAATATGAGCATCAAGTACTCACCTCACACTATAGAGTCCCAAAAAAGGTGCTCCCATGCGGTGCACCTTTTATCTGTCTATTCTCTATTATAACACTCTTTTATTGCAAAGGATAGTAGTACATTAATTTCCCATGGTTCTTATCATCCAAATATTCTTTAACCACAGCAAACTCATTAAACAAGGCAAACTTCTTAGAGGTTGAACTAAACAAACTATCAAAAAATGTCTTTTCATTGACGATATCATTCACTGCTGCATCATGAAGATCATAAACCTCTCTAAGATCGTCAACTACTTTATTAAAGTCCCCTATTTCATCAATAAGATTAAGTGCTTTAGCCTGCATGGCTGAATAAATTCTTCCATCCGCAAGTTCCTTCGCCTTATTGAGATCAATATTTCTATTTTCTGAAACAATTTCCACAAAAATATTATAGGTCTCATCTACCATAGCCTGCAGAATTTGCCTTTGCTCATCTGTCAGCGGATTGCCCATGGCTTTATTCCTGCCAGATACAATATTTTCTGTTTTTACGCCTATTTTTTTCTCAAGCTCAGTGGTATCCATGGCAGACATGATAACCCCTATAGATCCAGTGAGTGTCATACGGTTAGCATACACCTTATCTGCTGCCATACATATATAGTAGCCTCCTGAAGCTGCTGTCTGCGCCATATAGGCATAAACAGGTCTTCCAGTTACTTCTTTGTACTCTTTAAGTTTGAGGTATAACTCATCTGATTCGTAAACGCCTCCCCCTGGCGAATTGACATAAAGGAGAATAGCTTGATTTGAAGAGCTATACATTAATTCATCTATTTGATCCAGTGTCCAAGAATGATTATAGGTTGGCTCACTAAAAAGCGACCCTGAATCGCCTATAACCCCTTCTACATAAACAACATCAATGGTATCTCCTGCTATGTTTCTTAGAGAAGAACCACCCGCACCCCCGATAAGCCGCCATGCTATAACGCCCCATATTATTGCAAAGAGAATGAGTCCTCCTGCAATCGCAGCTATAATCACTGCTATATTCTTTCTTTTACGCGTATTTTCCATATAACAAATTTCCTTTCCGGCTCTCTACCTTTTCATTTAGCAATTTATAGAATTGCTTTGATTCGTTTCACTTCTTATAATTTCTTTAGTGACTTGTTTCTTTTTCAAAATTATATATTAAATTGTATAACAATTCTAGTATCTTTATACCTTTTTCTCTGCATATTCTTGTTTTCCAGTTTCATACAAGTTGTTTCCTAAGCAATCAATTGTCACAATAACCGGAAAATCTTTGACGGTCAGCTTATAAATAGCCTCTGCACCTAAGTCTTCATAGGCAGTGCATGCCATCTCTGTTACACATTTCGACAGCAGTGCCCCTGCTCCCCCAATAGCTGTTACATAAACAGCACCATACTTCTGCATAGCTTCGATAACCTTTTCATTTCTAAGACCTTTACCTATCATCATTGTCTGCCCCCACGCCATAAGCTTAGGCGCATAAAGATCCATTCGTCCGCTTGTCGTCGGTCCGCAGCTCCCGATAACCTGCCCTGGTTTTGCAGGTGCCGGCCCCGCATAATAAATGGCTATATTCTCCATATCTACAGGCAGCATTTCTCCCTTTTCCTGCTGCTCTGTCAACCTTTTGTGCGCTGCATCTCTTGCTGTATAAATAACGCCGTTTAGGAGAAGCTTTTCTCCAGCCCTAAGACTTCTAGCTTCTTCTTCAGTAATAGGCACTTGTAATCTTTTATCCATCTTGAATCCTCCTTACAGTTTAACAGACATATGTCTGTTAACATGACATCCTATATTTACAGCCAGGGGCATTGAAGCAATATGACAAGGATATGTTTCAATATGTACAGCCAGTGCCGTTACTTTTCCGCCAAGTCCTTGAGGCCCTATCCCAAGACGATTAATCTCTTCAAAGAGTTCCTCCTCAAGCTGTGCCATCCTAGGGTCACTATTAGAAGACCCAATATTTCTTGTTATAGCATGTTTTGCAAGAAGTGCACACTTTTCAAAATTGCCTCCGATGCCTATGCCGACTACCACCGGCAGACATGCATTAGGCCCTGCCTGAATGACTGTTTCCATAACAGCCTTTTTCACTCCCTCTATGCCTTGTGACGGAGTTAGCATATAAACTTTGCTCATATTCTCGCTGCCGCCTCCTTTAGGTGCAATCAAAATCTCCAGTGCATCTCCCTTAGTTATTTCATAGTGGATGATTGCAGGCGTATTATCTCCGGTATTTTTTCTATAAAGTGGATTTTCAACGATAGATTTTCTCAAATACCCCTCTTTGTAACCCTGCCTTACACCCTCATTGATTGCTTCTTCTAAAAGACCTCCTTCAATATAAACTTCTTGTCCGAGCTTTACAAAGAAAACCGCAGTTCCTGTATCTTGGCAGATTGGAATGCCGTCTTCCCGCGCAATATCAGCATTAACACATATATCTTTTAGAATATCTTTTCCCACAGGGCTCACTTCATTTTTTTCGCCTTCCTTAAGTGCCCCATAGATATCCTCCGGCAAATAATAGTTAGCTTCAATACACATCTTTTTAACAGCTTCAGCTATCTCTTTAACGTTTACGATTTTCATCCTTTATCTCCTTCTTCATTTGATCCTTAACAGGCTTAAACTGCGGCAGCATGCCAATGCTTTGCAGGGTTTTTAAAACAACCATAACCAGTGGCCCCAGTATCAGCCCAAATACACCAATTAGTTTGTAGCCTATATACATAGACATGACAGTAACAAGGGCATACATACCAATCTGCTGGGATAAGATTTTAGGTTCCATGATCTGACGCATAACAAAAATAACCCCATAAATCCCCAAAAGTCCAACTGCCAGCATATAATTCCCCATTATTATATTATAGATGGCCCATGGCCAAAGAATTGCTCCGCTTCCGAACATTGGCAGCGCATCAATAAGTGCAATAACAAAGCTGATTAAGAGTGCATAATTGATACGAAACAACAAAAGCCCTGTAAGACATATGCTAAAAGTAATTAGCATTAAGATAAGCTGTGTTTTGATATATCCGCCTAATGCACCGACCATTCCCTGCTGCATAATGGCAATCTTCTTTATCACAGTATCTGAAAGCTGCGCTTTAACAAACAGTTTAATATCATAATAATCTTTTGTCATAAAAAAAGTTGCAATCAGCATGACAATAACAAAGATAATAATATTAGGAACTTTAATAATGGTATCGTACAAGCCTGGTATTTTAGCTGTCAGTGATGTGCCTACCGCTCCTAACAGCTGCTCCAGCAGATGATCAAGATTCGAAAAAGCATCAGTCCCAGGAATAATACTAAGGAATGAACCAATCCTTGCCTCCAGCCTGTCAGCTCCCGCTATAAGATCTTTACTATATTCAGGAAATGTGCTTGTAAAGGCAATGATTTGATACCAAAGCTGCCTAACAAGCAACGTTATAACCCATAAAATGCCGCTTAATATTGTAGCCATACTAAAAATAGTTCCTATGCCTCTTGGCACCCGAACCTTTTGGTTTAACCAAGTTACCACAGGATTTAAAAGACTCGCCATAATCCATGCAGTAATAAAAGGTGCTATCAGGTTAAGTATACGCAGTCTGATGATGATATAAACTACTGCAGCGATGAATATAAAATTAACGATTTTATATCCTGTTTTCTTATACCAAGATTCCATTTTCTGTTCAAGCATACTTACCCCTCCTTTACCTGTATCATATCATAACTACAATCTCTTCACTACATTTTTAGAAAATTGCGCAAAAAAAATACATCCATGACAAGAATGTATTTTTTCATATGAATAAATCCGAAGCCATACAATAGATTGTTATTTATAGAGTTTCCCAGCTTTATAATCAATATATCCTTTCTTTTTGCTGACTACTATTAAGATAAAATTGATAAAATGAAAGAGTAACAAGCCTGGAAAAAAAAATACATTGTTAAGCTGAAATCTAATCATAACCACCCCATATGTCACAAGAAAGAGTGCATTAAACAATGCAGAGAAGAATTGCAGCTTTAAAAACTCATTTAACTTTATAACCTTCATCTCACTTCTTTTTTTATATGGCTTCGTATAATAAGCCGTATGTTTTCTGAATAAAACAGAGTAAACAAAATGGAACACCCCTGCTAATATAAATATCATTCCCAACCTATTCACTTTAGCACACCCTTTAAAATATAAATAAATTAACAAATCTCAAATAAGGATCATACATATTATAAAAATCCATTTGTCTTGCCAGCATTCACAGTTAGCTCAAGTTTAACTTTTCTAAATATTATATACCCTTAGTTCTATATTGTCTATTAGGCTATTTGATTTTAAACAGCTCTTTCACTTAGCAAAAATACTATTAATAATGAAACCAGAGCCCTGTTGCTTAGGCTGTTTCTAGGCAAAAAAAATACACCATATTTGGGGAATATGGTGCTAAAATAGAGTTTTGTAAGGGTTTGCTATTAGAGTTAATATTGTTACTTATATTAAACGTATTTTAGGGGAGTTAGATTTATGTAATACATTACATGCTTCTATTTAGGGTTTAGGGGAAAAGTAACAAGATTATCTCTGTAATCATTTACAAATAGGTAAATGACTAATTCCGTTCATCAACATACTAACATCTGTTTTTGTATTTTTTTAGACTAAATTGTAAATAATTTGTGAACACGTGTAGTAAAATAATGTTATTTTTTTCACTACAATGTCGATACACGTCGTTTAGCGTCGTTATTTCCAACATCTAAACCCGATTCTTAAATGTTTTCTCTGTCATCTTCTACATACTCTATAATATCGCCCGGCTGACAATTCAAAACCTTACAGATTGCCTCCAGCGTTGAAAACCGTATAGCCTTTGCCTTGTTATTCTTTAAAATAGATAAATTAGCAGGCGTAATGCCTATTTTATTAGCCAACTCCATAGCTCCCATTTTACGTTTAGCCATCATCACATCAATATTAATAATAATTGCCATGCCACGCCTCCTTTTAGATGGTATAGTCATTCTCCATTTTCACTTCTACTGCTTGTCTGAAAACTTCTGCTAAAATAATTGAAAAAAGACCAGCTATGACAAAAACCATACAGATGACAATGGTGAAAAAAGAATTTAATATAAAAATTTTCATTACATAGAAAAAAGCAATGACAAAAGAAAATATTCCCATACGATTCAAACTCTTTACGTTCTGCACTACAAAAGGATCCCTGCCGTTCAAGGTCATAAAAATTTTTCTGATTTCTCTCAAGATACCAAGAGCAAAAAAGCCCGTTACAGCTAGAAGTGCAACCAAGTAGTAATAATTATTTTGCTCTCTCATTCCATAAATACGCATCAAATACCACTTTACAGATACCGGAAGTGAAATAAGCACACCTATTCCACTGATAAAAATAATGTCCAAAAGAATTTTTACAAATGATGCAATAGATTTCTCACCAATAACCTTCATATGAATAGTCCCCTTTTTAGATTATCTTATTAATTTTCACTTATAATACTATATTTGCTTTTTCTTTTCAATTTATTTTTATTGTTTTTCGATAAATTATTAGTGCGTACAACCCGAAATAGTTCTTAGATACGAAGGTTTTTAGGCACATATTTAAAACCTTACAACTATTGGCTGTAAGGTTAATTGGATTTATTTCTTAATTAAATACTTTACCACAAGATCCGTACCTTTCTATGCATCAATCAGCTAGTCCAGTATCGCTCTTCTATTTCGACTCGTTCTCTTCTGGATTGGTCATTTTTCAAAAAAGATCCAGTAGGTATAAACAGCTTAAATATAAGCTTATAAAAAGCAAAAAACCTCATAACTCAAAGAGCTACAAGGTTTAGATGCGATTGGGGGGACTCGAACCCCCAAGGTCTAGGACCACTAGATCCTTAGTCTAGCGCGTATGCCAATTCCGCCACAATCGCTTATTCAATTTCCAACAGGCAAGTATAATTATAGCCAACCCTCACTCTTATGTCAAGTGTTTTTTTAGATTTTATTCTGCTTTTTATCTTCCATTAGTTCTTTTTTTTGTTTTCATTGTATGCTACAATCAACATATATATGATCAAGCGAGGTGGACAGATGAAAAAATTTTGGGAAACAAATAATTACTTACGTATTTCTTTATATGCTATTTTTGTTATTGTTATATCTATTTTATTTTATAGAATTTCTTCCAATACGGATAACATAGTTCCTTCTATTATAACCTTCTTCAAAAAAATAGAAGCTGTCCTATCTCCTATTCTTTACGGCTTAGTAATAGCTTATCTGTTTAATCCTATTATGAACTTTTTCGAAACGACTTTACTAAAATTAATTAAGCCTAAAACAGATGGACAAAGAAAGAAAATCCGTACGTTTTCTATCGTTTTACTTTACCTTTGTATATTTGGCAGTCTTGTTTTGATGATTCGTTACCTTATTCCGCAAATTCTTCTTAACATCAGAGACCTTGCAAATATGCTTCCAAAATACATTGATGAGTTTAATGCATCTCTTAAAAACTTCGAAGGCACTATAAACGCCAATATTGCATCTTTACCTTATCAAATGGATACGTCAAAGCTTTTTGATATTCTTAGTCCAGAAAAGTATTTTGATGCTGAACGAGTTAATACAATTATGACAACCGTCGTATCTCAAGCTTTTAATATTACATCTTCTTTATTTAAGTGGTTTATGGCCTTTGTTATTTCTTTCTATGCTCTTGAGCAAAAAGAAGCATTTGCAAGAGGCACTAAACGTCTGACTTATACATGCTTCAGTGAATCTACAGCTCATAAAATTATTGACTTATTTAAAGAAGGACATGAAATCTTTATCCGTTTCTTTGTTGGTAAATTTATCGATTCCTTTATCATCGGAGTTATTTGTTTTATTGGCCTGTCTATCATCAAAAATCCTTATGCCTTGCTGCTGTCTGTTATTGTAGGGGTCTTCAATATGATTCCATATTTTGGTCCAATTCTAGGGGCGGTGCCTGCTGTACTTATTACATTATTTGAAGGATTCCTTCCTGCCCTTACAGTGGCCGGATTTATCTTTTTGCTGCAGCAGTTCGACGGGCTTGTGTTAGGACCTAAGATACTCGGAGACTCCATCGGCCTTAGCCCTTTTTGGATTATTTCAAGTATTATCGTTGGCGGCGCTTTATGGGGACCTTTAGGTATGTTCTTTGCTTCTCCGCTCATCGCGATTATTCTTCTAACGATTAATAGATGGATGGATAAAATGCTGGCTGTTAAAAAAATCTCGGTCGCCTCACCTCTAGGAAACGTCAACAGCATATCCTATAGTAAAGAAAAAAAAATATCAAAAAACCCAGAAACTCCTAAAGACACAAATTCTAAGAATCATTCTTCTAAGTCTTAGTGTATCTGCCAATACAAATTCAAAGTGCCTATGATTAGACCAATCATAGGCACTTATTTTATAGCATTCTATCTATTTTTTCCTGTAATGCAGTTTTAGGAATAGCTCCTACTACAGTATCTACAACCTGCCCGTCTTTCATAAGCAGAATAGTTGGTATGCTCATAATATTATATTTAGTCGCTACACTTCTATTTTCATCTGTATTAACTTTACCTATTTTAACTTTGCCCTCATAATCTGCTGCAAGCTCATCAATAACAGGTGACATCATTTTGCAAGGACCACACCAGTCCGCATAAAAATCTATAACTACTGGAATGTGTGACTGAATTGCATCTTGTTCAAAATTACTGTCCGTAAATCTATATGCCATTTTGCACTTCCTCCTTTTGCCTTTGTATGATATAAAGATAGTCTTATTCTATAGGTTGTTTCTTTATATCTAAGTATATCGTTAGTTTATTATATATTTTTTATAAATGCAATATAATATTACTAGTATTACACTTTATGATTGTTCTATTCCTGTTTATTTCTTTTTAAATATTTCATACTCTTTAGCTTTCTGATCAATATACTCTTCCATTTCATCTAAAATCTCTGATAAGCTTCCAAGTATATTCTTTTTGGTCCCCCATGATGAATGCTGACTTTTGCTGCGCTTTTGTTCATACATAAACTGTTTAAAAATCTGATCTATTTTATCTCCAAATGGCATTCATCCTCAACTCCTTCCACTGATGTCTATGTTCCATTATATGGAAACCTCTAGTTAGTTGTACCTACTCAATGAGAATTTCCTTGGTATTTTTTTGAATTGACAATGTCTTGTCAGCTCTTATATAATAAGCTTAACTATCATAACATTATTAATATTTCTATATATTTAGATGCTCTAATATATATGCAATTTGAACCAGTAGGAGAATATCTATGACACTGTATACCTCAAATTCACTTCAAACTCTATTAGTTACTCTTGTACTTATTTCTTTAACTGCATATAACTTTCTTGCCTTATACCAGTTATTGAAAGAAAAGTCTGTGTCCAGCATATTATTTATTGAGCATATGTTTTCTTTTTCTCTGCTTTGGTTAACTGAAAGCTTATTTATCGTATTTTTTTATCTCTACTTTTTCCCTTACAAAACACACTTCATTACTTTCCGCCTTCTGCCTCCAGTGGCATTCTTTTCATTATTGGCTTTATCAAGTACACTTTATTATTTTTGGGCAAAAAAACAATCTCATATCTCGCTTAAAGTAACTTTCTTATTTATTAATATCTGCTTGGCCTTAACTCTGTTTTTCAAGTTTCCTTTATTGATAGCCTTAAAATTTACGATATTAATTTATATGGTAATTTATACACTATATACTTACTTTGCCTATAAGTTAATCAGGAAAATCTCGTTAATCAGAGTCTTTTATACTGCCTTTTGTATCATTGTATTAGTTATTATTAGTTTATTAGAAGATCGTATGCTGCTTAGTTTTTATTTAACTATCAACCTATGTCTTTGTTTTTTCCTCACCATTTCTTTTTGTCTGTACCATGCAGAAATTTATACATCAAAACTTATATATACAACCAAAGATGCTAATACTAAAAAAAGTGAGCTTTTAGAGGCTGAAAAGCGGATACAGTATCTCGCTTATACGCATCCGGATACAGGACTTAAAAACGCCCATAAGCTCCATGTTGATCTGAAAAATATTGATTTTTTATTGACAGGGGCATGTATGCTTAATATCAAGAATTTCAAACTGCTTTTGACGCTTATTGGCTATAGAGAAAGTAAATCCATATTAGATGAGTTATCTAAAACCGTAATGGCTTCGTTTAAATCCCAAGCTGATATGTATCATTTTTCTACCGACAGATTTATCATTTTATATAAAGAAGAGCCTGATAAGTTTGAAACTTTTATAAAAAACATTTTATCTACTCTTGCACAAAGTAATTTATGCGCTATCGACCTGAATCCCTGTATTGGTGCGACCTATATCAAGAGTTCTTGTCTAAATTACGAAACGCTTATCCAGGAGCTAGAGCTTGCTTCACACGTTTCTAAGCATACGCCTGAACATTACGCTCTTTATGTTTCAGACATGTCCAAAACACTGCAAGAAAAACTAAACCTCGAAGGCCAACTTCGCGAAGCAGCATCTCAAAACCTTTGGGATATCTATCTTCAGCCTAAGGTGAATGTCATTAATAACCAAATCATAGGGGCAGAGGCACTTATTAGGTGGCGTGGCAATGAGACTGCGATTCCGCCAAACGTATTTATCCCTTTGGCCGAAAGACTTGGACTAATTAGCAAAATTGGTCGCTATGTTATAGAAACTACATTCAGATATGTTCATGAACTCGAACAAATAGGCTTTGATGGTCTGCGGTTTTCTATCAACCTCTCCGTACAGCAGTTCATGGAAATCGATTTAGTAAACTACATAAAAGAAACCGCTGAGAAATATAACATTTCTCCTTCATCAATTATTTTTGAAATTACTGAGTCCATACTCATCCACAATATGTCTAAAGTCAATTCAACAATTATGCAGCTCAAAGAACTAGGCTTTAGATTTTCACTAGATGATTTTGGTACAGGATATTCCTCTCTTGCTTATCTATCCAAACTCAGTCTTGACGAAATTAAGTTCGATAGAGAGTTTATAAAAAATATTAAATCCGAAGATAAAAACCGCGTTATTTTAGAATGCGTCACAAGAATGGGGCAAACCCTTGGCTTAGATATTGTAACAGAAGGTATCGAAGATGAACTGCAATACAATACAATAAAATCTTTAGGCTGTAACTATTACCAAGGGTATTACTATAGTAAACCTATTCCATTTCAATATTTTCTTAACTTGCTTTCGTGTCCAGGCGTTTAAAAAATAGGGTATACAAATGTATACCCTATTTTTTAAACTTGACAGCTTCCAGCCTGTTAATTGTGAATCCCATTTCAGAGAACTTTTTTTCATATTCTGTCATAATATTGTCTTCCATATCACTGTTATGAAGATCGAGTGTAACATTTTTCATCAGCCAGTCTGAGATTGAGAACTCTTCTATTGAATAGGCAAACAATCCTTTGTTATCGGTTTTAAAATGTATTTCTCCATTTTCACAAAGAATATGCTCATACTTCTCAAGAAATCTTCTATTGGTTAGGCGTTTATGCGCATATCTTTTTTTAGGCCATGGGTCTGAAAAATTAAGATAAATCCGCTCTACTTCTCCCTTTTCAAAAATCTCCGAACAGTTAATCACATCAAAATAAAGAAATCTTAAGTTATTTGGAATATCTTCTTTACTATTTGCCCTTTTGCAAGCTTTATAGACCACCGTCTCAGCCCGTTCTGCAGCAATATAATTAATATTAGGATTTCTTACTGCAAGTTCAGTAATAAATCCACCTTTTCCGCACCCAAATTCAACATGAATGGGGTGCGCATTCCCAAAGTGGTCTTTCCACTTTCCTTTTAGAGTTTCTGGGTTAAGTATAACCTTTTCATCCTTCTCTAAGTATTCCGGTGCTCTAGGATCTCTTCTCAAACGCATTTTTCTATTCCTTTCTTTACTATAAAAATATCACCCTATGCTGCTACGACTGAGTTTCATCAGCATCCTGCCCACATTAACTGTCAATTATCCTGTAGGTGCTTAAACATCTCTACATTTATTTAGACTCACTGTTTTTAGGATAATTCATTTTCAGCTCCAAGATGGGCTGCTTCTTAATAATCCTTTCGAAAAAGCAAGGTGAAAATCTGCTTAACATATAAGAAAGCGTGCAAACAATGCACGCATTTACTCAATCAAAAAGAAGCATAATGAATACCTCTAAATTATACTTTATCATTTTCTGAGGAACTATGCAATTCATTATGGAGAACAACCTGTAAACTTAAGTGATTCATTTATGAAAGGTTGTTTCTCGGGGGTAATTTCACCTCATCCCCCATTACGAGTAACTTAAATTTAAAGATATGAAATTTATAGACTAATCCATTGAAATTATCGAGTTATCCTTCGGGGACATCAATTATTATCTAGTGATTGGACTGTAATAATCAGGATGTTTTGTTGATTTCCTTATGTGTCTCTAATTCCATAGTGATAAATGCCCCTATCATATCACGGTAAACGTATTCTACAAGATCAGGAGACAGATAATTCTCCTCTGCAATCTTTCGCACTTTTGCAATTACTTTTTCTACACGTTCAGAAGCTTTTACCTCTTCATCGTCTTTTTTAAAGCTTGCTGCCGCTCTCACATAATGACTTCTTTGAGCAATCAGTTTGACAATTTCTTCATCTATGTCGTCTATATGCCTTCTGATTTCATCTAGATCTTTACATTTAGTCATTACATTCGCTCCTTTATTCAACATTTAAGCCCCACATACTGATACTTTTGTGTCTTACTATCTTTATTTGTTGTCATTTTTATAGATCCTAAGCATTTTATTTCCGCCTTTTTGAAACTCATAGTCTACTTGGATTTCATGGGCACTGAAGCCCAAACTTCTATATCTTGTTATTACACTATCTACATAGCAAGACCTATTGGCATTCATATCTACCAAAGGAAATATCCGAATCTCATCCGCTACCCGCAGCATTTCATCTATAGATTGTATATGAAAACCTAAAGATAAATGATCTGTATAGAGAAATAAAAAATGCGAAGACAAGGCAAGATCAAACTGTTTATCCTGAAAAGGAAGACTTGGAAGCTCCGCAAACAAATACCTTTCTTCCTTCTTACCTGCATTATAATCCATTAAAAAAGCTTTCATAGCTGACATTCTTATTTCCCCAAGTTCCTCAACGCTTTTAATATTATGCCACACAAACTTCTCTTGATTTTCTCTGGTCTGCTGCATGACTTTCAAATATGTCTCGTCAATACGTCTTTGGATTTCCTCATCTGTAAACTTATAAATTGGATCAATAGATACAGCTTTTTTCCCCTTTTGGTGCATTGCTGCATTAAAACATGCCGGGCCATCCCCGCAGCCTAGAATCGACTTTTCCAGGTCCCTTTCCTCCAAGTCAAACATATCTACGTACTCTTCAAAAGTTCTTCCCCATGGCACTATAGAATCATATCGAACAGCCACCTTCTCACCTCCCAACCATCCCATCGGCAAATTAGGCTAATTCTCCTATCATTTCCTCAGCAAAACGAACGAGCGGCTCCTCAGCCTCTTTTCCGTATTCTTCTATAATCTTTACAATGGCACTGCCTACGATAATACCATCCGCATAATCTTTCAGGGCTTTTGCCTGTTCTTTATTAGCTATCCCAAATCCCAAAGCCTTAGGAATCTTACAGTATTCATCAATATATTCAAACATTGCCTTAAGATCTGTTTGAATTGCATCTCTCGTGCCCGTTACGCCCATGGAAGATACACAGTATAAAAACCCTCCAGCTTCTTTAGCAATATCTCTGATACGCTCTTTAGAAGTAGGTGCCACAAGCGAAATAATGTCTACCCCGCAGTCTTTAGCATAAATACCGAATTCCTCCTTTTCTTCAAAAGGAAGATCTGGCAGAATAACGCCGTCTACCTCTGTTTCTTGGCATCTTTCAAAAAATTTCTGAATGCCATAGTAGTAAATTGTATTAGCATACAATAAAAACACAAGAGGCACATCAGTAGTCTTTCTGATTTTAGCTACCATATCAAACACCTTATCTATAGTAACGCCATTATCAAGGGCTCTGATATTCGCTCTTTGAATAACAGGACCATCAGCTATAGGATCAGAAAACGGAATACCAATTTCAATAACATCACTTCCCGCTTTATCTAATGCATAAACGAACCTTTCTGTATCTTCTATGTGCGGGTCTCCAGCTGTTACAAATGGAATAAATGCCTTTCTTCCTTTTTCTTTCGCTTTCTCAAATGCCTTTTGCAGCTTACTCATTGATCTCAACCCCCTTATATCTTGCAATACTAGCAACGTCTTTGTCCCCTCTTCCAGAAAGGTTAATAACAATTATTTTATCCTTTGACATCTTCGGCGCAATCTTCATCGCATAAGCCACTGCATGGGAACTTTCAATAGCTGGAATAATACCTTCCGTTCTTGATAAGTATTCAAAAGCCATAACAGCCTCCCGATCCGTTGCCGGGACATATCGAGCTCTCTTACTGTCATGCAGGTACGCATGTTCTGGTCCTATCCCTGGATAGTCAAGTCCTGCAGAAATCGAATACACCGGTGCAATACTGCCTCCTTCTGACTGAACGAAATAGGACTTCATGCCATGGAATATGCCGACTTCACCTTTGCTGATTGTTGCTGCATGTTTATCTGTTTCAACGCCTTCACCTGCTGCCTCAACTCCTATAAGCTCAACTTCTTTATCTTCAATAAAGTCATAGAAAAGCCCCATCGCATTGCTGCCACCGCCTACGCACGCAACGAGTACATCCGGAAGTTTTCCTTCTTTTTTAATCATCTGTGCTTTAACTTCCTTGCCGATTACGCTTTGAAGATCTCTTACAATCATTGGATAAGGATGAGGCCCCATAACTGAACCCAGACAGTAAAATGTATCCTCTACACTTTTAGCCCAGTCCTGCATCGCAGCATTAACAGCATCTTTCAAAGTACGGGTTCCTGTTTTAACAGGTGTAACTTTCGCCCCCAGAAGTTCCATCCGAAATACATTCAGCGCCTGTCGGATTGTATCCTCTTCACCCATAAAGACCTCACACTCCAGCCCCATCAGCGCTGCAGCTGTTGCCGTAGCAACCCCGTGCTGCCCCGCTCCTGTTTCTGCAATCACACGTTTTTTACCCATTTTTTTTGCAATAAGCACCTGCCCTAAAACGTTATTAATCTTATGAGAACCCGTATGATTAAGATCTTCTCTTTTAAGATAGATCTTAGCTCCGCCCAAATCCTCTGTCATCTTTTTTGCATAGTAGAGGAGTGAAGGTCTTCCGGAATACTCTTCAAAAAGCTCCCTAAGCTCCTCATTAAAAGTTGAATCTACCTTACACTTTTTATAAAACTCATCTAATTCATGAACTGCATTCATCAGCGTTTCAGGAATATACTGTCCACCAAACTCTCCATATCTGCCCGCCTTACTCATTTTGATCACCTCTCATTTTATTTTGTCAATTCATTAGTATATCTTCTAACTGTCTCAATCATTTCACATATTTTATTTTCATCTTTCATCCCATTTGTCTCAACGCCGCTGCTTACATCAATAGCATAGGATGCTTTTCGAAGTGCCTCTTCAATATTTCCTAAATGAATGCCCCCAGCCAAAAAGTAAGGAACGGGAATATTATTTATAATACTCCAATCAAAACTTTCTCCCCCGCCGCCATACATTCCTTCCAAGTATTTATCAAAAAGAAGAAAGTCTGCACCACAGCTTTGAATACTCTCTATTTTATCCTTAATCCTTATCGCTTTGATAACAGGCAGCTTAACTTTACGTTTCACCGCTTTGATATATGCTTCATCTTCATCTCCATGAAGCTGAATGATATCAATAACCTTCTCCATCCCTAAGGCCATAAGGGTTTCTATAGACTCATTTACAAATACCCCTACCGTCTCAATCTTTGGATTTAAGAGTTTTTTTAACTCTTTAGCCTGTTTAAAACTTACCTGCCTTTTACTTTTAGCAAACACAAAACCAATATAATCTGGCAGATAGTTATTTACAGCCTCAATATCTTCACGTCTTGTTAAGCCGCATATTTTAATCTTTATCATAAGAAAAGTTTAAACCTCCTTAAGTTCCCTCAGTTTAGCTATTCTATCCCTGGACTTAACTATGCTTTCACCAATAAGCACCGCATCTATCT
>CALJNR010000040.1 GCA_937981575.1 uncultured Clostridia bacterium | reverse complement strand
ACTGGGCAGCGCCCCTACCACTGGCTCCTCAGCATAGGTATTCTCCCACTTTACATGCTCATTTTTGATGCTTTCAATTAATCCAATATGTTTCAGGTCTTCACTAAAGAATCCTGAAATCTCAATTTCAGAGTTTGTAGTAAGCTTTAAGCTTTGAAAGTCATTAATATATACAATGTTGTTTAAAGGTATTTTGATTTCCTTATGATCACTTGTCTCTAATACCAGATCATAGGTCGGCATATATTTTAGAAATCCATAGGCATCTAATATGGCTATTTGCGAATTATTGCTGTCCGTAAACTGATTAATACGCTGAATGATCTCTTTATCATTCCACGTTTCTTTTACATAAGTAAGCGCAAACTTATCAAGGTTTTTTTTAAGTACAGCTGTTTTGTTATACGAATAAAACTTTTCAAAAAATAGAGTCTGCCCCATCATAAAAGCTCCGAGAAATAAAGAAACAACTAACGTAAAGGTTATAAATAATTTAAGAACAATACTATTTTTTTTCATTTTTCATCTACCTCAAACTTGTAACCTGCTCCGATAATAGTAGCTATATGCACTGCCTGCTTCCCTAGCTTATGGCGAAGTTTTTTGATATGGGTATCTACAGCCCTCTGGTCTCCAAAATAGTCATATCCCCAAACTTTGCTTAAAATATTTTCTCTTGATAATACAATATTTTTATTTTCCATTAAGTAAATCAGCAGTTCATATTCTTTTGGAGCGAGATCAACGATTTGTCCATTCACTTTAGTTGTTCTTGAAAACTTGTTGATTTCTATCCCTTGATAGCTAAGCACACCGTCTGTACGGCCTACTGAGCCTTCAGCTCTTTTTAAAAGCATTTTGGACTTGGCTACAAGTACTTTGGGACTAAAAGGTTTGGTGATATAATCATCTGCACCAAAATCATACCCCATAAGCTTATCTTCTTCATCAGCTCTTGCTGTAAGCATAATAATCGGTACATCTGAAATCTTTCTTAGCCTTTTGCAGACAGACCAGCCATCGACTAAAGGCAGCATAATATCTAAAAGCACCAAATCTATTCTTTCATTTTCAAAACAGCTGATACCCTCTTTCCCGTCTTCAGCCTGAAAGACTTTAAAATCTTCTTTAACAAAATAGTCAGTTATGATTTCTCTCAGCCTTTCATCATCTTCAACTAGAAGTATGTTTTTGTTCACGCTTATCCTGCCTCCACTTTGTTAATTGTCCATTTATGCGCGTTATATCATTTTGCTTTGTATGCGCTTTCCCCGCAATCCTAGTTACATCACTCACGTCTCATTATATTATACTATAATGAGACGTAAGGTCCAAATGGATGTTTTACTCATTCATAGTTGCTGTGAACTTCGGAAGCTTTACCGTTCTGCCATTTGAATGGATTTCTTCTGCAATAAATAGCTCACTATCCTCTTCAATATCAATAGCTATCGCATGGGTTACTTCAGGCTCCATGCTTCCTTTTTCATTTCTGATAAGAAAGGCCGTATCCTTATCGGCAGCTGCTGCCGGAACGGCTGGAATACTTCTGATAACTTTACGTCCCTCTTTATGCTCAGCTTTCTCTAAAAGGACTGCACTTTGATCAGCAGCATTTTCTGTAGGCCTCTTTATTACTTTAAATAGGCCTTTAGTCTTCCCTGCATCAAAAGCTGCTTCATCCATTTCAGCATCCGCAGCTTTAACAGCCTCAACTGCCTCTGTCGTTTCAAAAACCTCTACAGCTGGCTTAACAAAAAGCTGCATACTTTTTAAAGCAACCTCATCTCCTATCTGCAAGTTTAATGCCTTAAATTCTTCAAGATTTGAAAAAGCTGCTAGTGGTACCGTATACAGCGTCTGATTCTTATCGGCTACTACCATAAAATGCTCTGTTAATTTCTCAATTTTGCCTGTTACTTCCTTAGTACTTGCTTCTTCAAGAGGCAATGTCCCTAACCGAATTGCTATTCCTTCCTTAAGAACCCCACTGTTTTCAAGCTTCTGTTTTACAATTGTTCTCCCCTCTGTCGGATTTGCATAAATTGCCCCCGCAAGTAATGCGAGTGAAGCCATTGCCGCTGCTGATGTTAAGATTGATTTTTTCATGTTTTTACCTCCAATATTTATATAAATTTGATACAAGTTAAGTTTATTGCTCTCTTGTGTATTCTCTGTGTCCTTTACTTTGAATTTAAGTGTACAATTTATATTTCCAAATTTCTTCTTAACCTGCCTAAAATTTACTCTATTGGGCAGCTGCATATTATATAGCGATACTTATTTTTCTGCTACAATGCACATTGTTTCAGACTCCTCACTAAAGGAGCTTCCAGAAATATCTCCGTATATTTTAACTTGCCTAAACCCTGAATTTTCAAGTTCAGTCCTTATTGTCTCTATTGTATAATAATGGTCCCATATTCTGAAAACATCTATATGCTCTTCTTCATCAATAATGATATATTGGTTAAGTCTGATATAGTTTTCGTAGATCAAATGTGATTCCAGACACATGTAAGTTTTGGGTTTCCAGAATCCGCTTCCATAGTTCATATACCAATGACTATTTTCATTTTTCCCTTCATAATGCCTTGGAGTAAATACATCAAAAATGAACTTTCCCTTCTCAGCTAAAGACGCATAAACCTTATCTAATAATATTTTTCTATCTTGATGAGATAAGACCCCAAAATCACAATAAACAAGTAATATTAAATCAAATACATTCTGATAATCTATATCAAGGTAATTTTTATAAATATACTGAATAACATCTCCTTGTCTAGACGCTCTTTCCTTCGCATATGCAATAGACCTCTTTGAGAGATCTATCCCTGTTACTGAGTAACCTTTATGACATAGTCTTTCTGCGTATAATCCTGGGCCACACCCCAAATCTAAGACCGTATGATACATTGTTCTAGGGGCTTCCTTTTGTATCCATTCCACAGACTTATCGATAAAATGGTGGCTTCTGCTGGCTGCCTCTATAGACGGATTTAGGTGACATTTAAGCATTTCTCTCGATATATGCTCATCATCCCAAAACTCTGCACTGCTTTTTTCGTATAACTTTGGTCTTTTAGAATACTCTATCAACTCATTAATCATTTTTAAGTTCACAATCCTTTCACTTCTATTCATGCTTTTTTTACTTGTAAATGATTTGACTTATTTTCCCCATGATTTTAACTAACTCTTTGTGTTCATCCGAGCAGATGATGTATCTTTCAAATAAATTGTAACAATATGATTTTTTGAAAATAAAAAAAGCCCTAGATTACTCTACGGCTTTTAAAATAAGCTAAATGCTGTTACCGAGAGAAAACAAATAAAATCTAAGCTGGCAAATCAGGCTCAACAAAAGAATTGTTTGAACCATTTCATATCCTTGCCTATTTCACTTAAGATTTTATCCTTCTTCTCCACGTCAAACTTATATTAGCGATTCCCTAATATCAAGTATGCCGGATAGCATTCCGCCTTTCATGATCATATTGTTACCACCCTATTATATAATAAATTTTAATATACTGTCAAAATTATAATTTATTACTTTTCTTTTCTATTTATCTGCCCGTTCACATGTATCACGACTCTTCTTAGCTATCTTCTTCCTAAATGATACTTCTATTTTCCTAGGTCTTTGGTATCTTTTTGTTAAACATTCATTAGGCGTTAAATCTATATCCCGCTCCCCACAAGGTTTCTATGAACTCTGGGTTTGCAGGATCTTTTTCTATCTTTTTTCTTATCTTTTGGATATGGACAGGTACAGTTGCAGTATCTCCGTAATAGTCACTCCCCCAAATCGAATCGAAAAGTTGTTCTTTTGTAAAAACAATGTTAGGATTCGAAGCTAAAAAAACTAAAAACTCATATTCTTTTGTAGTCATCTGCACCTCCCTGCCACTAATAAATACTTTATGAGCTGCTGTGTTAATTTCCATCCCCTTGTGAGGAATCACCTCATTTTGAAGACTGTTTCCTTTAAGCCTTTCATATCTTCTGATATGAGAATTTACCCTGGCCACCAGTTCAGCTGGACTGAACGGCTTAGTCAGGTAATCATCTGCACCATAATCCAGCCCTCTGATTTTGTCTATATCTTCACTTTTAGCCGAGACAACGATCACAGGAATTTCCTGTTTTTTTCTAATCTCTTTTATAATGTCATAGCCGCTTTTATTCGGCAGCATCAAATCAACAACAACAATATCATAAATCCCTAAAATGGCCTTTTGCATACCTTCTGCTCCATCTTGAACAATATCTGCTTTGTAACCATTTAACTTCAGATAATCTCTTTCTAATTCTGCTATATTGATATCATCTTCTATAATTAAAACACTTTTCATAAACACCCTCATCTCAGTAAATTTCTCATTTATCGATTGGAAGCATAATAGTGAAACAGCTGCCCTCTCCTTTTATACTTGAAACACTAATTTTCCCACCATGGGCTTCTACAAGTTCTTTAGCAATAGCAAGTCCAAGTCCTCTGCTTTCTAAATCTTTTTTACGTTCCTTATCTATACGGTAGAACCTTTCAAAAATGTGTGGAAGTTTGTCTTCTGGAATCCCTGGGCCATTATCTGCAATGGCAACAGCGGCAAAACCATCTGTATAATAGAGTCTAGCTTGTATAGAAAGTCTATCTGATGCTCCATGCTTTAATGCATTTCCAATAATGTTCCTAAATACTTGATGCAGCCTTTTTCTATCTATACTAAAAGTGAAGTTATGTGCCAAATCATCTAAATAGCTAAATATTACGTTTTTCTCTTCAAGCTCAAGCTTAAATTCTTCCATCAGATCACTTATAAAGTCCCTTACATTAACCGTTACAAACTGAAACTCAAGCTTCTGCATATCCAGTTTGGAGAAAAAAATAAGATCATCAATCAGCTTATTGATATATGCAGTATTATTGAGTATGATTTTCAAATACTTTTCTAAATCTTCAGGTTTTTCAATATGCCCTTCATCAATTGCTTCTATATACCCTAAAATAGATGTGATAGGGGTCTTAAGATCATGAGATATATTAGCAATCAGAGCTTTTCGATTTTCTTCATATTCTGCTTTAATTTTTTCACTTTCCTGAAGCTTATTGGCCATTTTGTTAAAAGCATCGATTAGCAGGCTGATTTGATTGTGCGTGTCTGTTTCAACTTTTACATTGTAGTTGCCCTTTGCGATTTCTTCTATGCCGCTTTTTAGATTATTCATCGGTGTTAACAATCTTTTTTCTATCTTACGCAAAAAGAAAAATTCAAAAAGCCCTCCAGCTGTAAGCAAAACAGCGAAAAATATACTGATTTCTTTTAGCCCGGCATATTTAAAAACTAAGTACCAAATCAAAAGGTTCGAAATTAGAATAATAGGCGGGGATACCTTTGCATGACGATGCATTCTATGAAGCTCCAGCTTACTTCTGTGAAGTTCTTTAAAACGAGCCTGCAATTCGCTTTTCTGCTTATGAAAGTGTTTAACCAGTCTTTCATATTCCTCTTTTGCCGCCTCTGAATCAATATGATGCAGGCACGATTCTCTAAACTGTTTTTCAAGTTCTCGTTGTTTACAGCATAATTCTTTCTTTTCATCATCGTATTGTCTATGACGCCTTAAAAATTCTTCATGACGCTTTTGAGAGTTTCTATGACACTGATAGAATTTATTTTTTAACTCTTCTAATTTTCTCATTGCCTCAGCACCTATTCCTATTGATAATTAATGACAAGCTATGATGCTATTATATCACTTGCTTTGGTGTATTTCTATTTACATATCGGATAAGAAAGAGACACCTTCTTTTAAAAAAGATGTCCCTTTATAGAGATAAATAACTCTAGATATATGTTATTTCTCTCTATTAAATGCTATGCACTCTTACAAATTCCCAGAGCATTATTTACCATTCAAAACTTAGATCAGCAGAGAGCTGCATTTCTTGGGTTTGATTTTTTTCATTACTTTGATTACCCGTTACTGTAAATGTAATCTTCTCTAATTCATCTTCCCGATTGATAAATACTTTGAGGTTAAATACTGCATTCTCAATGCTATGGAATTCTTTCATCAGTATGTGGTGCTGATCATTTTCAGTCATATGTTCGTGATGCTTGCAGCCATATTTCATTTTCTCCTCTAAACACTTTTTAATGTCTTCTGGAAAATCAAATGAATCTAAAGAAATTACTTTAAGCCCAATTTCCTTTTCGCTAAGTTTGATACTGCTTAATAAACCAAGCAACGTTGTTAAGTGTCCTAGTCTTTCTTTAAATCCTGCTTGGTGTATTTCATGATTGTGGCATTTGTGCATATGTTTCATAAATTGGTGATGTCTACTGTATCCGTTTCCCTCACAATCAATAGTGTTTTCTATCTTCATTTTTTTACCATCGTAATCTGCCTCAAGCAGCGACTTTCCTTTTGTCTGATTCGTTTGAGTATTTTTTTCAAATGATGTATTCAAGCTGAAAAACATATTTTGGTTTTTAAGTCCCTCAGCCTTTAGTACACCTTTAATAAAGTCCTTTTCTTTCATTTTTTTTGCAGCATCGTAAATAATTTTGATTTTATTCATTAAAATAACCTCCTTGTATATTTGATAAAGTCAGTATACAAGGAGGCTTTAAATCCGAAATAAACCATTCTTAAAAATTTTATAAAGAAGTTTAAAAACAAAATAAATATATGCTGTTTCTCTACATTGTATCAGCACTTTAGATTAAAATAACAGTTTGTCTCATTTTCTATTCCAAAAACTCTGGCAGATATTTCTTTCCTTTGTTTCTTCACTTTTAATTCCTGCACTTTTTTCTTATCCTCTATATCCTCAGGCAGTTCTTTATAGTCTTTTGTCTTTTTGAATTCCTTCGTTACATTATTATAAGCACTCATAACCAGCTGCTTATCCGGATCTTTTTTATGCACCATAGACATAGCCTGGCTATACACTTCTTCCACTTCTTTTTTAGATCTGCACTGCTTGAGTCTGCTTTCTAACATTTCTCTTTGCATCTGAACTCTCTTAACCCGCATATATAGCATAGGATTCGTTCTTTGAAGATAGTCCATTTCTCTTTGGGTTAACTTTTCCCCTAATTTAATCTTTTCATTTAGTTTTCTTTCATAACTTTCCTTTTCTTCTTCTGTTTTAAAAGGAGATTTTTCCAAAGCTTCTTTTATTCTTTCTACATTAGTTTTCAATACATTTTTTTTATTTTCTTCATATGATAGCTTATTTTCTTCATGTTTTACCGTGTTTTCTTTATGATACGCATTGTACCCTTCATTTTTTACCATAACATTCATAGGCCTGCTCCTAACTATTTTATATCCTATTAAGGTATTCCTTATAATACTGTTAAATGTTCTAGTGTACTTTTAGAGCAAATGATTTTATTTGAAATCTTCTTAAAACTATATCGGCAATTTTTCCCATTCTTTTAACTTTATCAGCTTGAAAGAAAAAAATATAAGTCTGCTTTAGGACTTATCCTAAAGTAACCTTATTTATTGGTTTAATCTTAATGATTTAGAAATACGAAGCAGGAGTTATTGATTTAAATAAGCAGTCAAGCTATAATTGAACTACTTCAGATTTACAGTAACAATTGAAGGCAGCCTATAACCCTACCTATTAAATACTCGTAAATCTATTTTCAAAACTATAGTATCGCCATTAATAAGGAGAAAGAAATATGCTTAACAGCTATAAACCACTTATAAAAAATATTTTACTTATCTTAGCAGGCAATACGATTTATGCATTGGCTGTTACTATGTTTATTCTTCCAAACAGCCTTATAACGGGAGGAACGACAGGCCTTGCCCTATTTCTTTTCCACCAGGCAAGCGTTCCTATTGCCGTATTTGTTTCTGTTTTTAATATTGCCATGTTTATTTTAGGCGCATTTTTTCTCGGTAGAAAGTTTATACTGACTACTCTTATCAGCACGTTTTATTATCCCATTATCCTTGGAGTTTTTCAGCACATTCCGGTGCTGCAGGATATGACATCAGATCCTTTGCTTTCAGCCATTTATGCTGGTATGATGATCGGTTTTGCCATTGGTGTTGTGATTAAAGCTGGTGCATCTACTGGTGGTATGGATATTCCGCCTCTTATACTTCATAAAAAGTTCGGTCTTTCTGTTTCTGCTGTAATGTATGTTTTTGATTTTACTATTTTACTTCTACAGATGCTTTTTGCCAATAAAGAACAGGTTCTTTATGGCATCCTTTTAGTACTCATCTATACAGTGGTACTAGATAAAGTTTTGCTGCTTGGCCAGTCTCGCATGCAGGTCAAAATTATCAGTGAAAAGTATAACGAAATCAATGACATGATTATTACCCAGCTTGATAGAGGTTCAACGCTCATTCATGCCGAAACAGGCTACCATCACAATCAAAGCTTAGTCGTCCTCACTGTTGTTTCAAACCGTGAGCTTGCAAAACTCAATCAGCTTGTTCTCTCTATCGACCCTAAAGCCTTTATGATTATCAACCATATTAATGAAGTAAAAGGCCGAGGCTTTACGATGGAGAAATTCTATCAATGAAATGCCAATACATATAATTTTAAATTAGTAACTGTTACTCTTTATCCAGTAAGATAATTCTTCAAGTGCTTCGACGAGTCTTTCTCTTGCCCAGGCCTCATGACTTTCCCCTTCAAATTTTCTATATGTACATTCGATAATCATAATTAGAAATAAATAAACTTTATAGAGGGTGCACCGTATCTTTTCGCTTTCATTTAATAAAACATTTCCTCTATATATATTTAAAAAACTTTCATTTTCTAAAAGAAAGCCGCATACCACTTCAAGTAGTTCATCAGCAAAGATGGCTCGTTCAAAATCTATAATCCCAGTAATTTCAGCTGTTTCAGGGTTGATAAATACATTGCCTTCCCACAAGTCTTTATGAATAAGCGAAGGCTCTTTTACATCATTTAATACATCTTTGCAGGCATAGATCATACTAAGAACTTTATGACTTTCATATGGAAGGGATACCCCAGCCTCTTGTGCATCTTCCATCAGATCATTTATCATGCTTAGAAAAGCGTCTGACCACTTGCTAAATCTTTTATTTTCCTCAGCGATACTGCCAAAATACTCTCCTTTTATGCCGCTTACTTTTTTTGCAATCTTACCTAGCTCCTTAGAAACAGCTTGATGCTTTTCATCTGAAAGCATTTGGCGTACCTTATTAAGTGGTATGCCATTTATAAACTCCATAAAAAAATATTCACCATCAATAATATCTCTACTCTTGTCATAAAATAAAACTTTTGGAACCGGCACCTCTCTTATTAAACTTATTCTATCTAGAGCAAATACCTCTGTTTCCATAATATTTTTTTCATATCTCATCACTTGTATGTTCGTTGTAGGAGAGACTTTGAGCACAAAACTTTGACCATCCTTTAAATGAATACTATATGCCGTATTAAATAATCCATCTGTTAACTCTTTTGCTGCCTTAAGCTCTGCATGATTTCCAAATGCTTTCTTTACCATTCTAATAATTTTTTCCATAGACAGTTTTGTTTTAGTAACACTTTCCATAATAAAACTCCTTACTTATAATGTTTTTCTTTCTATTTAGCAAGCTACCTTGATAACATTATTGTAGATCATCTCATAAGCCTATGATATACTTCTGCTATCCAAAAATATAAGTATTTTGCTCTAAATGAGGGGGTAACTAAATTGGTATAAATAAAAAGGCTGCAGACAAAAACATTTTTTTACTTTAGGTGTTTACACTAAGTTATTTTGTTATAGAAGTCAATTTAAAGCTGCCTTTGATCTTAATAGTAATACGTCCCATTTCTTATTTCATTTACTATTCGATATACGTAATGCGCCTGCTCTATATCATAAAATGCCGGTGCAATTGCTCCATATCTATTCTGTCTATTAAAAAGCTCCATTCCGCTGTCAGCATACATACCAATAGAACTTGTTATATGACCAAATGTTACTGTTCCTTTACCATGCTCATCAACATCCTTATTAATGCATGGAAGGGTATTGATATACTCAGCTTCTATACTTCTTTTTTTAACATCTTTTAGAATGATAATTCTCTTATTTGTTATGTAGTAATACGTATTTCGTCTAATATATGACTTATAGAAAAAACGCCCAAACATCATATATAACCCTATTAAAACAAAAGGAATTCCCCACAGCATAAAGAAGATTGGTGCTTTTCCTATAATTGCCATCGCCTCCCAAAATATCGCAAATCCTCCCCACATTATACTGAAAGGAATAAGAAAAAGATCTCCCTTTGAAAAAATTTTGCTGTTATCTGGCTGTCCTGCCCAGATCATATGTTCATCTGATAATAAATCCTCTCTTATTAATTGGTTCATATAAGCTCTCCTTTTTAACATTTCCACTTATTTAGTTACAATTTATATACTGAAATTTCATCTTCTCTATGTTTCAAAATTTATGTGTATTTAAAGTTCTTAACCATATTTTCTAATTATATCATCTTTATCAAATAGTTAAATATTAAGTTTTTACTTAAATACATCTTATAAAATCAGAAAAAATTTGTAGTTCCACGCATATAGTGCTATATTATGATTGAACAGTCAGTGGGGCCCCCTTCACTAAAAATATAGAGTTAAAGAGGTTGAAAAATGTTTAAACAACTTAGAACCATGAATAAAGGCTTTCTTATTTACTTATGTATCACCGCCTTAACTGCTTTAGGTCTTGGCCTAAGCAATGATGTGATTTCTAACTACTTTAAAGACGCCTATCAGGCAACAGCATTTCAGCGGGGGCTTATTGAATTTCCACGGGAACTTCCGGGAGTGCTCGTTATCTTTGTTGTGGCCGGGCTTTCTTTTCTGTCTGACATCCGTCTTTCAATGATTTCCCAGCTACTCAGCATTATCGGCATTGCAATTCTTGGATTTATAACGCCTACCTTTTCAATTATGCTTATTTTTATTTTTATCAATTCTATGGGAATGCATTTATTTATGCCGCTTCAGGATAGTATCGGCATATCTCTTATTAAAGAAGGAAACTTAGGAAAAGGAATGGGCCTTTTTAAGGCTGTTACCACAGCTTTCTCTATGTTTGCAAGTATTCTTGTTTTTATTGGCTTCAGAATGGGATTCTTTAGCTTCTTAGCCCCAATCAAATGGATTTTCATTGGTTCTGCACTTTTGATTTTTATTGTATTTCTTCTTATGTTTGCATTAGAACATAGTGTACATAAAAGCATAAAAAATAATGCAAAGGTTAAATTTGTTTTTAGAAAAGAATATAAGTATTATTATACTCTAGTTGTTATGTTCGGCGTCCAAAAACAGATGATGCTTGTTTATGGTCCATGGGTATTAATCGACTTACTAGGGAAAGGTCCTGACACCTTAGCTATTTTAGGTTTTATAGGCTCTTTTATAGGTATTTTCTTTATTCCCGCTGTTGGCAAATGGCTAGATCGTTTTGGCATAAAAGCTATTCTCTATTTAGATGCCTTATCGTTTATTGGTGTTTATTTGGTTTATGGACTTTTAAGTGCAGGCTTCTTTTCAGGCAAGCTGTCACATTTCGGACTTCCTTTGTTTTTAGCCTATGCACTATTTATTGCAGATAAAATGTCAAATCAGCTAGGCATGGTACGGACTATTTATCTGCGCACGATCACGGTAGATCCATCAGATGTAACCCCTACACTTTCTTTAGGCTTAAGCATTGACCATGTTGTTTCTATTACATGCTCTTTTTTAGGCGGAGTTGTTTGGACCTATTGGGGGCCTCAATACATCTTCTTCTTAGCCGCAGCTTTATCTTTAGTCAACCTCTATGTCGCTTTCAAAGTCCAAAATACCAGTACCCCTTGTCTAGAAGCTGCAACGACTGTATCAAAGTAATAAAAGCTTCTTTGTTTTAAGAAATAATTAGTCAAAGATAACTTTAAAAAATGACAGTCTCAGAGTTTTATCTCAAGACTGTCATTTTTCTTTTTTAACTCATTTCATGTTGAATGTATCTTAGTTGACATTAGTTATGACTTATTTCTTTCGGATAACAACAAAGTCCCAATACCAACATTATCTGCGTCATTCTCTTTTATAATTGTAACAAATTCTTTCTCTTCAACATTCAGAACCTCACTTGCTTTTGATACTAATTCCTTAATAAGTCTAGCTTTTTGTTCCTTAGTGATTTTTGAATATTCAATAGTAATTACAGGCATAGTCTTTCTAATCTCCTTTTTCTATTAATGCTAGATGATAATAAAATGTATATTCTTTACTTACTCTTCAATTGCCCCGCCTATATCTTTAAGATGCTGCCTAAAAGAGTATTCAGGTTTAATGATCCTCTCTTGTAAATATTGGTCAAATTTTAATTGATCTCTAAGCTTTTCTCCAGCCTTTATTAAATCGGCCTGCTGTCTTTCTTTTTCCCAAATTATCAGTGCGGTATGAATGACTTTACTAACATCTGCTTTAGGAACAAAAACTACTCCATCATTATCAGCGAACGCAAAATCCCCCAAACATATTTCATATTCACCAAATTTTGCTGAAGTAAGGGCATGCTTATGACGGCTATCTAGCCTTATTGGGCCAGCTGGATATGATCCATAACTAAAGACAGGAAATCCTATGTGCTCAAGTTCAGTTGTATCTCTATGCACTCCCCATAAGATTATTCCCGCTATATTGCACGCCTTGGCCTCTAAAACAGTTAAATCTCCAATACACCCCTCATCAGTTCTGCCGTCATTATCTATAACAAGTACATCTCCTGGCTGAGCATTTCCCATAGCTTCTAAAAAAATGTCTACACTTCCATAATGGCGCACTGGCAAAATGCTCCCCGCCACATGCATGTCAGATTTAATGGGCTTAATGCCTGCCGGAGCAATACGAAGTTTAACGCCTGCTCTTAAGCATGCATCAGCTATCAAAGGTGTAGATAAGTCTTTAAATATATTTTGAATATCTCTATTGTCCATCACTATTACCCTCTATATGTAGTTCTAATAAAAACTGACTTCATAAATTATTTATCATCCTTATTAAGCAGTAACGATTTAAAAACTGCACAATGTGTACATTATTATTTTAATTCATCTTTTCTTTGCTGGATCCACCTTTCTACTTCTTTGTAATTATTTTTTGCTTCTTCTGATCCATGTTCTGATTTTAAACGAATAATTTTCTCATATGAAAACCCTTTTATATTCCCCCACTTTTTCCAAGGGACTTTATCATATTTATTATGGTTATAATACTTTATTGGATTTACTGATCCTGGAGCATAATTATAGGTCCCAATATTAGCAGGATCAACAACAATTTTACCTGTTCCTGTATTATAAACAGCCTCAAATCTGCCATCTACTGATAAAAACTTTATATTGAGTGCTCCATTAATCGCTTCGTTATTATACCTGTGAAATTTTGCACTGAATAATTTCCATTTACCTGTAGCGGCCAAATCTATCATATGATCTAATTCATCAGGCGCATTACTATACGCATTTAATGTGTTTCTAAAGAAATGCATCTCTTCTGTTATACTATCTAGCTTTCTAATGTTTTGATCAATTGTATCAAAAAACAAATTAAAGTTTTTATGATTGACTAAAGCATTTGGTTCCTTTTCTAAATCATTCATTATTTTATTAATGACTGCCTTTGCTGCGATTTTCTCTGCGCCATCAAAAAAATACCATTTATCATTTTCTACTTTTGTTCGCTTGAATAACCCGCTCAGATCATTGAAATATTCATCAGATAGAAATTCTATTTCCCCTTTATCTGTAGTAGCTGCTGCATTACCATCTAAAGAAGTTTTAGATTCTGGTACATGGCCCATAAAATAAGCTAAAATCATTATAATAAAAATAACACTTAAACTAAAAAACATTGCCCTTTTTGCCATCTTCTAATCCTCTATTAATTCATGTTTGAAATTCTTTTATTGATTTTTCTATTATATCTTGATATTTTCCAGTTGCAAATTGCCCCCAGGTTCTAACAGACTGGCTCTCGTTATTCTCTAATACATGAATACTTTGCAAAACAACTTGCTGATTATTCCATTTATCCACGTAGCTTTGTACATCCGTACACAGATCAATAATGCTTTCTCCATAAAATACAAGCTGTAGGCCTAACGGATAAATCCAAAAATAATAGCCTATCTCCTTACCCAACTGTCTTTTTATGCTTTGAGAAAATTTTCCAATATTTTTTATGTTTTTCTGCTGAGCATCTGAAAGTTCAATAATCACTATCGCTCTATTAGTATTCCAAGTCCTCCTTCTTAAAACAGCCATATGTTTAAAATCAAATAGATTTTTTACTTCATACTGATCAAAAGAGTACTCAAAAAGACTGTTTTTAATACATTGGCATAACTTATTAAAATCCTGCATATGCCCTCCTATAATTTTATTTTTGTAGCTAAGCAGCCTCATTCCTACACAAACTATCCTGCATTTACAAATACTTATTGAAACATAACTAGCTGATAGGGCGAGATGTTTTTTTTATAATCCATATTACTCGAAAGCATTGATTTCATAACGTGATCGAAGGTCAAAGTATTATCATCAGTTAATACGACAACCCCACTATCTCTTAGTGGGTTCCCAAACTTTCCTTCCAACGTCAGCAAGTATTGATATGGTTGCTTTTCTTGGTTCTCAGAACTACTATCAAATAAATAATAGTATCCATCATTCAAAAATAAATCGCTAAAATAAGCAATACTGTTATCTTCTGTATCAAAACTCACTATACGAATACCAGCATTTTCCCCTTTTGCTGCATCTTGGCTAAAATTGTCCCATAATTTTTTGTTGATATCGTCCTCTAAATCCTGTGCAACAAAATATCCATCTTTTTCAGCCTCTTCTATAGAATATTCCACCGGTAAATTTGCAAAGCCTGTATAGTTTCCATTATCATTAAATGAAAATTTTATTGCCTGAGATTCATAGCTTTTACCACATGAAGTGAACAGTCCTATAGTACTAATAATGATCAAAAATGATACGATTACCTTTTTCATCCCACTCATCCTCCTTGCTAAATTCTAATCTTACCTCTTAATCTTTAGCACTGTCCGCCATCTCGTCTCTCTCTTCTCCCCTTAATCTGTCCCTACACTATCCTTCTTCGTAGTGCTATTTGCACCCATTTCATACAAAGGTGAGCAAAGCAACTGGTCTGCCCTTTGGAAAAATTGTGACTGTCATATACCAGCGCCAGCAATGCTCTGTTCTTCGATATACTGCTCTTATAAAGTTAAGAGCAGTAAGAATGCTGCGGCCTTTAATACGCCCTGTCTATTGCTTGCTTTCTATATGTAATGTACTGATAATAATAAATTTACCCCGCCAGCTAGTGCTGCTCCGCCAATAAAAACAAAGGAATGTACGGATTTGAACACATTGCTGTTCCACTTTATTGCTATGAGGTGAATAATCAAATGTAAAATACTTACTGCATTAATTACTAACCATAAATATAAACTACTAAAATTAATAACCGCCAAAAGATAACATAAATATACAAGTATAAAAGGTATATGCAAGTATAAAAAAAATAAATATTGTGCTTTTTCATGATAAGTCCTTAAAAACTTAAACATTTTCCACTCGCCTTGATAAAAAGCATCGAATTCATGCATAAACATAAACATCATATTCATGAATGATAACGTAATAAGCGTACTTTTCACGATTCGCCCCCCATCTTGAGGATAAACTCCATACTTTAACTTATTCAATCTTAAGTTTTATAAATTCTTCTGGTATATCAGTAACAGCGTCAGCTTTATAAAGATCATATGTGGACATTATTACATCATAATGATGGATTAACCATTCTTTAGATGAATAGCCACGTACATTATAAACTTTTTCCTTTCTATCTCCGTCAACTATACCGACTTGTTTTTCAATTAGATTTGCGTCTGCAGCACTCCACGTTGTATATATAGTGTTCCCCCATTTTATTTGATTCCCATAATTTCCGTCTTCATCGCGAATATACTCCATACTTTCCATCTTTTCTTTCTCTCCACATGAAGTTAATACCATCGCTAGCACTGCAATTACAGTTAAGATATTAATCATTTTTTTCATTGAAAGTGCTCCTATATTTTTTTATTAGATACTCTATAAATGATGTCATATGAGGTACTTTAAATATTTATATCTCGTAGAAGCTCCAATAATTAATCTAGAAGTTCAGACTTATATATCCTTGAATTCTCACCCCATGGATGATACCCTTCCCCAATATATGTAAATCCATATTTTTCATAAAATCCAATATGGGCTGTACATAGATACACATGAGAAAAGCCTCCTTTTTTAGTATCCTCTTTTGCTTTCTGCAGCAATAATGAGCCATAAGCATTACCCCGATATTTCTCTTCTATAAACAATGCACACAACCAAGGATATAAATCCATCCTGCTGATAAAGTCATTTGTAATCAGACCTGCACATCCACTAATCTTACCTTCATTATCCATTAATAAATACCAATGTGGCAAAGGACTCTTTGTATCAATGCTATTTGAAATACAGTCTTCATAAACCATCATTGTACTTTCATTTGCCCACTTTTCTTGAAAATATTGTATTGCTCTATCCTTAAATTCAGGGTTTTCCCTTACCGAAATAATCTTCACTTTAGAATTCTCCTTTTAAACTAATTTTAAAAAACTGTTCGATCATCCTTTCTACTAGCTGAAAAGTATCTATTCAATAGAATCTCTTATCTATTACTTCAATAGTAATTCCTTTTACGCAGGTAGTCAATTTCAATCTTTCAAAATTAAGTCCCAATTCAAAACTATTTATCGTTTTCCTTAAATCTAAAAATGATCTATAAAACTCTTGACATTAATTGTCACTGATAATATAATTCAATTGATAATGATTATCGAAATCATTTTTTTGTTTAGCCTCATCTGTTATATCTTAAATTATAATAACTGTAACGAAAGGAATCATCATGAAACTTAAACTCTTAAAATCAATTCTGTCAATATCTCTTGCATATACTCTTGTCTTAACAGGATGTGCAATGATAAACTCATCTTCTAGTTCACCTGAATCTGCTACACCATTAGCAGCAGATTCAGTGACTACAGAATCTAATACAATCTACCCCATTACAATTAAGCACGCTTTCGGAGAAACTGTTATAGAAACTAAGCCTGAACGTGTTGCTACGATAGCCTGGGCAAATCACGACCTTCCACTAGCATTAGGGGTCATTCCAGTAGGTATTTCCAAAGCTAACTACGGCGTAACTGATGAAAGCGGTATGTTACCTTGGACCACTGCAAAATTCAAAGAATTAGGCGCCCTTAGCCCTGTGCTTTTTGATGATATCGCTGGTTTAAACTTTGAAGCCATTGCCGATGTTCAGCCAGATGTTATTTTGGCTGCATACTCTGGAATCACCCAAGAAGAGTATGATTTATTAAGTGAAATTGCCCCTGTAGTCGCTTATCCATCGCTTCCATGGCAGACATTTTGGCGTGATCAAATTATTTATAATGCAACAGGTATGGGAATGAGGGGCGAAGGTGAAGCACTTGTTAGCGAACTTGAACAGCTGATTACAGATAAAACAAGCAAATACCCTCAAGTTAAAGGAAAAACTGCTGCATTCTTTTATTTCAACCCTGCAGATTTAGGGAATTTCTATCTTTACTTGCCTACTGATCCCCGTGCTGCATACCTCTCAGACTTAGGCATGGCAGTCCCTAAAAGTGTATCTGAACTTGCTAAAGAAGCAACAAGCTTTGCAGTTCCCCTAAGTTCAGAAAAAGCGGATCTTCTTTATGATATTGATATCATTATTACTTATGGTAATGACTCTTTACTTGCCGCTTTACAAGCAGATCCGCTGCTTGGTACGATTCCTGCAATAAAAAGGGGCTCAGTAGCCCTTATAGAAGATGGCACACCCCTTGCAGCTTCTGGAACACCAAGTGCACTTTCTATCCCTGCTACAATCGATGACTATCTTAAAGTTTTAGGAGAGGCAGTGAATAAAGGAGAATGAAAACCTCAAAACTAACCACGATTTTGATTGGAAATCTGCTGATTCTATCATTATGCGTCTTAGCTTCTTTGGCTTTCGGAGCGAAATACATAGGGTTTAATGAAGTCATTGACACTTTGATCCACTCAAGGAAAGCAACTCTGAATGAACTTATTGTTCATGAAAGAATTCCAAGAACAGTTTTTGGCATCTTTGCCGGAGCTGCTCTTGGCGTTTCTGGAGCACTTATGCAAGCCATTACCCGCAATCCTATTGCAGATCCCAGCATATTAGGAGTCAATACTGGAGCCTCTTTATTCGTAGTCAGCGGTATTGCATTTTTTAATATTAATGCAGCACATCAGTATATCTGGTTTGCTCTAATTGGTGCGGCTGTAACTTCTCTATTTGTATTTACAATCGGTTCGCTGGGTTCCGGAGGCGCTACACCTATTAAACTTGCTTTAGCAGGGGCTGCAACCAGTGCCGCCTTATCCTCTATAGTCAGCGCTGTCATTTTACCACGTACAGAAGTTATGAATGCTTTTCGATTCTGGCAAGTAGGCAGCATCAGCGGTGCAACTTGGGAAGGGATCAGAGCCGTTCTCCCTTTTCTTTTGGCCGGAATGATATTAGGTGTCCTTTCCAGCCCAGCACTGGATGCACTTGCCTTAGGGGATGACATTGCAACGGGACTCGGGGTCCGCACAGGGCTTGTTCGATTCTTAGGGGCTTTTTCAGGCGTTTTATTATGCGGCGCTGCAACTGCCCTTGCTGGACCTATTGGTTTTGTTGGACTTATGGTCCCACATACTATGCGTATCATCTGTGGACCTAATTTACGTCTCGTTATTCCTATGTCTGCCGTTGGCGGAGCAATCCTCCTAACCCTTTCAGATGTATTCGGAAGGCTTATTGGCAGCCCAAGTGAATTGGAAGCAGGTATTGTCACTGCTTTTCTTGGTGCACCAATATTGATTATTATAGCTATGAGAGCGAAGGTGCGCGCATTATGATAAAAAAAAACACTAATAATGTCTTGTCTGGTTACTACCAAAGGCGGTTTCGTTGGGTATTCGTAACCCTTATTCTAAGTCTATTAACTTTATCGCTTTGTGTGGCAGCCCTCTTGCTTGGAAACACTTTTTATCCTATTGATGTCGCTTCCCGTGTTCTTCTGGGCGAACAAATGCAAGGGGCATCATTTGCAATTAGTACCCTTCGATTGCCAAGAATGCTTTCAGGACTACTGACTGGCTTAGCTTTTGGAATAGCTGGCAGCACGTTTCAAACCATGTTAAGAAATCCCTTGGCAAGTCCTGATATTATCGGAGTCACATCTGGTTCGAGTGTTGCCGCCGTTTTCTGTATTCTTGTTCTCAAAACCAGCGGCAGTATGGTTTCGATAATTGCTGTTCTTTCAGGCCTTATAGTCGCTGCATTAATCTATTTGCTATCGAGAGGCGGAAGTTTTTCTGGTGGGCGTTTAATCCTCATTGGTATTGGCATTCAGGCCATGCTAAATGCTGTTATCTCATTTCTAATGCTTAGAGCTTCTCAATATGATGTTCCTGCAGCACTTAGGTGGTTAAGCGGCAGCCTTAACGGCGTCCGAATGTCACAAATACCAAGTCTTGCATGTATTGTCATTCTCTTTGGCGTACTTATCCTCTTATTAGGAAGGTACTTAAAGATACTTGAACTTGGCGAGCAATCTGCTATCGCCTTAGGCGTCAGAACCGATAGAATACGTCTCATGCTCGTTTTAAGTTCAGTCTTCCTCATTGCTTTTGCCACCGCTGTTACAGGGCCAGTTTCATTTGTTGCTTTTCTTGCTGGACCGATTGCAGCGCGACTTGTGGGCACTGGATCTACCAACACATTTCCTTCTGGTCTTGTAGGGGCAATTTTAATAATTGGTGCTGACTTAATCGGTCAATTTGCCTTTAATACAAGGTTCCCTGTGGGAATCATTACAGGTATTCTTGGCGCACCTTATCTTCTCTATCTGCTTATCCGCATGAATCAAACAGGAGGTTCTGCATGAAAAAAACAGCAATACTTAAAACCAATCATATTGTTGCAGGGTATGATAAAAAGGTTATTATTGATGGTATTGATATTACCATCCCGAACAATAAAATCAGTGTGATTATCGGTGCAAATGCCTGCGGCAAGTCTACCCTGCTTAAAACATTGGCGAGGCTGATTCAGCCTATGTCCGGTGAAATTCGCCTTAATAACACTAAACTAAAAGATATACCCCCTAAAAAATTGGCTCGTGTATTAGGCCTTCTCCCTCAATCCCCCATTGTGCCAGAAGGTATCGCTGTGGCTGACTTAGTTGCCAGAGGTCGCTTTCCTTATCAGTCTTTCTTTAGGGGGTTAGGGCATAAAGACTATGAGGCTGTTGCTGAGGCTTTGGATATCATGGGAATCTCAGCCCTAGCTGATCGTAGTGTAGATGAACTTTCAGGGGGGCAGCGCCAACGGGTTTGGATTGCTATGGCACTCGCCCAACAGACGGATATCCTGCTTTTGGATGAACCCACGACTTTCTTAGACATCACCTATCAAGTTGAAATCCTTGATTTACTGACAGATCTAAATAGAAAACGTGGCACTACCATAGTCATGGTACTCCACGATATCAATCTATCAGCGCGGTACGCTGACCATATATTCGCCCTATACAAAGGAAAATTAATCGCAGACGGAGCACCTGCTGCAATCCTAAGCGAAGCGTTAATTAAACAAGTCTTTAATCTTGACTGCACTGTTATTAGCGATCCTGTATCTGGCACACCCTTTATCGTACCAAGGGGCAGACATCATGTGAAGGGTATGACTGCTTGTATTCCGGCAATGCAAATTGCTCGCTGATCATATTTAAAGACCTTTGCCTATAGAAGTTTCTCTAAGTAAAGGTCTTTGTCATATTCTAGGCATAAAATCTCATATTCCTTCTCAATAAGATTAGCCCCCTCATTTTTAAGCCATTTTGTTTATATCTATTTTATACTTTCTTCCTTCACGTCCTACCAAATGTAAAAAGGGGCAAAATTTCATATAACGTTCCCCGATCTCCGTCTCGTCTATAATATAGCCGCGGTGTTTGCAACCAGTGAAGAGGTGGGCAAAGCGAACAGCGCTACATTGCTAGATGATGTTATGTACAGAAATTACCAATATCCATAATAATATTGGATGACTTTAACTTGATTTATCAATCTTAACTTGTAAAAATTTATAGGTATGCCAACTATTAACAATATGACCGATCGCAAATAAAACAACGAAAAGTCCTAAGGAAATTGATGTTCCCCATACTGATGCAAACCCAAAGGCAAATACAGGAAAAAGTGCCATAGGTATTGGGATAAATACTAAAGGCTTAAATAATAACAAAAAATCACGACCTTTTATAACATATCTGATCCATAAAAAAATATAGGAGACTATACAAAGTATCATCAAAATAAATAGCGTATCAATATTCACATCTTGGTAGTTATCCTTGGAAATTATTAATAGTATTAAAACGCCTACTTGGCCTATACGTTCTAAAACTGTATATAATATCCCGGCATCTTTTAATCCCTTAGGTACATTTTGTGGCTTAAATATAATAAATAGTAGATTGGGTATATATATTGAAGCTGCAATAAACAATCCTACAATTGAAAAACCCATATTTTATTCACCTCAATCTAAATTTTAATTATCTGCTTGAACTAGCCACAATGTCACATAATGTTTTGCACTCCAGGCGCCTTTGAAGTACGAAAAGGTATTTCAACTAACATCTCCGTATTTAAGATGTTTCTCAGCCTTAACTGATATGCTTTTAATAAATTTAAAATATCAAAATCCATCTTTTATATCATCTTCTGCATCCCATTTTGACCATGCTGCTTCCAATAAGTTACCTTCATTGTCTCTAAAATAAAAGTATTTTGCTTCTCCATTACCCAAAACACTAATATCTTCAACCGGTATGTTATTTTTCTTTAATCTCTTATGTGTCTTTTCAATATCAGGACAATTCATAGCCATTAATGGAAATGGGCTGCCATTTCTCATAATTTCAAGTGGCTTGTAATCTCTTGTTTCAACTAGTACTAAAGCAATAGAGTTTTTATGAGGATAGTGTAAGACGCCAATTAGAGATCCCCTATCTTCAAACTTATTCATTAGTTTTAGTCCTAGATTTTTTATATACCAATTAATGGATTCATCTATCTTTGTTGTAGGTAAATAGGAATACCCAATTCTCGTAACTAGTATTTGATTATTCAAAGTAAATTCTCCTTTACAATTGTATACATATATTATTTTATCATTAATAAACAATCCAATTATTACCATCAAATCACTATATATTGATCAATCTCCATAAGACTGTGCTTATTAAAAGTTATATTCAAGATTTTTTATTCGATTCTATTATAATGACTTCCTAAGCAAGAAATTTTATCTTCTAAAAGTTTTTTTAACTTTTTTGGTTTTATGGAAGTAATGTTATCAGTATACTTAAGAAAATAGTTTGTAATAAAATTCTCTTCACCTATATTGTAAAACCCCTTAATAACGTATTGCTTATCTTCACTATGAAGCTTCATAGATGGATAATGCTCTTTATAAAATAAATCTACTCCTTTAGAAGATATCGCAACTTCAAAATCCGTTGCTCCTTCATGCTTAAATACAGCTGCTGAAAGGACTGATAATTCATCAATAGATTTTGCTCTATAACCTTTTCCCTCACTTAGAGCCCTGATTTTATCACAACGAAATACCTGTACATAATTTGTATTAAAATTAAATGCTGTCACATACCATTGACCATATATTGCAGAAATATCAAAAAACTGTACAGTATAGTGTACTTCGGTTCCTTTCCTACTATATGTTATTTTAGCAATTGTTTCATCAATTGCCATCTTTAATATTTCTTTTAAAAAAGGACTACTATTATAATGCTTGGAGACTTCCAAGCTTAGTATCTTTTCCATTTTACTAAGCACTTCAATATGTTGTTTAGAAATACAAGTTTCAAATTTTTGTTTTAATACAGACAAGCTTAAATGAAATGGTGTAGATTCATAGGCTTTTAATGTTATCATTGCAAAATATAGGGCATACATTTCGTCAATAGTAAAAATAATCGGAGATAATAACCTATTGTTTAAAATACCGTATCTTCCATTTCTGCCAGCTTCAGAAAAAATTGGCATACCTATTTCTTCAAGAGACCGTATATCCCGCAAGGCGGTACTTTTAGAAATATTATATCTATCCATAATATCTTTTAAATTAAAATAGTTCTTATCCTTAAGATACATCATAATATCATTTATTCTTTCCGTTTTTCCCATTGTATTCTTCCCTTCTAGACAAATAAAAAGGTGTCACAAATTGATACTATTTAATTATATACTATAATTACAAAATAAACTCAAAGGAGAAATAAAATGAATACACAAAAAGAATTCCAAAGAATTATGACTACTCAAACAGAAGTTGCTCTCGCTACAAGTGTTAATGATGTAAGCAATGTTAGGATCGTAAATTTCTTTTATGAGGAGAATTCCAAAACCCTATACTTTGCTACTTTTGGGGATAATGAAAAAGTAAAAGAATTTGAGCAAAATGGGAATGTTGCTTTTACTACCATCCCTCATACTGGAACCGAACACGTTAAGGCAAAAGGACAAGTTTTCAAAAGCAACTTAAGTATTTTTGATGTAAAGGAACATTTCATATCAAAAATACCAGGTTATAAGGATACTATTGAACAGGCTGGTCAATTTCTTATATTGTTTGAAATCAAATTCAATACAGCAGAAGTTACCTTGGACTTCGAAAATATTGATATATTATCATTAGCTTAACAAATCGGACCCACAAGGAATATCCTTTAGCGGCTTTAGCCCCATGAATTAAGGTCGCCAAGATGGCTTCATGCTCCTTCTCCAGAGCCATTCTTCATGCTTTGCACTTTACGCAAATGGTCTTGTTGTGTGAAGTGCTTTAGGGTGGTTCAATAGAAATCCATATTTTTATGACCTATGGTTATTGCAACATTTCCTTTCTTGTGTCCAATGTCAACATATCTATGTGCTTCAACAATTTCATCCAAAGAAAATATCCTGTCAATAACTGGTTTTATTTTATTTTTTTCTATCAAGTCTTTAAGGAATAATAAATCATCTACTTTAATTTTTGAAAGTTGATTATTGTTTACAAAAACACCATTTGTTGTCAATATTTTTTTACATTGTGAGTAGTTAGATTTCATAACTGAGTCATAGACGATATCGTACTTATATGCTATTTTTGTAAAATCTTCTTTTGAATAATCAATTACTTTATCTGCTCCAATAGATTTCACTAGTTCAAAATTATTTTTACTACATACACATGTGACCTCTGCCCCATAGTATTTAGCAAGTTGAATAGCATATGTCCCAAGACTACCAGATGCACCATTTATCAATATCTTCTGTCCTTCCTGGATATTTGCTTTTTGCAGGTTTTTTAATGCTGTAAGCCCCCCAGCTGGAACAGCTGCAGCTTCTTCATAAGATAAATTGTTAGGCATTATTGTAACAAGCCCTTTTCTTTCATGCGTTCCATCTTTTGCTTTTTCAGGTAGACATATATATTCAGCATAGCCCCTAAACCTAACCCTGTCAGTGCAAATACCTTGTCTCCTTTTTTAAATGATTTCACCTCTCTTCCTACAGATTCAACTACACCGGATACTTCCAGTCCAAGTATCAAGTTCTTCTTAGGCTTGAATAAACCAAATACAAGTCTTACTAAAAACGGATCGACTCTTCTGATACGAGTATCTCCAATATGTGCAGTGGTTGCAAATACTTTTATTAAAATTTCACTGTCTTTGGGGTTTGGTTTTTCTACTTCTTTAATCTGGAGTACTTCTGGTGATCCATATTTTGTACATATAACTGCTTTCATATTAACTCTCCTATTTTTTAGATTTTCTTTGTTGCTGAGCATTCTTCGCCGCATTTCACACAGCGCCTCCGTAATCCAGACGCCTCTAAACTATACCCACAAAGCCTCACTTGGCAGCGGTGCTTGCCTCCACTGACGAGATGTGTGAAGCGAAGGGGATACATTGTTAGATGATAGTGCATACGAAAACTACCTATAGTCCTAAGAATAGAATGTGATATATCAGTCAAAAAGTTATATCATACCTATCTAAATATAACGTCTCACTTTATTCATATATTTTATGTACTCATCTCCAAATTTCATGATACACCATCTTTCTTCTGAAAGAATTATCCAATGTGCTGATACTTGGAAAACTATTATTAATATAAGTAATATCCATGAATGTGTTAGTAATGCACACCCAATGAAATAGATGAAATATGCTACATACATAGGATTTCTAGATATACTATATAATCCATTTACATTTATTCCATTCATTTTAGGCTTAGCATAATTTACTATAGATACACTATACAAAACGAGTCCCATACTATATATAATTAGCCCTATATAAAACCAATCAGAGTCGGCTTTGATTCTGAGAAATAATAATTTTAGTATAATGAGGATTGTTGTAATTTGATAAACCCATAATGATATTTTTTCTCTCCCCTTTAAAGGAGCAAAGAAACCTGCTCGTTTTAACGATTCCCGGTTTAAAATACTTAGTAGCCCGTACCTTATAAGTAAAATTGGTATAACAATCAAAAATGCACTCATTTTAGCCCTCCTTCTTTAATTAACAACTGAAGTAATTTCTGCATTCTTTATATTGCTATTCCCTCAAAAATATAGATTTATATTTGCATTTTTACCATAATTAAATCAGTTTGTTTTTCCTGCCCCATATAAAAAAAGTGAGTTCGAGTTTCAACAAAACCCATCTTTTTATAGAATTTAATTGCATCTTTATTTCTTTCCCATACGCCTAACCATACTTGCTTTTTATTCAGTTCTTTTGCTATTTCTAATCCTGTATTTATCAGATATTTTCCAAGTCCTTGCCCTTGAAATTTATACCTAATATAAATTCTCTCAATTTCAAGTGCCTCATCACCAATTTTATCAGTCTGGGCTTCATTGACATTAACCTTTAAATATCCAGCAAGTTCTTCATTGAAATATAAAAAAAAGAAAGAAGAAGAAGCATTAGTTAATTCTTTCTCCAACTGCTCCGAATTAAATGCTTTCTCCAAATATGCTTCCATATTTTCACGCGTATTTAGATGTTGAAATGTCTCTTTATATGTTTCACAACCTATTTTTTGAAGTAAAAATAAGTCTTCATATTTACACTTTTTGATATTTATTTTCACTTGATATATCTCCATTTTATTATTAGTAAGATCTGAATTTTATTAGGTCTTCTTATTAGAATAAACTGGCTCATTAGAGTAATAAGCCCTTATAATTGTATTTAATTTTTTTACTGCACATATAATATCTACAGTGCATTAAACACCCCGAATTTTCTCGTTGATTAATCCGCGCCTTGGACGACGCTGTCTTCGTCCGCTGTCAGTTAACATCTGTGATTCCAGACGCCCTGGAAGTGTGAGAGGGTGTGCGAAGCGTACTGAAATCAACTTGTTATGTAACGTACGGAAATTAGCAAATACTATTTCAATAATAACTAAATCAAAGAATTAATAACTTTAGGGGCCTTAATAACCAACCAATAAAAATGCTCAAAAGTTGTAGATAAACGGTCAAATGTTTTAACATATGCGGGACTCAGTGCATTCTCCCATTCTTCTCGTTTTAATCCTGTATCACAACCCGATAAATAAACATACTGAAGACTTGCACTTATAGTATTACTCTCAACATTTTCAGGTCCATAGAAAATGTTGTGTTGAAGTATTATATCCCCGTCTAATCCATGAGATGCAACAAAAATAAAACGTCCATTCTCCAGAGCATAATCTATTGTCTTGGTATTCAAGGGTACAATGGCAACACTATTGTCTCCCCAACGATTAATAGCGATCATTGAATCACAATAAAACCCAAGAGTAAACACCCACCTTGGTATATACCCCATATCATCATATAATAGAAATATCTCTGCTTCTTCTACCTCTGTTTGAGCTATAGTAGATGAGTGAATTGCTGCTATAAGTATCAATATAACGAAAAAATGATGAAATGCTGTTAATACTGTTGAAAACCTTGTACGAGTAAAACTTGAAAATAGTGATATTCTTGGAGCACGCCCAATTATTGCACTAACAATTCCTTCTAGCCAAATAATTAAACATATAAATAATAAGCAACCCAATATGTAGAAAGAAAGCTCCATTGGCATGGTTAATGCAAGATTACGATAAAAATATATTATAAGCGTGTGTATGCTAAAGCAAATAAAAAAGATTATAAAACTACAGAATAGCAGAAAATTTATAGCTAATACTTGTAAGTAATGATAATCCTTCCTACGTTCTCTATGTTGAATAGCATTAAGTAACCAGTAAAATGGTATAAAGCCGATATAATAGCTAATATTTAATAATTTTTCATACATACCTTCTGCCCTCTCTCATCAAAAACAACAAATTTCTTTCTTCACAAAAATATCCAATACTAAAAACTAGTATGTCATATAACGTCTCTGCACTCAAGACATTTCTAAGCCCTAGATAGCTCTTATCTTGGGCTTAGAAATGTGATTTGGCTCCAACTTCTATAAAGAGATGACACTAATCAGCTAAAGCGAACTTGCGTGCATTGTTATGTGGTGTTCCATACGGAAGATGCCAATCCGCTTAACTCTTCTTCTATATATAAGTAAAAGCGTTACCGATCATTTGATTCATTCTTAGCCCATTTTACTAACTTATCCCATATATCCCCTACTCCAAATCCCAAGATGACATAAAATACTATGAGGAATAATATATAGATAGGCAAAACTAATATCATTTTTTTATTTCCTTTTATAACTCCCCTGCTGTTTAATTTCTTCTTGCTCACATGATCCCTCCTTAAAATATAGCACTATTAATTGCTTTAACTATTCCTACATCCTATATCTTATGTATAAATAACTATTACTAGTATGCAATCACATAACGTCTCCGCACTCAAGACATTTCTAAGCCATAAATAGCTCGTATCTTGGGCTGAGAAATGTGATTTGGCTCCAACTTCTAAAAAGGGATGACCCTAAGTAGCCAAAGCGAACTTGAGTGCATTGTTAGGCGATGGAATCAATGGAAACTACCAATAGCCATTAATCAAAATGGCAAGTTATAATTAATCAATAAATTGGAATTTTTCGTGACAAAGATTATGCTCATAATCTCTCCAATAAACAGGGATTACTGTACATAACTTTCAAATATTGGTTCAATGTGCTTTTTAATAAACTCTATTCTATCTTTTGCATTTTTTACAAAAATAGAAGCAATAGAAACTACTATTCTTTTCTCTGTATTGAAATAAATTACATTCCCCCCATCTCCCATAGCTGCACAGGCATGTTCTTTATCATCAATAATCCACCATAGATATCCATATGAAAGGTTTACTTTTTTCCATCGACTATGTTCCCTTGTACTTTCATTTATCCATTTAGTCGATACAATTTGTTTACCATTCCACATCCCGCCATCCAAGTATAATTGACCTATCTTTGCCATATCGGCAGGTGAGAGAGTAAGCCCCCATCCTCCCGCGTTTGTTCCGATTGAATCAGCAACCCAGCCACTAATACTTTTAGATTTATTAAATGCACTTTGTTCTTTTGCACTATGAAGAACCACATTACTTGATACAGTAATACCCAATGGCGAGAATAAATTTTCTGTTGCAAAATCAAATACAGATTGTCCAGTTGCTTTTACAAGAATGCCTGACAAAATATCTGGTCCTACAAGAGGAGTATATCTAAATTCTCCTATCTGCCCCTTACCTCCCAATAAATCAAGTGTAAATCTTACCCAGTCATCACTCATGAAATACTTTATGTAAGTGTAGGGTGCAAACTTATATTTATATGGCACTACCATTGTCAACAAGTTCTTAAGTGTAACATTTTGTATTGTTTTTTCTCTTTTCTTAACTGTATAATCTGGGAAAAAGTCCAATATCCTCTGGTTGATACTTTTGATGTATCCTTTATCCATGGCAATACCAATCAATGTGGAAATAATACTTTTTGATACCGAATAAACATGGATTCGGCTGGTAGCAGTGCATTCATTAAAGTAATTTTCATATCGTGTTTTCCCATCCTTTAATACAACTATACCTGTAATATTGCTATAAGTATCGTTTATTTTATTTTCAAGTTCTTTAATTTTTGCCTGATTCATACAATATAATTTCCTCCTTTAACTTTTGAAGGACGTCCTTAAATAAAGGATAAGACCATTAAAAATTAATTGCAAGCACTTTATTAAAATCAACAAATACATGATAAAACAGACATGAAAAACAATTCATACCTTCAGAACATTATATAAATTATCTTCGCTTCAAATTCAAATTTATTTTTTTCTTTCTTCTATATTGCTATACTCATCATAATCATACTACGTATAAAAAAATACTAATTGCTTGTGTCGCCTAACGTCTCCGTATCTCCGACATCTCTGAACTGTTCCCGCGTAGTCCTTTCTTCGCAGCGTGCTTGCACCAGTGAAGAGGTGTGCGTTAGCGAACGGAGATACATTGTTGAACGAAACCGCTATCACGGTGGCTTTCCAAGTTTATCTTATTATAAATTCTTTCTTATACTTTTTATCATAACTTTTCTATCTCCCATTTTATCAGATTTCCTTTTACTATAGTATGGTAATTCAAAATATTTAGTAAAGGGGTTTTCTTATGACTGACTTATTAAACAAGATGGAGATGGATTTACAATTAAGAGGCTATAGCCTTCGTCACAGCTTTGCTACCCATCTTCTAAATAATGGCGTAGATCTTTCATATATTCAAAAACTATTAGGTCATACAACCATTCAGACCACCAGTTTTAAAACTGTCTCTTCTGGGGAAGGGGAGCTGTGCCCATGTAAATGGATATAGCTATAAAATATCCCTAATAAATCCATACCGCCCTCAGATGGATCCTCTCACCTGAGTTTTTATGTAAAGAGATTGGATTGAGTCCCCATAGCTCACGTCCGCCGCTATCGTTCAACAAGGTGTATCAGAAATTGAGCCCTATCTCCTTAAAAAGGGGATAGGGCTCAATTTTGCCGAGTCTGATCACCTTTAATTTCAAAGGCCAAACCGTTATTTTATATTGCTGACTGTTCCATGTTAAATAGAACCTATGCAACAAAGAAGCGGAGCGCCCCGACTTCGGGCCATGTTGCCCCGAGGCGGCAGGGATTTGGGGCAACATGGCCCCAACAAGCATGATTTTTTGTGTTTTGCCCGGAGGGCAAAATGCGAAAAATCATGCTTGCCGATTAGCAGAAACAACAAAATAGCACAATATAGCGACCATAAAGTATTGTGAATATGAGAATAGACTCCTGTTCTAGTTTTCGTATAAGGTAGCTATATCATGTATTCTACGCTTCATTTCTGTGCGGATATGTAACGGCTCTAAACACTCGCATTTATCCCCAAAACTGAAAAGAATATTGTAATAGTATTCGTTCTCTATGAAAGGAAAACTAACAATGTAATGCTCATCACCGTCTGGCGAAAAGTGTTCATAAGTGCAATAATCAAGTACCCTGTCCATGACAGATTTATGAATACGAATTATGATTTTTGTTTGCATAGTTGCCAAAATATCAGTAAAATTTAACTGCGGTTTTTGATAATCCCGTGGCGTAAAAAATTCCTCTTGTATTTGTAGGTTTGATGTGCGGGATAGTTTAAATAAGCGAAAATCATTTCTTTTATAGCAATGCCCTTGCCAATACCAATGACTACTTTTCAAAACAAGCTGATACGGCTCGGCTGTTCGTGCGGTTTTATTTCCGTAGCGGTCTGCATATTCAAACGAAAGTAGCTTGCTTTCCTGTAAAGCTGTCTTGATAATCTCTAAATATGGTTGTATGTTCCTGTTGCCCATCCACGGACTTAAATCTATATATATTTGATTTGCTTTTAATTCAATGTCTTTTGCTCTGTCGGCGGGGATAAAGCTCTTAACTTTTGCAAGGGCGTTTACCAGTTCATCCCCTCGTATCATAGTAGAAAGATTGGAAAGCCCCATCAGGATAGCGGAAAGGTCTGCAGTGGAAAAAACTTTTTTATCAATCTTGTATTTCTGCATGATTTCAAAGCCGCCGCCAACTCCCGGTGCAGAACAAACAGGAATACCCGCCATGTTTATAGTGTCTATGTCACGGTAGATTGTGCGGGGTGAAACTTCAAACATATCTGCCAACTCCTGTGCGCCTATCCGCTCTTTTTCAAGGAGTATCATAATAATGCTAACAAGCCTGTCAATTTTCATCTGACAGCCGCCTTTCAATTTTTCAAAATTTCTTTTTATCATTATAGATTGTTGCCATACAGCTGTCAACAATTACATGGTACAATAAAAAAGTAAACAAATCAATCTACCTATCAAGAGGAGACATTATGCAGAAAAAAGCCTTAGTAATAATAGATATTCAAAATGACATAACAAAGAATTACAAGGATATAATTGACAATATTAATAAAGCTATTGATTGGGCAGTCAATAATAATATTCATGTTATTTATATAAGGCATGAAAATTTATCAGCCGGCACGAGGACTTTTAAACCCAATACATATGGGTCTGAATTAGCTTTAGACTTGAAAATAGTATCAAAAAATGTTTTTACAAAATACAAAGGAAACGCATTAAGCAGTGAAGAACTTACAGACTTTATTAGTAAAAATGAAATATGTGATTTCTACATAGCAGGAGCAGATGCTGTTGCTTGTGTTAAATCAACCTGTTACAACTTATGCAAAGCAAATTATGGCGTTAATGTCTTATCAGATTGCATTACCAGTTATGATAAAAGGAAAATTGACGAAATGCTAAGTTATTATGAAAGTAAAGGCAGTAAAATCATTAGTTTAAATGACTTGTTACCTAATCACATCTTTGAAGCACAAAACATTATAGAGGCAGCGAATTAGAAACACAATGAAAATGGAGGAAATTTATGTTTACAATCTATGTTTACGTTCTTGATACTTTAGCCGACTGGGAACTGGGGTATGTTATTTCGGAGCTGAATTCCGGTCGATTTTTCAAAAAGGGCGAGCAACGTGTATCGCTCAAAACGGTTAGTTATTCTAAAGAGCCAATCAATACAATGGGCGGGATGACAATAGTGCCCAATTGCTTAATTGATGATATTGTTGTGAGTGAAACAAGCATGTTGCTATTACCGGGCGCAGATACATGGAACGACCCAAAGCATGGCGCTATCATCGAAAAAGCAAGCGAATTTCTCTCTTTAGGCGCTACGGTGTGTGCAATCTGTGGGGCTACCGCTGCGCTTGCCAACTTTGGGCTATTGGATAAGCGTCCGCATACCAGTAATGGACCGGGATTTCTTGAAATGGTTTCTCCTAGTTATAAAGGGCAAAGTTTTTATATAGACAAGCCATCTGTAGCGGATAACAACCTTATTACAGCAAGTTCCACCGGAGCTTTGTTGTGGGCGAAACAAATTATTGAGCATTTAGGTGTTTTTCAATCAAACACACTGGAATCTTGGTATGAATATTTTAGTACCGGTGAGCCTAAACATTTCTTTGCCCTCATGCAAACTTTGCCGTCTAGCAATGAAAACTGATCCACCTTTGTCATAAACAGGACATAGACCATATGGGATGCTTAACAAACAATCTTCATGTCAATGGGACGGCAGACCAATGTCATAAAGCTACGCTGTAAATAAAAGGAAAGTAGAATTTCTTTTAGAAAGTGCATGAAAACACTTGACTTTTTGAAAACGCCCTAATAATTGAAATGAATACCTTTTTAATGGTATATCTTCTGGTTATTGGGTGATAAAAATGTTGAAAAATTTTATGAATTCTATTGGAATAGCCAAAAAACAAATTAATGATTCCATTTTTATGTTTACCAACCGTACAAAGAGTACATATTTTACTAAAGAAACCGCTAAAATGAGTTTTAGGGATGCAATATATTTTATTTTAAAAGGGTTAAGAAAAACACTGCAAATTGAACTTGATGATTGGTTTGAATTTTTAGGTAGTGAAAATACTATGACAAAACAAGCATTTTCTCAGCTTAGACAAAAGATTAAGCCCGATGCCTTTATTCAGCTTAATGATAACTATATAAGCTGGTTTTATAATGATGACAATTTTAAAAAATACAAGGGCTATAGATTACTTTCTATTGATGGAAGTATTACTGAAATTCCAAATACTATTAGTAACAGAGAGCATTTCGGATATTATCATAACCAAAGTAACAGACACCAGGCTAGAGCAATGGTGGGTGTGATATATGACATAGAAAATGATTACATACTTGAATCAGATATACGCACATGGAAGGCTGCTGAAAGAGATATAGCAAAAGAACTTATTGAAAGACTTGAGAATAAAGGCTTTAAAAACGACTTGTTTTTATTTGATAGAGGATACCCTTCAAAGGATATGTTTAATTTTTTAGAAAGCAAAAAATTAAAATTCTTAATGAGGGTAAAGGTTAATAAATTTAATTCTAGATTTGACAAGGCAAATGAACCGGATCAGATTGTCACGCTCACTCATGAAAATAAGGTTCTAACCTTACGGATAATGAACATTATTTTACCAACAGGTGAAGTAGAAAAATTAGCTACCAATCTTATGGATAAGGATCTTACTACCGAAGATTTCAAAGTGCTATATTTCAAGCGTTGGGGAATAGAAGTCAAGTACTGCCAGTTAAAAAGCAGATATGAGCTTGAAAACTTTTCGGGAGTTAATCCAATAGCTATAATGCAGGATTTTTACGCAACCATATATTTATCAAACCTTATGACAATGGCAAAAGCCGAAGCTAATGAGAATGCAGAAACAAATAAAAAAAGCTTGAAATACGAATATAAAGTAAATATGAATATTTTAATATCAAAAATGACCCGAACACTAATAGAATGTTTCTATGAGGACGACCTTGAAAAAAGGACAATCTTATTTGATAAAGCAATGAAGCATATAGCAAAAAATCTTGTCCCAATACGGCCAGATAGAAGTTTTCCACGAAGGGAGCCTTCGAGGAAAAATAAATATCCAGTTAACAAAAAACGCTCTATGTAAAATTTTGTTAGTTAAGCTTTATGACATTGGACGGCAGACTGTGTGGTTATTCCGCTAGATATCTGAGCTAACAACCCTATTCATCGTTTGATTTTTAAATATAGTATATTTTTAGCAAACCAGCACGCTACACCAGTGCTGGTTTGCTTCTTTCTCTGAGTCTTTTTAAGACTTCCTTAACACCAAGAATATTCAATACTCGTTTTAAATTGTATGTAACAAACGACAAAGAAACCTCTG
>CALJNR010000039.1 GCA_937981575.1 uncultured Clostridia bacterium | reverse complement strand
ACTGCTGCGCTAACTGGAGGGGAGTTAACCAGAGAACAACAACCAAATTTACCTCTAACTCCCGATGAAATAGCTAACGCTGCTTATGAATGCTATAAAGCTGGAGTTTCAATTGTTCATGTTCATGCAAGAGATGAAAATGGTGAACCTACTCAAGATTATCATACAAACAGAATAATTGCTGAAAAGATTGCAGAAAAATGTAACGTTATATTTGAACCATCAACAGGGGGGTCTATTTGGCATACATTTGAAGAAAGAATGCAACCTTTAAAATTAAATCCTGAAATAGCAACTTTAGATGCAGGTACATGCAATTTTGGAGATGGAGTCTTCATGAACTCGCCAGAATATATCCACAATTTTGCAGTAGAAATGAAGAAAAGAAACATAAAACCTGAATTTGAAATTTTTGAAAGAGGAATGATAGAAAATGTTTTACGTTTAGTAAAAAAAGGTTTAGTTACAGAACCTTTATACTTTGATTTTGTTCTTGGTGTTCCTGGTGCTATGCCTGGAAATATTGAAGATTTAGTATTTTTAGTAAATAGCATACCAAAAGGAAGTATTTGGACAGTTGCTGGAATAGGAAGACACCAGTTGCCTTTAGCTGTTCATGCTATTGCTATGGGAGGTCATGTTAGAGTTGGTTTTGAAGATAACATTTATTATCATAAAGGACAATTAGCAGAATCAAATGCGCAATTAGTAGCTAGAATAGCACGCATAGCAAAAGAAATGGGACGTGAAATTGCAACGCCAAATGAAGCTAGAGAAATTCTATGTTTACCTCAAAAGTAATTTAGACTTACAATGTGATATATGGTTTGTATCATAAGTAAAGACAAATTTTGGAGATATGTTTCATTATACAGTTGACAACCTAGAACTCAAATATTGATACAATGTAGAGTCCTTGATTTCAAGGGCTTTTGTTGTTTTTAGGGTGAAAATGTAGCGTGACATATGTTCCACTAGACTGAAAAGTTTAGGGGAATTATTGCTTGGGGCCTTATTATGTACGCGAATATATACTATTACAGAAAAACAAGGTGACTTTTTAGATTTGTAGAAGAACTCTAACTACTAGTTTACATTGAGATATTAGTTGGATTAGATAGCAACTTCGCTAGAATAATTGAGTATTTTTAAATATGGATATAGTTTTTCGACCACGTAGAAATATATTAGTTACATATATAAAGGTATTCTTGGATTATGGTAAAATTTCACACTTAATGGATTACTGTACTATTAAGAAAATCTTAAAAATTTGATGAAATTTAAGTTGGATATTTACTATGATCATAAGGGAGAAGAAGGAATTTTATCATATTTGTGGAAGTACTTAGAATTAGAATTCTACTAGAAAAAAGTCTATATCTAGCACAATTTTTGATTCGTTTGAAGATCATCAGGTCTTACTGTAATTCAATGGATAATTAAAGAAGTTTGCTCACTGGGAGGCTTGTTTGAAAACCTGAAGGACAGTTAAGGATTGGAATAATGAATATGTAACTGGTGACTATTCCAATGAGTCTTGGCGTAGTTATATCGATACAGTATTAGATGTATTAAAATTCCACGGCAGAATGATTATTACAAATGCAAGAGTACTTTATGCTAATACAATTGGTGAGAGTGAAAAGCCGGTTGCTGTCTGTCACTTCGTCGATAAGGAAGAAGATACTGCATCAATAAGAAAGGGTAAATAATATGCTTTCGATGCTTTAAGTGCTGCTAGAGAGCATGGTGTTAGTTGGGCAATGCTAACGAATAGGTATCGTGCAGAATTTATCATACAAAAAACGTAAAACAGAGGTGTCTTATGTATTACAGAATAATCCGCAATGACATTTTAAAAAGCAAAGCCATAACGCTGACAACAATGATATTTGTCGCAGCCGCGGCTATGCTTGTTTCGCTGACGGCAATACTCATCGTAAATTTATCCGGTTCGATAGATACGTTAATGACGCAAGCAAAAACCCCGCATTTTATGCAAATGCATTCGGGCATAATTGATACTTCGCGGCTTGCCGCTTTCGCGGAGCAGAATGGCAATGTCGATGAATTTCAGGTGCTTGAATTTCTCAATGTTGATGGTACGCGGATTATAATTGACGGAAAATCACTTGCGGACAATGTTCAGGACAACGGCTTCTGCACGCAGAGCGAAAAATTCGATTATCTCCTTGATCTTGACGGAAACGTTATAAATGTGTCCGATGGGGAAATTTATGTTCCGATATGTTATATGAAGGACGGTACCGCAAAGGTCGGTGACAGCGCCGTGATATGCGGAAAGAAATTTACCGTTGCGGGATTTCTCCGCGATTCACAGATGAATTCGTTGCTCGCCTCTTCAAAGAGGTTTCTTGTGAGCGAAAATGACTATAGGAAAATAAAGGATTTTGGAAGCACGGAATATCTGATTGAGTTCAGACTAAAGGACTTGTCCGCGCTTGGCGCATTTGAAACTGCTTACATCTCCTCAGGATTTGAAGCAAACGGACCGACGATTACATATCCGCTTTTCAAAACGATTAACGCAATTTCTGATGGGCTTCTGATTGCGGTTATACTTCTTGTAAGCGTGCTTGTCGTTGCAATCGCATTTATGTGCATACGCTTTACGCTCCTTGCGAAAATC
>CALJNR010000038.1 GCA_937981575.1 uncultured Clostridia bacterium | reverse complement strand
ACAGCACTTTCAAAGCTGGCTAAGTAAATTTCACGTAGTGTTCTTTCGTCTAAAACGGCGTCCACAGAAATTCTTCGATGTTCTTGGTTATTGACCGCAAAGTGTTTAAGTGATGTTCCGACCCCTTGGCTTTGCACCCCGCTTATATGAGAAGCTGCCATTTCCGAAGATAAATAAGGATCTTCAGAAAAGTACTCGAAGTTTCTGCCGCAAAGCGGAGAACGTTTGATATTTGCAGCAGGGCCGAGGATAACAGAAACCTTTTCAGCTTGGCATTCTTCCCCCAGGGCTGTTCCTATCTTTTTAAGCAGAGCTCTATCCCAAGAGCATGCAAGTGTTGCGCCAGAAGGGAAGCATGTAGCCTTGACACTTTCGTTAAATCCTAGGTGGTCAGCTGCATCTGATTGCTTTCTAAGCCCATGAGGACCATCGGCTACCATTATTTTGGGAATGCCAAGACGTTCTACAGATTTGGTATGCCAAAAGTCCAGCCCGCTGCATAAACTTGCTTTTTCTTCTAAAGTCATTTCAGAAATGATTTTTTTAATATCCATGCTCATTTTTGCCTCCTTAAAGTCAATTTTATAGCTTTATTTTATCAGTTGATAGGGTATAATGTTTGTATAAATATCAGGTTTTTATTACAAATCTAAGGCGGGGAGAGTGTGGAGATGGACGCCGAATATCTTTGTATGTTGCTTGTGGAAGTGCTAAAAATGCCAGTATGTTTCTTGGACCAGGATAGTAATATCAAAGTTTCTTTTAATTATGGAGCATCTAATAATCCCCTTCATAAAGATCAGGGGAAGCTGCTTCGTGAACTCTTTGAGCAAACTGACCATTTAACTATTCCTATTATTAAATCCACCCCTTATTATGAGAATTATTTTGCAGTAAAGCTGATTGAGGAAGGAAGATTTAAAGGAACTTTTGTTGTGGGGCCTTCTGCATATTCGGCAGTTACTTCAGAGATGGCAGAAGCCTTAGTTCTAAACCACAATTTTTCTTTAGGCATTAAAAGGCAGCTGATTCATTATTACAATGGTATAGCTATTTTTGACTATACAAGATTAATGAATGCCAGCATTTTGCTTTATTACTGTATTTATAAGGAGCAACTAAGGTTAAGAGAGGTTATGGAAAAGAACAGCTCCCTGAGTGAGGTTTCTCAAAAGATGAATGATAACATCAAAGAATCTTTATCAAAAAACAGACAAAATATTTTTTTTCATCACTCTTTGAGTGGAGAAAGAAGGATTTTTAACTGCATAAAGATGGGGGATAAAGAAAAGTTATTAAAGTACAGCCAGAACCCTTTGGATGGAGAAGTTGGGATACTTTCGAAAAGTAGTCCGCTGCGAGGAAGAAAGAACCATGCGATCTGCAGCGTGACCCTTGCCACCCGGGCGGCGATGGAAGGGGGCCTTGACTCGGAAACAGCCTATACTTTAAGTGATCTCTATATCCAAGAAATAGAAGAATTAAAGGAAATCAAAGACCTGACAGAACTAGATATCAAAATGCAATGTGACTTTGCGGATCGAGTGAAAAAGGTGAGAGAATATAAATATTCAAGGCCAGTTAACTTATGCCAACGTTATATTCTTAAGTATCTTTATGAAGAAATATCCCTAGGGGGGATAGCAGAATGGGTAGGGGTTCATCCTAATTACCTTTCTGAACGCTTTAGGAAAGAGACGGGACTTACAATCGGCCAATATATTCATAGAGAAAGGGTTGAAGAAGCTAAGAGGCTGATGGAAACGTCAAGTTACTCACTTTTAGATATTGCAGCCTGGCTTAGGTTTCATGATCAAAGTCATTTTGCAAGGGTATTTAAGAAATATACAGGAATGACACCGAGTAAATATCGAGCAGAGAGAAGTTAAATGAAAAAAGATACAAATAGCGCTAAGAGGATAAACGGCTATTTGTATCTTTTTTAGATGGAGAATATCAATAAAAGATTTATGATTTAGACTTAGCTTTAGAAAATACGTCAAAGGCAACAGCTGCAAGAAGCACGATACCTTTAATGCTCATCTGCATGTCGCTGCCGACACCTAAGATAGACATACCATTATTTAAAACACCCATAACCAAGGCCCCTACGATAGCACCAATAACTGTACCAACGCCGCCGTAGGCAGAGGCACCGCCTATATAACAAGCGGCAATGGCATCAAGTTCGAAGTTCATCCCTGCTTGGGGAGAAGCGGCATTAAGACGAGCGGTAAAGGCAATGCCCGCTATTGTTGCAAGAAAAGCCATATTAACATAGATTAAGAAGAGTGCTTTGCTTGTATTAACACCTGAAAGCTTAGCTGCTTTTTCATTGCCGCCCATTGCATAAATATAGCGGCCAGGGACTGTTTGTGTTGTAAAAACAGAATAGACTAAGATGAGAAGTCCGATGACAGAGAGAATAATAGGAATTCCCATATAGAGTGCTAACCAATAGAAAAATAAGTTGATAACCCCAATAATTAAGACTATCTTGATTAAGAAAAGGGTAAGGGGAAGATCTTCAAAATCATATTTGCTTTTTTCTGCTCTGTTTTTAAATTCGATATAAGCATAGATAATAGAAATAATAATACCGATGATAATTGTTGTAAGGTTAACTCCGAGCCCAAGTCCTGCAAAAATGTCTGGAATGAAACCAGAGCTGATAAAGGTAAAGCTGTTAGGAAATGGAGAAAGCGTTAAGCCTTGCAGCATTGTAATTGTAAGACCTCTAAAGAGCAGCATGCCGGCAAGGGTTACAATGAATGCAGGAATACGTATATAGGCGATCCAGAACCCTTGCCAAACACCGATAAGAAGTCCTATGATAAGACAGATCACAACGGCTGCTAACACGTTCATTTTCATATTTACAATCAAAGTTCCCATAATCGCGCCGATGAAAGCGCAGACAGAACCTACAGAAAGGTCAATGTTTGCACTAGATACAATGCAGAGGGTCATACCGATTGCAAGAATAAGTACATAACTGTTTTGCAGAATAAGGTTTGTCATATTCATTGGGACTAAAAGAATACCTTTTGTTGCAACTTGGAAGAATGCCATGATACATACAAGTGCAATAAGCATTCCATACTGTCTTATATTATTTTTGAAAAGACTTGATACATTTTTCATTTACGCTACCTCCCATTGCTTCTCATAATACATTTCATAATACTTTCCTGTGAAGCTTCTGACTTATCAAGTTCGCCAACTATTTTTCCTTCATTCATTACATAGACTCTATCGCAGACACCAAGTATTTCAGGAAGTTCAGAGGAGATCATAATAATTGATTTGCCTTCATCTGCAAGCTTGTTGATGATCTCATAAATCTCATATTTAGCCCCTACATCGATGCCTCGGGTTGGTTCATCAAGGATAAGTATATCCGGGGATGTAAAGATCCATTTGCTAAGTACGACCTTCTGCTGATTACCACCAGAAAGATTGCCAGCCTTTTGCAAAATGCTTGGAGACTTGATGCCGAGTTTTTTGCGGTATTCTTCGGCAACTCTGATCTCTTTATTGGAATCAATGAGGAGATTGCGTTTTAACTCTTTCAGATTAGCAAGAGAGATGTTGCTCCTGATATCTTGGTTAAGAACAAGTCCTGCTGACTTGCGATCTTCAGTTACATAAGCAAGTCCATGATCAATAGCTTGCCTTATGGAGTTAAGCGTAATTTCCTTTCCGTCTTTTATCATTGTACCGCTTATAGATTTGCCGTAAGCCTTACCGAAAATACTCATAGCAAGTTCTGTTCGACCAGAACCCATAAGGCCAGAAATGCCTACGATTTCACCTCTATGAACCTTTAAGTTGACGTTGTCGATTGCTTTTTTATCATCTCTCATCGGATCATAAACATTCCAGTTTTTCACTTCAAAAGCTACATCTCCTATTTTTGAAACGTGTTTTGGAAAACGATCCACTAAATCACGACCTACCATGCCTTTTATAATTCTATCTTCACATATAGGCTCTGAACCTTTTTCAATTGTTTCTATAGTAGAGCCATCTCTTATTATTGTAATATTATCAGCAATTCGTGATATTTCATTAAGCTTGTGAGAAATAATAATTGAAGTGATGCCGTCGCGCTTGAGTTCTAGTAATAGATTGAGCAGGTTGTTGGAGTCTTCTTCGTTAAGTGCAGCTGTAGGCTCATCAAGAATGAGCAGTGTTACATCTTTTGCCAGTGCCTTTGCAATCTCTACAAGCTGCTGTTTGCCTACACCAATATTTTTGATTAAAGTATAGGTACTTTCATTTAGCCCAACCTTTTTGAGAAGCTCTTTAGCTTGTATATGTGTTTGAGTCCAGTTAATAAACTGTCCGTCAGATTGTTCGTTACCTAGGAACATGTTTTCGCCAATAGATAAGTAAGGGACAAGAGCAAGTTCTTGATGAATAATAGCAATTCCCATTTTTTCACTATCTTTAATGACCTTAAAAATACATTCTTTGCCTTCAAATATAATGTCACCACTATAAGTACCATGGGGATAAACGCCGCTCAGTACATTCATGAGAGTAGATTTACCAGCACCATTTTCGCCGCATAGCGCATGAATCTCGCCTTTTTTAACTTTTAGATTAACGTTATCAAGGGCCTTCACGCCGGGGAAAAGCTTTGTAATGTTTCTCATTTCAAGAATAAATGTTTCCATTATATCACCTCCTAGTATTCGTTAATAGGGAAAACTCTTTTCTAATCTAAAGCCGAGCACTCATAAAAGAGTGTTCGGCTTTAGAGAATAAGAGGTTATTTCTTATTTTAAATCGTCTTCTGTATAGTAGCCGCTGTCGATCAGGATTTCTTTGTAGTTATTTTTATCAGCATAAACAGGATCGCAAAGGAAAGAAGGAACGACTTTAGCACCATTATCATAAGTTGTTGTATCGTTTACAGTAGCTTCTTTACCTTGAAGAAGTGCATCTACCATTTCAGCAACTTTTGATGCAAGAGTTCTTGTATCTTTGAAAATAGACATAGACTGTTGATCGTTAATCATAGCGATAACATTTGGTTTGTCACAGTCTTGGCCAGTGATGATTGGATAAGGTTTATCCGCACTGCCGTATCCAGCATTTTTAAGAGATGATACGATACCAATAGCTAAACTGTCATTAGGAGATAATACCACATCAAGTTTTTGACCCTTTGCATAGTTAGCTGTAACAAGAGTATCCATTCTAGCTTGTGCTTTTGCTGAATCCCAGCCTTGAATAGCAACTGTTGTAAAATCTGTCTGGCCGCTTGGAACAACCAGTTTGCCGCTTTCGATATAAGGTTTTAGGATGCTCATTGCTCCATTGTAGAAGAAGGTTGCATTGTTATCGTCTGGTGAACCGCCAAATACTTCAAGGTTAAATGGTCCTTTGCCTTCTTTAAGACCAAGTTTTTCTTCAATATATTGGCCTTGGATTACACCAACTTTAAAGTTGTCAAAGGTCGCATAATAACTTACGTTTGGACTTTGCATAATAAGTCTGTCATAAGCGATAACTTGAACATTGTTTTGTGCAGCTTTTGCAAGAACATCTGTAATAGCTGAACCGTCGATTGCAGCGATTACGAGTACTTTACATCCTTTAGTGATCATATTTTCAAGCTGTTGAACTTGAGTGTTTACATCGTTATTAGCATATTGAAGGTCAACAAGGTAACCTTGTCCTTCTAAGATAGCTTTCATATTAGTACCGTCTTGATTCCAACGCTGAAGTGACTGTGTTGGCATGGATACCCCTACAAAATCTTTTTGAGCAGTTTCACCGCCTTTGGCTGGTGTTTCTGCTGGAGCAGGAGCATTAGGCTGAGCTGCATTTGGTGCACAGCCTATAAGACCAAGAGCTAAAAGTGATGTTGCTAAAAGAGATGTTACTAATTTTTTAAACATATTGTTCCCCCTTGTGATAGATGTATTACTTGATTTTTTAAACATAATAGACCTCCTATAACTCATTTTTACAGCTAATAGTAAATTGGACTTAGCTAGTAAGATTAATTATAAGATGCTCTATAAAGACACAATGTATTCTTGAAATTATTTTAAAATATATTTTAAAATGTTCTTAAAAAATATATAATAAAATAACGAGAACGCATAAAAGTCCATTACTATCATTTAAGAAATAAAAAACTTATAGCTGCTCTCGAAGAATAGCGTTGTATTAACTATAATATAATCGCAAAAAGAGGAGGACGCAATATCTTTAGCCTAAAATATAAAAAATCAAAGCATAATAAAAAAAATTATATTTATCCTAAATTATGGTTTTGATAATGTAGCCCTATAACTACGCATAAAAACGGATTTTCCAATAAGTGAAGAGTAGGTTAGAAGAAGAGTGATAAATTACTGGAAGTTATTTTCATATAAAAAGAGACCTTTATCATTTACAATAAGAAGTAGACAGGGGGACAGCTTATGAAAAAGAAATGTCTTAGTTTTAAACAAGTTATTTATTGCGCAGCAATGCTTGCTCTTGTGCTTCTTTCAGGCTGCAAAATGCGCCGAATAGAGCTCACCCCTTTGCTAACTGATGTAGAGCAGACGGAACCAGTTAGTGAGGAGAGGAAAGAAAAGCGGGATAATATTATTATTTCAATGGTGCCTAAGTCTCTTGATAATCCAGTTTTCCTAGATACAAAGGAAGAAGCAGAACGCATATGTAAGGAGCTAGGGGTGGATTTTGAATGGCTTGCGCCCTATCAAATGAGTTCTATTGATCAGGAAAACATTGTGAAAAGCCTTATTAAGCGAAAAGTAGATGGAATCCTTATTAGCTGCATAGACCCGGAAAGGATGGCTCCGCTGATTGATCAGGCGGTTGCAGCAGGCATTAAGGTAGCAACATTTGACTCGGATTCACCAAAGAGCAAAAGGCTTTTTTATTGTGGGACAGATAATTATAATGCCGGGAAAGCCAGCAGCAAAGCCCTGGCAGATATTTTGGAAACCGAAAACAGGATTGAAAATGAATTGAATGTTCTTGTGATGACAGGAGGTACGGGGGCGCTTAATCTTAATGAAAGACTTCAAGGCTTCAAGGAAACAAATGAAAAATTGAATCTTAAAGTTAATTATATAGATACACTTGTCTGCAATGACGATATTAATACGGCAAGTGAAATGCTGGAGCAGTATATAAGGAATAAAGCATTAAAAGGTGTTCGGGTTGATGTCTTCTTTAGTACAGGGGGATGGCCGCTTTTTGTTTCACCAGATTCGATGCCGAGTTTCCAAGAGTGGTGTAATGAGGGAGGGGTATCTATTTCGATAGATACATTTTATCCAATGCTTATTGCAGCTCAAAAAGGCATGGCGGATGCACTCATAGGACAAGACTTCAAAGAAATGGGAAGGCTTAGCGTCTTAAATCTTTATGAAGCGATTGATAAGGGAACAGTAGAATCAAATTTTATAGATACAGGGCTGGAATTTGCAGACAAAGAGAGTTATGATTTGCTGCTTGCAACTAAGAAACCTTGGGAAATTAAATAAAAGAAAGAATAGAAGGTGATTTGATGTTTAATAATTTGGGGCAGAAAATAAATTTCTATAGTATAAAATCAAAACTTACAGTATGTTTTTTGCTGCTGAGTATCCTTCCTATTTCTATCTTTGCTTTTTTTTCCTACCAATACTATATCCAAAGCCTTCATCGGAATATCAATCTCTATACCAATGAAGTCATTGAGCGAATTGATAAAAACATTGAAACTTATATAAGTGATATAGAAAATGTGCTGGAGCTTAGAAATGATTATTATATGCTGCAGTATCTTAAGCTTAATGAAGCTGGCGATATTGATGGGAATAGAAAATATACTATGCGTATATGGGAAACTTTTAATAGTTTCAAAAAGATAAAAACAAGTCTTGAAGACATTCGGCTTATTTCGCATACGGGAAAGACTATCAGCTGCTACGGCATTTACGGGACAGATACGGATAAGGATTTTTTTTACAATCAGCTGCTTAATGAGTCAAATGATGAAGTATCCATAGAGCCCCCTTGGCTCAACATGCTTGGCAAGAAGGTTTTTTCTATAGGGAAGGTCATTAATACCGGTACTTTAGGCGGCCTTGGGGCAATGTATATTGACATTAATATAGAGTTTCTTGATAGAATCTGCAACGATGTTAAGCTAGGAGAAAAGGGCTATGTTTATCTGATTGATGAAAATGGGCAAGTGATCTATTTCCCCAGCAATTTAGAGGATAAAGAGTATCCGGAGGTTATGGTGAGTAATCCTGAAAGCTTCCGTGCTCAAAATGGCAGTTTTGTGACAAGGCTTAAGGATGTCAATTATATAGTAACCTATAAAACTTCTACAATAACCGGGTGGAAGATTGTTGGGATTGCACCGGAAGCTGAAATGACAAAAGATATTAAAAGAGTTAATCAAATAAGCCTGGCAGTTATTATCATCAGTATTTTTATTGTCAGCCTGCTTACGAT
>CALJNR010000037.1 GCA_937981575.1 uncultured Clostridia bacterium | reverse complement strand
TTGATGAAAAACGACTTGACATTATGGAAGGTTTTTGTAAAAGATATGTAAAAGAATTAGGATTAGACGTTACGATTAACAAGACAACAGATCTTGCAAGAGCAGTTGAAGGCGCATATTTTGTAAACACACAGATAAGAGTCGGAGGCAATGAAGCACGCGTGCTAGATGAAAAAATCCCTCTAAGTCACGGGCTTGTTGGTCAAGAAACAACAGGAGCGGGTGGTCTTATGAAGGCTATGCGGACCATTCCTGTTATGCTTAATCTAGCCAAAACTATAGAAAAATATAGCCCTGATGCATGGATTGTCAATTATACAAATCCTACAGGATTGGTTTCAGAGGCTGTCACAAGATACACAAACGCTAAGATTGCAGGATTTTGTTCCGGGGGGATTTTTCCTAAAATGTGGGCGAAAAAGTCTATGGGAGTAGCCTATGACAGAGTGAGATATGATTATGTCGGTCTTAATCATATGAATTTTATATACAATATCTCTATTGATGGCAGGCCGGCAACAGAAGAAGAATTTATTAATATTGCAAAAGCGAACCCTGAGATTGACCTAGAGTTAGTCAAATTATTAAATGCAATTCCAAGTCCTTATTTACAATATTATTATCATACACATAGAAAGCTTGATCAATTTAAAAATGCCCAATATACAAGAGGTCAGCAAGTTATGATGATGGAAAAAGAAATATATTCAGCTTATGCAGATGAAAAAATATCAACCAAACCGGAAGCTTTAAGTAAACGAGGAGGCGGAGGCTATTCTGATGTTGCTATGGGATTTTTAGATGCTGTATACAATGATCAAGATACATGGATGATAGTGAATGTACCTAATAATGGTGCTATTGATTTCCTTCCTGATTCTGCGGTTGTTGAGATAGGTTGTCTTGTAAATGGCGTAGGCATGCAGCCTCTTAAAGTTAATAATGTGCCACCAATGGTGTGGGGATTAATCAGTGAAGTTAAAAATTACGAGCAGTTAGCCGTTGAAGCTGCTGTTGAAGGTGATGTCAATAAAGCAAAACTTGCTTTGATGGCTCATCCGTTAGTTAGAGATTATAATCTTATTGAGAAAATGTTGCCAGAACTCATGGAAGCGAACAAAGCCTATTTACCCCAGTTTTATAAATGATTAAAATGCAGAGGAAGAGGGAGATATTTTGAATTATGTTTTGGGAATTGACCAAGGCGGAACCAAGACAGTCGCACTGATTTCTGACACTCTTGGGAATTTTTTAGGAGTTGGATTTGCGGGCGCTGGGAATTATGCGGTTACAGGAATTGACGATGCTATGAGTCAAGTGAAGCTAGCTGTGGACAAAGCCCTAGATCAAGCGGGTGTTAAAATAGAACAATGTATACATATAGTTGGTGGCATTTCGGGAGCTGATTTTCCCTTTGAATATACTTTGATACAAAATAGCATGGCAAAAGTGCTGAATGTAAAAGTTAAAACAATAAAGATCGTTAATGACTGTATGATTGCGATGCGAGCAGCCACAACCAAAAACTACGGAGCTGTTATTTGCGCTGGAACAGGTTTGAATTGTGGTGTAAAAGCTCCAAATGGAGAATCCTTTATATTTGGGTATTATATTGATGATGAATATCAAGGGGGTAGTGCAATCGGTAAAAAAATTATGCAGTCAGTATTTGAAAGCCATACAGGTGTGATCAAATCAACGACACTTACTTCTAGGGTGCTTGCAAACTTCAACAAAGAATCAATTGATGAGTTACTAATTGATTATGTAAACAAAAAAATTGATATGAAAGAAATTAATGACCTGGTACATCTAGCGATAGATTGTGCTGAAAAAGGTGATATGATTTCAAATGAAATATTAAAGTCATTTGGAGAAAATTCAGCGCGATTTGTTATTGCTGGTTTAAAGCGTTTTGACATGCTGCAAGAAGAAGTTGAGGTTGTTATATCCGGAAGCATTTTTAAATGCAGATTACCCATTATAAAAACTGCATTTGAAGAAAAAGTAAGACGTGATGCTTCGCAGGTTATTATTTTAGATTCGAGGTATGAACCTATTGTTGGAGCTATAATAATGGCTTTAGAAGAGTTTGGAGAGGGTGGGTACTCTCGGGAAGTTGAAAATAATCTTAATAGTTCAGTCGTAAAATGCGATTTATTAAGATTATAAATATTATGGAATATAATTATTACAAATAGTAATTATTATAAAAAATATGAGGAGGAATTTTTATGAACAGAAAAATAATGAAGGGTTTAGCGGTTATCAGTACACTTGCAATGATATTTTCAGTGGCTGGCTGCGGCAAAGCAAATGATACGAAAGAAAGCAGTGCAGGAGGAAAAAATAAAGAAGCATCAACAAAACAAGAAACCAAAGCAGCATCAGATGAAAAAATTACACTCAACTTATGGCACATTTGGCCAGCAGATGGAGGAGACAGGGCAGTAATTAATGCTTATGTGGAAGAATTTGAAGCGAAACACCCCAATGTGACAATAAATCAAGATGCTTCTGATACTGAGAGCTATAAAACGAAATTAAAAGTAGCATTTTCAGGTGGCGGATTACCAGATGTATATTTTACATATGGCGCAGGATTTTCTCAGCCATTTGTTGAATCAGGCAAGGTTATGGCTTTAGATAATGTAATATCTTCTGAAACAAGATCAAGACTTCTAGATGGGATAGAGTCCAATTATATCTATGATGGAAAACTGTATGGACTTCCTATAAAAATGTGGGCTGGTGTGATGTATTGCAATCAAGAATTATTTGATCAAGCTGGACTAGAATTACCAAAGAACTGGGATGAACTACTCACATGTGTTGATACATTTAGAGCTAAAGATATTACACCAATGACGCTAGGTGGAAAAGATGGGTGGCACCCTGCGATGTATTTTGATATGCTAGCGGTAAGAGAAGCGGGTGTTGATGGTGTCATTTCAGCAATGAACGGCGAGAAATCTTTTAATGATCCAGAATTTATAGAAGCAGCAACCAAGTTTAAAACACTTGTTGATCGCAAGGCATTTCCGAATGGCTTTGAAGGTTTAGGTGCACAAGAAGCACAAGCAGAATTTTTAATGGGACGTGTCCCAATGTATTTTAATGGTAGTTGGCTTACAGGAAATATTCAAGATGATGAAAACCAAGTAAAAGATAAAATAGTTCCTATACCATTTCCAAATACATCTAATGGTACAGCAGAATTTACAGGCGGAGCAATTGATGGTTATAGCGTAAGCAACGAAACAGAACATCCAGAATTAGCTGTAGAATTTATGGTTGGTTTAGCAGAATACCAATCAAATGCTTCTTATTTAAAAGGAGCTGGTATTTCAGTATGGAAATCAGACGTAGATGAGTCACAAATCAACCCTGTTCTAACTCAAATTACTTCTCTTTTAAAAGAGGCAAAAGGCTACAGTTTAGCATGGGACACACAACTTTCAGGAGCAGATATTGATACCTATTTAAGGACTTTGCAAGAATTACAAGGAGGAGCAAGAACTCCGCAGGAATTTGTTGATATATTACAAACTAATTTATCTGTGGCAAAATAGATAATAACTTGAGGTGCTACGAAAGGAGTGATTTTTTTGGATAAAGTATTGAGAGATAAAAAAGCGATTGCCCTTTTTGTACTGCCTGGGTTAGCTATCTTCGTTTTTGTAATTCTGGT
>CALJNR010000036.1 GCA_937981575.1 uncultured Clostridia bacterium | reverse complement strand
GAAGCATCTGTTTTAATGATGAATGCATATTCGCACTCATTATCACCCCAAGAACAAATGATCCTGAAGCCTCTGTAAACGGCGCCTTTTTCGTAGTCCTTGCTGTTAGAGCTCAAAAGAGCGGCGGGATGCATAGCTATTTCAAATGAGGCTTTGTCTTGATTCGTTTCAGGAGAGACTAGGATGATTTCTTTTTCTGTATATCTATTATTTCCTTGTTCATTAAGGACATAATCTGATATACGGATAGTATCAGGGGGATAACCTTTGAAATCAATCACTGCTGTTTTTCCAAGTTTAATATAGGGGAGGTTTGTTTCTGCCCCGCTTTTTAGTATAACCTGAAATGTATCAGCTCTATCATAGATCGCGCCGTTCCACTGGTTTTTGCCGATTTCATAGGGGATACTTTGCGCGCTTATAGATATAGATATGTCTGGGGGTTCACTAGGTTCTGATTTTGGAGCTGTTTTGTCTAAAAAGCAGCCTTGAAGTAAAGTAATACTTAATAAAATGCTTACTAAAAGTAAGGCAGTTTTCTTTTTCATAAAATTATATCTCCGTTTCGATAGTCTTCAAATCTTCTTATTGAGGAGCGGAAGACTGTCTGATGGTTTCGAGGTAGTTGTATAAGGTGAATTTTGAGATATTAAGAAAATCACAGACTCTGTCTCCGGATTTGGTAATGAGAAAGGCCCCTTTGCTGTCTAAAAACTTAATAACCTCCATTTTTTCCTCTTTGCTAAGCTGAGAAGTAGGTTTTTCAAACATATTTTCACATTGCTGCAGAAGATTGTCCATAAGCTGATTGACATCTGTTGTAAAAAGTTCACTTGCAGATGGTGTTGGGGCAGAATAGTTGTTAAACTGTTTCAGAAATTCCTCGCATTTCAAAGAATCGGTAATATCTAAATTAATGCAGATAGATCCGATGTTATTTCCAGCATCATCTTTTAGAAACATGGAGGAACCCCTTATTATCTTTCCGTTTCTTGTGTGAATAATTTTATTGTAGATGTGAGAGTCGCTGCAGGTATTGCTCATGACTTCGAGGCCCCAGTTTCCCCCGCAGTCGCCGACCTTTCTTCCGGTTACATGGCCGTTTCGTATATCGACGATAGTATGGTCATATTCTTTGGTGTTATCGTGAAGAACAATTTCACAATGATCGCCGAAATGATTTTCCAGCAAATCCAGCAGCCCGGTGAACGTTTCTAAATGATCGTGTATGCTTTTCATATGTACCTCCTAACGAATAATTATTGGTTGAGATGGTTATAGTATATCAGAAACCTTGGATGAGATATAGAGTACTTAAAAATTTTTTTTATTTAACTGAAAAAAAATGAGTGTGTATAATTGATTTTTTGAGAAAAACACATTTTTAATACAAAAAGTTAGGTTTTATGAAAATAAACATAAAAAATAATCATAATTAAACTGTACATCTAAAAAAAAATGATATATAATATAAATAATTATTAGCATTAACTTAAAGAGGAGGTATAAAAATGCAATATGTCTTAAAAAAGTTAGAAGCGTTTGGTATAGTCCCGGTTATAAAAATTGACAAGGTTGAGGATGCGGTTCCGCTTGCTAAAGCTTTATGCGCAGGAGGGCTTCCGATAGCAGAGATTACATTTAGAACAGCATGTGCTAAAGAAGCTATCAAAAAAATTGCATCAGAGCTGCCAGAAATGTTAATAGGAGCTGGAACGGTCCTGACCACAGATCAGGTTGATGAAGCAATAGAAGCTGGTGCAAGCTTTATAGTAAGTCCAGGTCTGAATCCTAAAGTAGTTAAATACTGTGTGGAAAAAGATATTCCTATTACACCAGGATGTGTAAATCCTTCGGATGTAGAGCAAGCGATTGAGCTAGGACTCGAAGTCGTGAAGTTTTTCCCAGCAGAGGCAGCTGGCGGCATCAAAATGATCAAGGCTATGGCAGCTCCTTATCCACAGATTAAATTTATGCCTACTGGCGGAATAAGCGCCAAAAACCTTAATGACTATCTGTCATTTGATAAAATCATTGCCTGCGGCGGAAGTTGGATGGTGGATACAAGCCTTATCAATAAGGGAGAATTTGATAAAATCACAGAGCTTACAAAAGAGGCCGTAACACAGATGTTAGGTCTTGAGCTCGCCCATATCGGAATCAATACAGCTTCAGAAAACGAAGCCCAAAAGGTTGCTGGTGATGTAGCAGAACTTTTTAATCATCCTATTAAAGAAGGCAACAGTTCTATCTTTGTAGGAGCGGGCGTAGAAGTGCTTAAATCGCCATATTTAGGACAAAATGGACACATTGCATACCGTACTAACTATTTAAAGCGTGCTGTTAATTATTTAGAAGCAAGAGGCATCAAGTTTGATGAAGACACAGCGAAGTATGACGAGAAAGGCAACCTGCTTGCTATTTATATGAAAAACGAAATCGGTGGATTCGCATTTCATTTACTGCAAAAAAAATAGGAGGGTAAGAGATGAAGAGAGTTGTTACGTTTGGAGAAATTATGCTAAGACTTGCTCCGGAAGGGTATCTAAGATTTACTCAAGTTGACCGCTTTCAGGCAACGTATGGCGGAGGAGAAGCTAATGTGGCAGTATCTTTATGCAACTTTGGGATGGATGCCAGATTTGTAACAAAGCTTCCAAAGCATGCGATTGGTCAGGCAGCCGTTAATGACCTTCGCAGATACGGAGTAGATACAAGCAAAATCACCAGAGGCGGAGAAAGAGTAGGTATTTACTTTTTAGAAAAAGGAGCTTCTCAAAGAGCATCTTCAGTTATTTATGACAGAGCTTATTCAGCTATCTCAGAAGCAACTACAAAAGATTTTAACTGGGATGAGATTTTTGAAGGGGCTGAATGGTTCCACTTTACTGGTATTACTCCGGCACTTGGAGATAACGTAACTGAAATATGTCTTGAAGCCTGTAAAGCAGCAAAAGCTAAAGGTATTAAAGTAAGCTGTGACCTAAACTACAGAAAAAAATTATGGACGACTGAAAAAGCAGGGCAGGTTATGGCAACACTTATGGAGTATGTAGATGTATGTATTGCCAATGAAGAAGATGCAGAAAAGGTTTTTGGCATCAAAGCAGAAGGCACGGACATTACTGGCGGCGAACTCAGTCATGAAGGTTATAAAGATGTAGCCAAAAAACTCGCGGAGAAGTTTGGATTTAAACATGTAGCTATTACATTAAGAGGATCAATATCAGCCAGCGATAATAAATGGGCAGCGATGCTCTATGACGGCAGTGATTATTACTTCTCTAAAGAATATCTTGTTCATATTGTGGATCGCGTTGGCGGCGGTGATTCATTTGGAGCAGGGCTCATCTATAGTTTGTTAAATGACTATGCACCACAAGATGCGATTGAATTTGCGGTAGCAGCATCATGTTTAAAACATGCTATCGAAGGCGATTATAACCGTGTATCGGTTGATGAAGTCAAAGCGCTTGCAGGCGGAGATGCTTCAGGGCGTGTACAAAGATAACACATAAAAGTTTATAAAAAAATTACAAAAGATCCCCTACCTGTTATACGATTAAAGGCAATGCCTTTAGTCGTATTTTTACTTAATGGGCTTATACAATAAAGGGATAATTATCTATAAATTATTTTATAATACCCTATCAATCCCTAGTGGGTTATACTTAAAGATACAAAGTAGTATTGGGGGTGATAGGATTTCATGAGCATAGATCTGAAATTTCATAAACGCCGGATGAAAAAGTGAGGAAGTACAAGATATAATAAGCTGTTTATAAATGCCAGCTTATGTATATAAAAGAGTTAATGAAATAGGAGGAGCGAGATGGAAAAATATTTAATAGGGTATGCCCTTTTAGTAAGTCTCATTGGATTTTGGAGTATGGGAGAAGATAAAAAACGAGCAGTCAAAAAGAGATATAGAATTTCTGAGAAGACACTTTTTATCATTGCACTCCTGGGAGGGAGTGTGGGAAGCATTTTAGGCATGTATTATTTCAGGCACAAAACAAAACATTGGCATTTTAGGTTTGGGATGCCAAGCATAATTATTTTGCAAGCTGCTATAATAGGGTTGATACTAAATCCGCACCTCATATTTTGAGATGCGGGTTTAGTTTATTTGGACTGGATGAGAAATGATTATTAAAATAGCTAGATAAGTCTTCGTACTCAGTCTTTATATGTTTGTATTCGTTAACAGCTTCCAAAGAGTTTGAATATAGGGTTTCTACAATTTCATCATAGTTTATAATGATAAGGCTTGTAATATCAGAATCTATCTTTCCAAGAGTCGATAAATTCATTAAGATCTTAAGAATACGTTCTTTAGGAAAAGGATCTTTGTAACTACGTTTGCCAAGCAGTGCACTTAATATATCAGCAGCCATAACAATTCGAACTGAAAGAGAGAGGGCACTTCCTTTAAGGCCGAAAGGATATCCTGTACCATCAAGCTTTTCGTGATGATAAGAGGCGATTTCAATGATTTCATCCAAACCAAGATTCTTAAGGATCGCATAGGTTACAACAACATGATTTTTCATGATGGACATTTCATCGTGCGTGAGTTTTCCGGGTTTCTCAAGAATAGATACAGGAGTCGAGATTTTACCTATATCATGCATAAATGCACCAAACATAATCTGGCCTGTGCTTTTTTCATCTATGCCAAGCTTTTGGCAAAGCAGCCTGCTGAGGCTGGTGACGGTAATAGTATGATGGACAGTGTGTTCGCTTCTAAAATCAATAGAATAGACAAACATCTTAGAATAAGCGAGGAGTTCAGCATATGTAAGTTCCCTAGTATTAAAAAAACTATAAAGTTCATCTATATAAGAATTATTCTGAACTTTCTCGATGATACCTAGAGCTCTATCGGCTTCGAAAAATAAATCAATATGTTCTTTAGAGAACTTAGTATCAGCTAATTTATAAAGTATTTCTCTATCCACATATCCGTAATTTGTCAGCCATATTGCGACGCGGTCAGCAAGGTGGAATAGAAAAGCTTCGTTAAGATACTTTGAAGAGGCTTTGTTTTTATGACTATAGTCTAAATGGTGGTACAAGATGACATCAGACAGATAAGCGAGAGGAGAAAAATGCTTGATAAATAAAGAACCATAAATGGAATGATTATAAGGTGATGTTACCTCAAATTTTATAATATCATTCAATACCTCTGTTTTATAGGCGCCTATGTCATGAAAAACAGCCAGTGCACAGAAGTCAAGCAACTGGCTGTCGGTGTAACCTTTTTTGTATCCGAGCATTTTCGAAAGAATATAGGATACTTGATTACCATGGCCAATAAGCCTAGGATCGAGAACGTTAAATGAATCCTGCATAATTTTTAGTATATGTTTTAATGTGATAGCATGCATTAGTAACCCTCCAAGATTCAAGTGAAAATCAATAATTTTTAATACTAATACTTAGCTATTATAACATACGATTTAAACTTTGTTACGATACTATCAAAATATGGACTGCTAAAATCTGCTAGCAATCAGTTATAGGCATTTAGACATTGTACATAAGTGTAATGATTTAGAGAAAGGAACAACTAGTAAAACGCAGCTTGCAAAGAAGATTTATGAATATATTAGGGATGAAATAAATCATTGCTATGATATTAAAGCCATTGATGTGACTTGTATTGCTTCAGATGTAATACAGCTTGGACATGGGAACTGCTGTGGAAAGGCACATCTCTTAGCGGCTATGTTAAGGGTTTGCGGCATTCCAACGGGTTTTTGTTATCAGAAGCTGTGCTCAGATGAAAGTGAAGACAGGAAGATTATTCATGGGCTTAATGCTATTTATTTAGAAGAACATCAAAAGTGGATCAGAGTAGATGCAAGAGGAAATGAGGAAGGGGTCGATGCTCAATTTTGTATCGATGAAGAAAAACTGGCGTGGCCTGTGCGTCGGAACTTAGGAGAAGAAGACTGCCGGATAATTTATATAGCACCTCACCCAAAAGTAATTGCAGTATTTAAGAAATGCAAAAATAAACAAGCGCTTCAAAAATTTTGGGAAGGATTAGCAAATATAAATCTTGTGTTATGAAATAGGGGACGGTTCCCTAAAATCCATGTTGATAAGATGCGGTATATAGAATAATGAGGGACAGTTCTCTAAAATTGCTGTTGATGAGCTGTGGAATAGAAAAAATAAGGGGGACGGTTCTCTAAAATTGCCGTTAATAAGATAAAGATATATGGAATGCTAGGGTATGCTCTTTCAAATGTCCGTTAATCAAATGCAGTATATAGGATTGGGAATATAGAAATTAAAAAAATATTGAAGGCTTGCTCAGATGGATTAGATATCCAGGGAAATTGTAAAAATTAGAAGCAACAAAATAAAAATAGATGCATACAAAAAATAAAGCTGCTAATAATAATTAGAAAAGAGGTGAATATAATGGATGATAAAAATCAGATGATGGAAGGCACACAAGATAAAATGCAAAACTTTGCACATAAAGTAAAAGACCAGGCAGAAGTTTGGGGTGCTAAAACTTTAAATCAAGTAGAAGATCTCGGACATAAAGCTATTGCTGGTAGCGAAAACATGGGTCAAAAAGCAGCACAAGGCATTCATAACTTAAAAGAAGGCGCACAAAAGATGGCTGATAAAACAATTCAAGGGGCACAAAACCTTCAGGATAAAATGAGACATAAATAATTCATAATCATATAGTGTGACTCTATTCATAAGTAAAAGAGACAGGAAGCATATCAAGCGCCCTGTCTTTTTTGATTTTTTTGAAAGTTTATAAGTATTAATATTTGAATAATTACTTAAGACTTAATGTCTCATCCAGCCCAAGCATAATGTTCATATTTTGAACAGCTGCGCCAGAGGCTCCTTTGCCTAAATTATCTAGGCGTGTCATAATCATAACTTGATTATCGTTGCCAAATACGAAGATTTCAGCATTATTAGTATCATTACATGCTATCGGGTTGAAGAAAGCATCGCCATTACATAAAGCAGGATCAAAATCCATCACTTTAACAAAGTTTTGGTCAGCATAGTAATCCGATAAATAATGATGAATGTTTTGAAGCGTTGCATGTTTATCTAACAGTCTTGTATGGAGTTGAATGGAAACGGCAAGTCCTTTGTAATAATCATTAATGATTGGCGAAAAAATTGGATTATAATTAAGGCCCGTTCTTTCTTTCATCTCCGGGAGGTGTTTATGCATCATACCAAGCGCATAATGGCGAGGGGTAGAATGGTAAGGATAGAGGGATTCTTTTTCGGGATGATTATACTCAGCAATCATAGGCTTACCGGCGCCGCTGTATCCTGATATACCGTGGCAGGCAACGGGGTAATCTGCAGGAATAATACCAGCACTTACAAGTGGGAACATTGGAAGTACAAAAGCGCTCGCATAACATCCAGGAACAGAAGTACGGCTTGATGAAGCGATCTTTTCTCTGTTTTCCATACTAAGTTCTGGAATACCATAAGCCCAATCAGGATGTGTGCGGTGGGCTGTGCTGGCGTCAATGATTTTTGTTTTCGTATTACCAGTTTCAATCATAGACACAGCTTCACGGGATGCGTCATCTGGTAAGCATAAAAATACAATATCAGCGGCATTGATCATTTCTTTTCTGGCGATAGGATCTTTACGTTTATCCTGGTCAATAGTCAAGATGTTAATATAAGGGTGATTCACTAATCTTTCATTTATTTTAAGTCCGGTAGTCCCTGCCTGGCCGTCCACATATACATTAAATTTAATAGTACTCATCTTACAAGCTCCTTTGAATAAAAATAAATAATATCTTATAATTATACATTTTAACATTAAAATAGAATTAGTCAAGAACTTAAGATGCATTTGCTTAAAAATACACAATGTATTTTGGTGGGGGGAGGAAAAAGAGCCTTCACAGAGGGTTTAGCAGATAACCTCGTGAAAGCTTTTAGGATAAGGATCTTTGTACTTATTTTTTAACATAGACTTATGAATTTATTAACAATTCATCTATTTCATCTTTAGTAGCCAGCCAAGGAGAAAAAGTAGTTGCACTTGCGGCCGCTATGCCATGTTTTAGTGCCTGTTTTATATCTTTGGTTTTTAGAAAACCGGAAATAAAACCAGCAACCATAGAATCGCCAGCACCTACTGTATTAATGACCTTACCTTTTAAGGCAGGCGCATTAATAATTTCACCATGGTGTGTTATTAAAACAGCACCCTGTTCACCTAAGGATATAAGTACGTTTTCGGCGCCCAACTCCTGAAGTTTCCTGCCATAAATAACGATGTCATCCTCACTTTTTAAGTCGGCTTCGAAGGTTTCAGATAGTTCTCTAAAATTAAGCTTAACAAGAAAAGGCTTGTACTTCAGTACGTTAAGCAATAAGTCTTTAGTAGCATCTACAATAAAGTTGATTTTTTTATCGGATAAGCTTTTCATGATTTTTTTGTAAGTATCATCAGGAATGCCTGTTGGGATACTGCCAGAGAGAATAAGGTAGTCTCCGTCCTCAAGAGGCTGAAGTTTTTCATGAAGTTCACGAAGGTCTTGTGGGGTCACTTCTGGCCCTACTCCATTAATTTCGGTTTCCTTAGTTTCTTTAAGTTTAACATTTATTCTTGAAGATCCATGATCCAACATAATAAAATCGCTCTCCACCCCGTATCTATGAACGAGACGCTCAATTTCACGGCCCGAAAAACCAGCAATAAAGCCAAGGGCCTTATTAGGGATATTAAGATTTTTTAGTACAATTGAAACATTAATGCCCTTGCCACCGGGATAAATTTTTTCCTTGGTACTTCTATTCATGTCACCTAGTTCGAGACGGCCTAGATGCATTATATAATCTAAAGAAGGATTAAGTGTAACTGTATAAATCATTTTTTGCCTCCAAATCTATCAATCTATTCTGACTATAATTATAATATAATACATTTATAATTCCCATTATATAAAATAATATAGATTTGTGCAAAATAAAAAAGTTTTAGTACAGTATTTTATAAATTTATCCTAAGATTAATGTATTGACATTTATAGAAAATAATAATAAAATTAAAAATGGAAACGGTACCGAAAAGGTTACCAATCAATAAATGACTAATAAGAGGGTGGCATTAATGAAAAGAGCGAGTGGTATTTTAATGCATATTTCTTCTTTGCCAGAAGATTATGGAATAGGTACATTTGGGGAATGGGCCTATAAATTTGCAGATTTTTTAAAAGCATCAGGACAAAGCTATTGGCAAATACTTCCCTTAGGACACACAGGATATGGAG
>CALJNR010000035.1 GCA_937981575.1 uncultured Clostridia bacterium | reverse complement strand
AGTCCTAAAAAAATATTGTCCACATATACATAGGATATGAGAATTTTAGCACTGTGGAGGGAATACTTTGAAATCACAAGGTTTGATCGCTAATACACTAATACTTACGATAGCCTCATTTATTACACGGATTATCGGCATGATTTCTATTGTTTATATATCGAATGCTTTAGGCCCCGAAGGTATGGGGCTTTACCAGCTTATTATGTCTATTTATATTATGGCAGTTATATTTGCCTCAGCAGGTATCAGCGTCTCTGTCTCTAAGCTGGTAGCTGAAGAACTCAGTCAAAACAATCCTCAAAACGCAAAAAGAATAATGACTACTATCTTTATCTTTGCCGGACTATTAAGTTCACTGATATCTTTTATTCTTTTTAGTTTCGCCCCTCAAATCGCCACACTGTTTATCAAAGATGCGCGGGCTTCACTTGGACTTAAGGCGCTTGCTCTTAGCATTCCATTTATGGCATTATCCTCGTGTTTTAAGGGTTATTTCTATGCCGTTAAAACAGTGCTTAAGCCTGCCAGTGCCGACGTGCTCGAACAGTTCGTAAAGCTTGGACTTATTATACTGCTTGTCAATCTCTGGGCCCCAAAAGGTCTATCATATGCTTACGTTGCCATAGGCCTAGCCATGACGATTGGCGAAATGGTTTCCTGGAGTTATATGCTGGCTTTCTATATAGGCGATCAGTGCCGATATCAACCATCTTCAAAGACTCCCACAAGCACAAAGGGTATTATGTTCCGTATTTTAGCCATTGGACTTCCTGTTGCAGCTATTGCCTATATTGGGTCCATCTTTATGTCGGTCGAAAATGTGCTTATTCCTATTGGCCTCAAAAAGTTCGGAACTTCACCTGAAGCTTCCATGAGCTTATATGGCATGGTTAAAGGGATGGTGCTTCCTATCCTCTTTTTTCCCGCAGCCTTTTTGACAGCCTTTTCTACAACCTTGATTCCTGAGATTGCAAGAGCTAATGTTTTGAAACATTATAAGAGAGTGCGCTACACTACCCAAAGAGTCCTTCAGTTTACCTTTATTCTCAGTATTTTGATCGTCAGCCTGTTTATGAATTACTCTCATGAAATCGGCATTGTTGTGTATAAGAATACGCAGATTGGCTATATCCTTAAAACACTGGCTCTTATCGTTCCTTTTATGTACATAGAAGTCGTAGCTGATGGTATTTTAAAGGGCCTAGGCGAACAAGTCAGCTGCCTTAGATACAGCATTATTGACTCTATTTTTCGTGTCAGTATGATTTATTTTTTGATACCTGTTAAAGGCATTTCTGCCTTTTTGAGTATTATGATCATCAGCAACATCCTAACAAGCTCTCTGAATTTTAACAGACTTTTAGAAGTAACCAAAATAGATATTGAGCTTTTAAAGTGGATTATAAAACCGGCACTTTCCGCTATTCTTGCCGGAATACTTACTAAACTTTTGATGCGTTACTTATTTACTGTGCCTCTAACGCTGCTTTACGAATTAATTATAGATATCGGACTGACTACAAGCCTCTACCTTCTCTTACTCTTTTTAGCCGAATGCCTGACCCTGAGTGATGTTGACTGGCTAAAAAAATCGCTTCTGCCTAGTAAACAACAAAATGCGCAAAAAATTACGTGCATGTAAGATAAGAAGTTTGCGCCCTTACTGGCAAGACGTCCATCCCTGTTTTACCATAAGGCCACCTAAATATTAGGTGCCTTTTGTCATGTCTATAGAACCTATTTCTCTACATAATATTGAATTATTTAATCTTCTGCATCCTTAAGAAGCTATTGAGTTTTCAAAAATTAGTGCAGACATGTTAAATCCACTGCTAAAATGGCAATAAATATAATACATTATGCTAAACCTTAGGAGGGATAGGATTGCTTAGTATTAAAGCTATCAAAAGCAGGCTTAATTTAGCTGCTGCCTGTATATGCACCATCAGCCTCATTACTGTAACCTTAGGGTACTCTATCATTTCATATTATCTTGTTCTCAATCACTCCCAAGATAATCTTCTTAAAGTTTCCGAAAAATATGCCTATGAAATGAGTACTTGGATTGGTACCCAAAGCACTATGCTTCACAGCATAAAAGAAGACATCGAAATCTCAGGAAACCTTAATAAATATGTTCTTCAAAACTATCTTTGGAGGAAAGCCCACCTAAGCGGAGGTATTGTATCAGATTATTATATAGGTTTAAGTGATAACAGCTTTATTTCTGGAACAAGACGCACAGAGCAAATAAATGATCATTTTATAGACAAAGAGTGGTATAAAACTGCCATTGAAAGCCAAAGTCTTATTTATCTTGCCCCATACGTGGATGAAAAGAGCGGAAAAACACTTCTAACTCTAGCTGAGCCTCTTATGATAAATAACCAAGTCACAGGTGTTATTGCAGCCGATATCATCATTGATGATCTTATTAATACAGTTAACTATATCCGCATCGCCCCTAACAGCTATGCATTTTTGCTGGATGCTGACAAAGGATTTATCACCCACATCCGGTCAGATTTTCTTCCCACCGCCGAAGAAGTTCAATCCTTGAATAAAGTAATGAATGGACGTTTCCGTGAGGTAGGGGACCAAATCGATTATCCTACTACCTCTATTTCTACAGCCAAAGATTTTGATACTTTATATAAGTATTTTGTAACCTCCAAAATTGATAAGGTCAACTGGACACTTGCCTTTGCAGTTCCACGCCGTGAACTTACCAAAGAACTCCTGATTCTTTTGACTTCTTTCATCGCCATCTGCTTTGCTGCCATCATTTTTTCAGTACTCGCCATTATCATTACAAGTCACTTACTATTTAAGCGCGAAAAACAGCCCAAAAAGCTTCAGCCACGCTTCTTGAAAGATTCTCTTAAGAGAAACTACTAATCAAAAAGGGACAAAGCAAGCACCTGCTTTATCCCTTTAATTCTTTTACCAACATCGGCTTCCGCTTAACTTCGCCGCAATGTCTTCTACCGTATTCAAAAAACTATCAACTTCTTTTTCTGTATTATAAAGCCCTATGCTGGCTCTAATCATCCCTGGCGGCAAAAGCTGAGTATTTAGCATATAATGATATCTTTCTTTATCGCCGACCCTCATCAGCCTTGCCGCATAAGGCTGAGCACAAAAGCAACCGCTTCTTACAGCAATCCCTCTTCTATCCATCATAAGTTTGGCTGCCTGCTCATAGCTTATTCCCCTAATATTAAATGGAATAACCCCTAGTCTGTTTCTTTCATTCGAATCTCCATAAAGTATAACCTTCGAAATAGCAGCAAGGCCCCTATTCAGTCTATCTTTTAATTTTTCTTCATGAGATACAATAGCATTAAATCCTACTTCTTTCAAAACAGTCGTCGCAGCAACAATAGACATGGCGCCTAGAAAGTTAGGCGTTCCTGCCTCATTTTTCTGCGGCGCTTCTTTCCAGTATATATCATCATCTAAAACAGCCGTTACTGCTCCCCCACCTAACAGGTAGGGATTCTTTTTGTCGAATACCTCTTTATGCCCAATAACAACACCGCTTCCAAAAGGCGCATACATCTTATGCCCTGAAAAAACCAAGAAGTCTATTGCATCATCCTTCCCCGTTCCTTTCATATAAATAGGCCTATGGGCAACCAGCTGTGCTGCATCTACTATAATCATCGCTTCGTGCCTATGGGCAAGCTTTGCAATCTCATGAATAGGATTTACATAGCCTGTTACATTGGAAGCTCCGGTAACTGTTACATATCTTATTGTTCCCTGCCCTTCAGTAAGCCGCTCGCTTACTGCATCTAGATTTAGTTTTCCTTTTTCGTCTACTTCAACATAAAGCACGTTCGAGGACATCCGCCACGGGAGATCGTTGGCATGGTGTTCCATTCTGGTGCAGAGTACTTTGTCCATTTTGCAATCACATAGTACTCTTGCAAGAAGATTTAAACCTTCTGTAGTATTTTTAACATAAATAGTTGTATAACCATCCCGAGGACTTAAATGAAAAAAATCTAAAATCTCATCCCGCGAAATTTCATAAGCTCTGGTGCAATATGATGACTTATGCCCTCCCCGTCCTACTGACCCATACATAAGCATATTATCATAAACAAAAGAATCTACCTGCTTTAAAGGAGGAGTGGTTGCAGCATTATCAAAGTTAATAGGAATAACATAATTCCCAGCAGCTAACTGAACAGGGACTTCAATACCATTAAATAATGCACGATAATCTTTATTTTCCTTCATCTATTCATCTCCTTCCTTCTAAAATATATTCTCACGCTAAACGCTTTATGTATTACAGCTTGAAGGCTCTTATTTTTTTGTTACAGAGAACTATCTCGGGTACAATAATCATAAAATATTTATAGGGTATAAAGTATATTAAGCATATTTAAATTTTATTATAAATATTTTATATATTTAAAATATTTTATATTTTCTTTACAAAATCATTGACTTTTTACTTCTAAAGATCAATAATTATACTGGGGAGAAGTTGGATTTCTCCTTTTATAACACTAGTGATTTCCATTTAATTACTTATATATAATATAATGGAATTTAATTTCATCATCAAAGGGGGATTATAAAATGGCAACCAAATCAAGATTTTCTAGAAATGACATCGGCGTAAACAATTCTATTTTCAACGCAATCCGAACGACTATTGAAACAGCTTTTTATGGCAATAATGTAACGCCTGTAACCTCACTCAAAGAAGCATACAAACTCGCCAAGGCTTCTCCCGGCACTGTTGTAACAGACATCCCTGTTTATAACCCACAGTTTTTAGGTCTTGATGAAGATGCTAAGATTCTGCTTTTTAACGATGGTGCCGTAAGCGGACGTGCTGCTGCTGCCCGTAAAATCATGGGTGAACCTGGTGTTAACGCAGGAGAATATGCACTTAAAATATGTGAAGCTATTTATCAAACCCGTAAGAAAAAACTTTATCACGCCCAATCTATCGTAGGCCTTGATACGGACTTCTCTGTAAAAGCCCACCTTTGTATTCCTGAAACCCAGGAAAACATTATGTATTCATGGCTCTTAAACTTCCAAGCTATTAATGAACCCGTATCAGAAATGTATGCCAGTTCAAAAGAGATTCCAAACGAAGGAGACATTTACATATTCTCAGACCCTGACTGGTCTCATCCAGATCATCCAATGGGCCTTACCTTCTTTGATCCCGAACATAACTGCGCAGCTATTTTGGGCATGAGGTATTTCGGTGAGCATAAAAAAGGAACACTGACACTGGCTTGGGCTTTAGCAAATCGTCACGGCTATGCTTCTTGTCATGGCGGCCAAAAACGTTATAATCTCTCTGATGGCAGATCTTTTGTTGCGGGTGTATTCGGACTTTCAGGTTCTGGAAAGTCAACGATCACCCACGCCCGTCACAACGATAAATATGATATCACTGTGCTTCATGATGATGCCTTTATTATCTCAACAAGTAATGGTTCATCTGTTGCACTTGAGCCTGCATACTTTGATAAAACCCAGGATTACCCATTAACCTGTGAAGATAACAAGTATCTTGTGACCATGCAGAACTGCGGTGCTACTGTTGATGAGGACGGTAATGTCGTTCCTGTTACTGAAGATATACGAAATGGCAATGGACGCGCTGTTAAATCTATTTTGTGGTCACCAAACCGCGTTAACAAATTTGACGAGCCTGTTAATGCGATTTTCTGGCTGATGAAAGACCCAACACTTCCTCCCGTTCTTAAACTCAGCGGTGCAGAGCTTGCCTCTGTTATGGGTGCTACACTGGCAACCAAACGAACAAGTGCCGAAAGACTTGCTCCTGGTGTAGATCCAAATGCATTAGTTGTAGAGCCTTATGCCAATCCATTTCGTACGTATCCGCTGGCTGATGATTATAATAAATTTAAGGCACTGGTGGCTGAAAGAAATGTAGATTGCTACATTTTGAATACCGGAGATTTTATGGGCAAAAAAGTAACCCCTGCTGTTACGCTTGGAACACTTGAAGCAATAGTAGAAGGCAAAGCCTGCTTCAAACCATGGGGCCCATTTTCTGATATTGAAATTATGATAATTGAAGGTTATATCCCTGACTTAGCAGATAAAAACTATGTTGATCAGCTTCAAAAACGCATGCAGGACCGCGTAGAATTTGTTAAGTCCCGAGATACCGTAAAAGGAGGCTTTGATAAACTTCCATCCGATGCACTTAATGCGCTTCAAAAAGTTGTTGACGAAGCCCGCGAAGCTTAACAAGCTTCCTATTTCATAGTAAAAGCCCTAGTCAAGTTTTCTTAACCAGGGCTTTTAGCCTGCATTTTTATGTTTAATTAAATACCGTAACGTCCACTCCAAATCCTCCCTTCAAAAATCCTTCATCTTCTTTTACTTTAATATCTACCTTCACTACCGTTTCACCATTTTCTTTAACTGCAGTCTCAGCTATTCTCGTAACCACTCCTTCTATCACCTTAGCCTTATCAGCATAAGGTATAATGTCTGCTTTTGCTCCTATTCTTACCTCTCTTATAAATTCCTCTGCGACATTGGCCTTAACAATGATACTATCCGAATCAATAACTGTCATCACCATACTAGGCTGTCCATTTACGCCTATATGTCCGCCTTCTTGTACCTGCACCTTGCTGATTATGCCTTTTGGCAAATCAAATAAGATATTATCATCTTTTATCTTTAGCCTGTTAAGTTTATTTTTCATGGCTAAGATATCTATTTCACATACTTCCTTTTTAATTTGCTGTTGCTGAATGCTGACAGTATTTAACTTATTCAGCCTATCAAGCTCTTCTTGTTTATAAGCAATATTGGTTTTCAAACGATTTATCTCCAATTCCTTATCTGCTTTTAGCTTTACAAGCGCCGCCATCAGCTGCTCTTTTTCTCTCCTTTTGGCACCAAAAACATTTTGAAGCTCTTCGTATTCTCTTTTTGAAATAGAGTCTATACCTAAAAGCTCCTTTCCTATCTCATAGTCCTTTTCAAGCTTTTCTAAGTCTTCATTAACATTTATAAGCCTTGATTCTAAAGCCTTAATGTCTGGATCCGTATTATCTTTAAGCCTTAATTCATTAAGCCTTAAGTTATCTTTTAGTACCAAAACCTCTGTCTGCTGAGGAGATACATTTTTTAAAAGTCCTTCCAAAACAACCTCTTCAAGCTCAAGCTCTTTTTCCTTTTTAGCAATACTTTGCTTATAATCTTCATAATCAATACAAAAAAGTTTATCTCCTTTACTTACTCTATCTCCTTCTTTAACATAGATCTCTGTAATAACTGCTGGAAAATCTATCGTTACTTCGTAACCATCCAAATAAGCTACCTCCCCCCAAGCTTCAATACCTTGAGACTCCTTAATTTCAGTATTCTGATTAGCAGCAGCACTACTCGCTTCTTTCACCCCACCACATCCATTAAGGATGAGCACTAAACTTATTGCCCAAATATACATACTCTTTTTCATCCATCTGTCCCCCTTCATTTCTTAATCATATCTTCCCATCCCGTACAAAGATCAAATCCGTTCCATATTCCGCTGCTTCCTTTGAATGGGTAACCTGAATAATAGTTTTCCCTTTTTGAACATTAATCTCCCGAAGCAGCTTCATAATCTCTGTTCCCGTTTTGCTGTCTAGATTGCCAATAGGCTCATCGGCTAAAATAATATCCGGGCTGTTAATAAGTGCCCTTGCTATAGCAACTCTCTGCTGCTGTCCTCCCGAAAGTTCTCTTGGTGTATGCTTTCTTCTTTCGGCAAGCCCCACAATATCTAGAATCTCTTTTAAATCTTTATCATAATCCTTTATCTTTTTGCCATCTAGTAAGATAGGCAGCATAATATTTTCTTCCACATTTAGATTGGGGATAAGGTTGTAAAATTGAAAAACAAACCCGATAGCTCTCCGCCTCATAATACTTTCTTCATCATCTTTCATAGCCGTTAGTTCTTTGCCATTGATTCTGATATGCCCTTTCGTAGGCTTATCAAGTCCTCCCAAAAGATAAAGCAATGTACTTTTACCTGACCCCGAGGGTCCCATAATGGAATAAAACCTTCCTTGTTCTATTTGCAAATGAATATCTTTTAAAATATCCACAGATTCACTGCCCAGCTGATAGCTTTTCCACAGTCCGATTGCTTCAACCACATAGCTCATGGTGCACTCTCCTTATTCATATTTAATAGCTTCAATAATATTGAGTTTTGAAGTTTTATAAGCTGGTGCAATAGAAGCAATAATAGTAATGACGATACCCGCAATAAAAAATGGTATAAATAAATGGGGCAAAATATGCATCACCAGCGGAACCTTCAAGGAATCCAACACTGGAGGCACAATTTTAATCAGCAAAACCCCTCCTACGATTCCCATTATTCCGCCTATTCCTCCAGCACAAAGGGCTTCAATAAAAATCATGCCAATAACCTGTTTTTTACTCATCCCAATAGATTTTAAAACAGCGATACCTTTTCTTCTTTCAATAAAACTTATGATCAGGTTATTGACTACCCCTATAACCCCTATCACGAGGGACAAAAATGCAAATCCAGTAAGCATTCCCATCAGCTGTGCATTACTCTCATCTTCCTGCCTCAGCATATTCTCTACAGTTGTTACTTGAACAAAACGGTCTTTGAAGAGTTCTTTAACCTGCTCCTTCATCTCTTCCGGCACATCATCGGTTTTAGCATAAATATGTGTATAATAAGGCGACTGCATATCTCTTTTGAGATAAGTCTCTGAAACCAGTCCAAAACTTCCTTCTCCCAAAAATGTATCCACAAACCCTATAACAATATAGACCTTCTCTCCGCCCTGAAGCTCAAGAGTAACTTTATCTCCTATCTGATACTCATCCCAATCTTTAAGTGTCTGAGAGATAATAATACTTCTGCCTTCATGCAGCTTATGAATGAGTTCCTCCTTATCCCCTTGGAATTTAACAGCGTTGTATTCTGTATAGTCTTTTCCGCCAATCCCTTCTATAATAGCAATACTTGTTCCCTTTTCTTTTACTTTGATGGCATATGCTCCATAAACCGGATACGCGCCTGTAATATGTTCCATCCGCCTAAGACTTCTAACTGTCTGCTTATCAATCTGAGAAGTCATTACTGTTAAATCGTAAATAAAGTTTGTTCTGAAAAAGTTAAGGATCTCTATCTCCATGCTGCCTTTAACTGTATTAATAAGCAGTAATGTTGATATCCCAATCGTTATAAGTGCTGTACTGTTTAAAATACTTTTATTCTTTTTAACATTTTTGACAGCAAGGATTCCAACATTGCCAAAGATAAGTCCAAATGGCCCCTCTAACATATGCCCCAGCGTAAAAACAAATAATGGAACAGTCTTAATCACTCCTATGACAACCAAAACAATAGATACCATGCTGCTTAGCATGGCTAGGCTTCTTATTTTAAAAAGGGGAATGACAAAAGCTGCTATGATACAAGCTATGCCCAAAACAGCCCCATGAAGACGATTGGACTTTTTGCTTGATATATTATTTAGAACGATCTCCTTAAGAGGGATCCTCGACACATTTATAATAGGCATAAGTGTACTTACGAGGCAGATCACATTGGCAGTTATAAAAGTGGTTATAAACCTTATGGCTGAAAAGCTGACTGTGACCTTCTGCACAGCTTTGATACTGGCAGGCGTTGACGTAAACATCAAGATATACAAAATGACAGCTCCAAACAACAGTGAAAGCAGCCCCCCCATCACACCATAAAATAAGCTTTCTAAAAACAATACCTTATTCATAGTTTTTTTAGCTGCCCCCAAACTTCTAAACGTTCCTACAACCGGAAGTTTCTCCAGCATAATAACCCTAAATGAAGAATAAATAATAAAAATACTCATTAATATGACAATCACCGTCATCAGCATAAGGGGCTGCGTAATTCTTTCAACACTGGCAGTAAAAAGCTTAGGATTTACAGCATTTTCTATTGTATACTTAGGATATATTTTCTTTAATGCTTCTTTTAAATCATCTAAGCTTTCTTCCGATATGCCTTTTATGTATAACGTATCCGCCCCGCCATTACTGCCGGTTAAACGGCTTAACGTCTCAAAAGGAATAATAACATAAGGGTTTTTTGATTCTTCAGCAAATAAACCTTTTGAAAGAGCAATGGCTGCAATGGTAAATTTCTTCTTGACCCCATTTATATAAAGTTCTATTTCTTCCTCAAGTTTAAGATTGTACTTATCAGCAGTATTTTTACTTATGATTGCTTTTGCCCCTTCAAATGTTGTTAAGTCTCCCTGTTCTATGACAGCTAATTCACTGAGCATCCGATAATGATTAAGTTCTATCCCCCGCAGCATCATGCCATCATATTTTCTTACGCCTGTTTTATATTTCGAATGAACTGTCAAAATAGGAATAATGTATTCCGTTCGTTCTTTGATCTTATATGCAATCCTCATATTAATATAGTCCGATGGTGAATCCTTGTTGGGGATAACCTGAATATCCGACTCCCCAACTACCTGCCTGAGCTGCTTGATATAGATTCTGGTTAAATTATCTGCTAAAGATGTAGATGCAAAAAAGAGTGACCCAGATAAGGTGATAGCGAGTATAATCAAAAACGTTCTAAACTTCTTCTCTAGCATTGACCTCATAATATATTTAATAATAATCTGCAAAGCAATCCCTCCCACAAACATACCAAATGACCAAATCAGTCTTTTAGTCACAAAAAGAGTAAATTTATTAATACCTTTATTTTAAGCGTTTTCTTTAGCGCATTACGTACTTAATAAGTGCTTCTATAATAATATCGCACGTTTCATCTATTGCACTTTTATCTAATATGTTTGTATTCATCTGCGCTAAAAAGATAAGTTTCGTAAGGTTTTCAACGACATGACTGTTAACCTTATCGAGTGAAATGCCTGCTGCTTGAAGCAAATCTTTAAAAACATCATTATCCTGCGCAAGATGATGCTCCAGCTTTTCGGCAGGCAGCTTTCTTAAAATGTACTGGATCTCCTCAGCTGAAACCAAAAATCCTAAAGCTTCCTGTGAACAAATATACTGTTTTAATATAAGGCGTATCTTATTTTCTAACGGTCCTTCTGAAAGTAAAATTCTTTTGGCTTCCTTAGCCAGTGCGTCATGAGATATTTCGATGAGTTCATAAAAAAACTCTTCTTTTGAGTTAAAAAACAAATAAAATGAACCTTTTGATATACCTACAGCCTGCGTAATATCTTCTACATTCGTTTTTCTTACGCCATAGCTTTTGAGAAATTCCATTCCCTTTTCGTAAAGCTTTTGTTTAATCATTTCTTTTTCTCTGTCTGTAAAACCTCTTGGCATAGTCTCTTCCTTACTCCTTATTATATGACCAAATTATTTTTATAGTCATATGTTGTTTATAATAGGATACACATTTAAGTGTTATTTGTCAATATTCAAATTTTATAATGCAAAATTTATACCCTCCTTTTTCCTATCCTATAGGTCAAAGAGGGTATCCGTTACTTTTTATTATTTTGATGGGGCTTTATTTTTTCATCTATGATTTTTTCAGCTAAACGCTTATAATAATTAGCTTTTTCGGTAAGCATAATAACAAGAAGCATATTTTGGATCTTATCATCACTGTCTAAATCCATTTTCTGAATCTCATTTTTAAGGCCACTAGCAACTGCTTCTACAGAGCTTCCAAAGGTTTCTACTGCCTGCACCTTACAGTTTAAATAAGTCTGATAAATATTGCTTAGCTTATTGGCATCTACCCGCTCTTCATGAATAATAACATCAAACAGTTCTTTGATATCTCCGATCGTCAAAATGTGTTTGAGTTCATAAAGAAGAATCATAAGTATAATATGTTCCTTCGTATATTTCTTTTTTGCAGCAGGCATCAGGAGTTTATCTTTTGTATAGTTATTAATCATTGTTTTGGTAAGCAGCTTATCCGCTTTATTTCTTTTCGTATGCGTAAGCTTGTCTTCAAAAAGCGTAATCACTTGGTCCATATAGAGGTCGATATTAGGTATGCTGTTAAGTTCGATGCTATCACTTAATTTGAGTTCTTTTATCATATCATTTAAATAATTTTCTTTCATTCTCGTCCTCCTATCTTCCTCTATTTATCATACACAACCTACTTTTAAAAATCAAGTAAAATTATTACCTTAACTATATTGACTTGTATTGATGTACTATGTTATATTTTATATACGATAACAAGTAGTATTAATAACTACATGTTGAAACAAGGAGATGATATCATGAAACGTTATGTCAGAGAACCCATCAATGCACTTACTCATTTAATAGGTGCTGGTCTTTCGCTCATAGGAACACTATTTTTATTTATACTTAGCCCTGCTTCAGGTTCGTTCACCGGAACAGCAATCGCATCTATTTTAATATTTGGGTCCAGTCTTATTTTGCTCTATACAACCAGCGGCATTTATCATTTAGTAAAGTCAACAGATGCAGTGCTCTTAAAATTAAAGAAACTAGACCATTCTATGATCTTCGTTTTAATTGCAGGTTCTTATACGCCATTTTGTATGCTTTCACTCTCCGGAGGCTGGAAATGGAGCATTATAATCACTGTTTGGAGTCTTGCACTCATTGGTATTACACTTAAAATATTTTGGATCAATATGCCAAGGTGGCTTTCAACTTTCTTCTATATTGGCATGGGCTGGATTGCACTCTTTGCCCTTAAACCTCTTTATGCCTCCCTTTCCTCTGGAGGATTTCTATTTTTAGTTTTAGGCGGAGTGATGTATACTATAGGCGGCATTATTTATGGACTAAAAAAACCTAACCTTTCAAAGTCCTTTGGCTTTCATGAAATATTCCATATTTTTGTTATGTTAGGCAGTGCTTGCCACTACTGGGCAGTACTTAAATATGTATTATAGCATGAGATAATATATGCCCAGTAAATATTTAATTTTGAGCTAAAATGAAATACTCTATATTTTATACATCAACTAAAAAAATGAAGCATGCCCAAAAAGTCATGCTTCATTTTTTTAGTTCTAAATATATTTATTAAAATGTCAAATAGATACTAAAATATTCAGTAAGTTTAACGATAGTAAACTTGATTTACAGTTCTGCCTATTTGAATTACAATAAGTAAGAAGCTGCTGATGATTGGCTGCTTACTTATTTAAAGTTTTGGGGGAATTATGAAAAGACATCAACCTATAGAATTATTAAAATTAATAGCCGTGTTTTTTGTAGTGATTATCCATAATCGATTTGCACCGCCTTTTGGATTCATAATGGATACGCTTGCCAGATTTGCCGTTCCTGTATTTTTTATGATTACGGGTTATTTTATCGTTGGGTCACCTGCCCCACTGGAAAAATTAAAGAAACAAATCTTCAAACTATCAGAGTATTATATAGCCTATGTCCTTATCTACATACTGAATTATTTCATTATTGCATTATGGACTAATAAGCTTATGGCTTTTAAATACAGCCTGGAGACAAATATTAAATCTCTTCTTATCAGTCCGACTATGGGATTTCATCTCTGGTATGTTATCAATATTATTTGGGTATTAATGATTGTTTATATTTTCGCTCACTTCAATAAACTTAAAGTACTATTTATTCTAAGCTCCATCTTACACCTTATAGGCATACTGCTTTCACATTTATCATTATACCTATTCCATAAAGCCCTGCCGCTTTCTGCTACCAGGAATTTTTTATTTTTTGGTCTTTTTTATGTGATGCTCGGTATAGGTATCAAAAAACTTGATATAAGTAAAATCAAACTGAATCAACTTAGTCTTTTAACTGTTGCTGTTATTATATGTTTACTGCAAGTAGCAGAAAGATTTATGTGGGAACATTTATTTAAGTCTTCTTTTGGCGATTACTTTTTTACCACCATTATTGCCTCTTCTGCATTATTTATCTATGCCTTAAGAAGCAGTATCAACCATCCATTTATCGAAAAACTTAGCAGTTACTCCATGCCTATTTATTTTCTTCATGTTCTCGTTATGGAGCTTTTAAGTCTCTTACTACTGAAGACTTTTCGTATAAGTTTAAGAATGGTCAAAACCTCAATAACCGGCAATTTTATATTTATTCTTTTAACATGTATTCTGTCTTGCATAGTTTATGATCTCTTTAGAAAAATCATCAAGCCATCATTTGAAAAAATATGGCATTCTATAAAAATCTCTGCTTGATGCATACTTCTGCCCACTGACATATTTGTAAGTGTCCATAAAATAATTTAAACCACCCAAGAACCTTGGGTGGTTTTATTATACATCGCGTTGATTGAATTATGCGCGTGTTACGTTTGCAGCTTGTGGTCCTCTGTTACCATCAACGATATCGAAGTTAACTTCTTGACCTTCTTCTAAAGTTTTGAAACCGTCACCTTGAATAGCTGTGAAATGTACGAATACATCATCTCCGCCTTCTCTTTCAATGAATCCAAAACCTTTTTCTGCATTAAACCATTTTACTTTACCTGTCATGTTAACTAGGCCTCCTTAAAAATTCTTTATTGCTAAAACACTGCTACGCAAAACGTTTTTCGGTCTTGCCATGCTTTTTGTTACAAGAGGCCTACCAATCGTTTTTGTTTCAATATTTTAACTTACATTATTAGATTATCACAAGTCCTCCAAAAAATCAAGGTACTTTACTTATATTTTATGTGGAAATTCAATAACTATACATCCAATTAATTCCTTTTATTCCTTTTAAAAACACCTTCTAATTTGTAAATAACTTGTGCTTTTTAGGGTTTTTAGGATATACTTAGACTGATAAGCATTTTACTAAAGGAGAGACTTCTATATGGCTTTTATTGAATGCAGTTATTATTCTGAGGTACTTGGTATGACAACTAACATTAACGTCTGTCTTCCTCAGAATCTTCCTAATAAAAAAGGGGGATATATTATTCCCAAAGAAGGTTTTAAGACACTTTATCTGCTTCATGGCCTTGGAGATGACCATACAATCTGGTCTAGAAAATGTGCCATCGACAGATATGCGACAACTTACGGCATTGCAGTTGTCATGCCTTTTGCGGCAAGAAGCTTTTACGCCGATATGGTTTATGGACCAGACTATTATACTTATATTAGTGAAGAGCTAATAAATACCTGTGAAAGCTTTTTCCCACTGGCGAAAGATAACAGCAAGCGCTTTATAGGGGGGCTTTCTATGGGGGGATATGGGGCTTTCAAGATTGCCTTATCGCATCCCGAAAAATATAAGGCAGCTTTCAGTCTTTCTGCGCCATTTGATGTCAAAAGAATTTCTGAATATGCACATATCATAGACGTATCCCGTGACATTTTGCTCGCCTTTGGAGATTCGCCGGATTATGCTGCAGCGCCTCATAATGTATTTACTTTGGCATCTGATGTAATGACTAATGCGAAAAAACCTGCTCTCTATATGTGCTGCGGCACCGATGACTTTTTGTTTGCAGATAATGAGGCTTTCAAAAAGCACCTGGATCATTTAGGCTATGAAGTCATCTATCATACAGGCCCAGGGGGACATGATTTTTATTACTGGGACCCTGAAGTTCAGCTTGCACTAAGCTGGCTAAGCAACCAGTCAGGAGGAGAATAAATGAATCAAGTAGATAAAGATTATTTAGCTATGTGTCATTATATACTAGAAAATGGCGTTTTTAAAGGGGACCGTACTGGTACCGGCACAATCAGTATTTTTGGGTATCAGCTGCGTTTTGACCTTTCAAAAGGATTTCCGCTGCTTACGACCAAACGTGTTCCTTTCCGTCTGATAGCCAGCGAACTTTTATGGTTTCTAAAAGGAGATACTAATCTCCGCTACCTACTTCAGCATAATAATCACATTTGGGATGAATGGGGTTTCCAAAAGTGGGTGAACTCCAAAGATTATATAGGACCGGATATGACCAACTTCGGTATCAGAAGTGCTGAGGACGAGGATTTTAATAAGCTTTATGAAAAAGAACTGACCGTTTATCAGCAAAGAGTGCTCACCGATGAGGCTTTTGCAAAAGAATACGGCGACCTTGGAAATGTTTATGGCAAACAGTGGCGAAGCTGGGAAGGTGCAAATGGCAAAACCTACGATCAAATCAGTTGGGTCATTAATGAAATTAAAACAAATCCTAATTCCAGAAGACTTCTGGTTAATGCATGGGCTGTTGACTCTGTCTACGAAGGCCTCATGCAGCTTCCTCCTTGTCACTTCTGCTTTCAGTTTTATGTTTTAGAAGGCAAATTAAGCTGTATGTTTAATATGCGCTCCAACGATGTATTTCTAGGACTGCCTTTTAATATTGCTTCTTATGCACTGCTTACACACCTGATTGCACGGGAATGCGGCCTGGAAGTCGGAGACCTTATTTATACAGGCGCAGATGTACATATTTATTCGAATCACATTGAGCAAATCAAGCTTCAAATGTCCAGAGAGCCTAGGGCACTTCCTCAGCTCTATTTAAACCCCGATGTTAAAAATGTATTTGACTTTAGTATAGAAGATATTGAGCTCATTAACTATGACCCTCATCCAGCAATTAAAGCTCCTGTTGCTGTATAGATAAACCACTCTAAAACTTAAGTTATTCATTTACCTAGAAAGAGGATATACCTTTATGATTAATATGATCGTCGCAACAAGCAAAAACAACCAGATCGGCATAGATAATAAACTTCCTTGGCATATTCCCGAGGACTTAAGCTACTTTAAAGAAAAAACAAAGGGACATATCGTTGTAATGGGAAGAAAAACCTATGAAAGTATAGGCCGTCCTCTTCCTAACCGCAAGAATGTTGTATTAACCAGAGACAAAACTTTTAAACCTGAAGGAGTCACGGTAATCCATAGCTTTGAAGAAGCCCTCATAATGTGCAGTGTCGAAGAAGAAAGCTACATCATCGGCGGCGCTGAGATCTATCGATTGTTTCTTCCATACGCTAACCGCCTATATATTACAATAGTGGATAAGGCTATCCAAGGAGATGCTGCTTTCCCTCAGTACACGGATGACTTTGAGCTGATCCAAAAAACCAAAGGGACTACGTTGACTGAAGATAATCATTCATTTGACTTCACCATTTGGGACAGAAAATAAAATAAAGAGGTTATTCGGAAAGCAAACCGCTTTCTCGAATAACCTCTTTTTTACTTATTGTTTCGTTTTTTACTTCGGTTTTCACCTGAAGCAGCTGCATCTGTACGCTTTGTTTGACTTCTCATTCCACCTTGCTTTTTGTTGGCTACTTCAAGATTAACCTTTCTGCCTTTTAAGTTTTGATCAATAAGGTTGATCATCACTTCTTCCAAGTAAGTCTTCGGAATTTCAAAAAATGAGAACTTATCGAGCATATCTACTTTGCCTATTGCTTTACCTTCAATAGATGTATGAGAAGCAATGAATTTTATGAGGTCATTAATTTGAAGGTTGTCTTTTTTTCCTACATTAATGAAAAGTCTTACGGTGTCTCCCTGATAAGCATCTGCACCTGCAGTAAGCTCTTCAGTTTTGATATCCTTAGATGCTCCCATAATCGTCTTTTTCATTGTCATTTTAAGAAATGCTGCTGCAAGTTCTACTGACGTTGCATAATTATCCTGACTCACATCACCCAGTTCATCCAGCATTTGCTCAATATATTTAACATACTTTGTAAGCTTTCCTTGATCAAGTACGTCTTTTACCTCATCTAGAATGCCTGAAAGTTTATTTTCTTTAATATCCTCTATACTTGGCGGCTTGATAAGCTTAATTTTGCTCTTTGTATATCTTTGAATATCTCTTAATTTAGCAATCTCTCTGCCTGCTGCGAAGGTATAAGAAACCCCTTCTCTTTTTGCCCTTCCTGTTCTTCCGATACGATGCACATAGTATTCTTCATCACTAGGAACATCAAAGTTAAAGACTGCATCAATGTCATCAACATCAATTCCTCTGGCAGCTACATCAGTCGCAATCAGGATATCAATAAGCCCGCTTCTAAAACGACCCATAACGCTGTCTCTTTGGAGCTGCTTCATATCTCCATGAAGTGCCTCTGCACTATAGCCTCTTGCCTGAAGATCTTTGCACAGGTCATCTACTCTCTTTTTAGTATTGCAGAAAACCACCGACAGCCTGAAGTTATTAGCATCTATCAAACGTGATAAAACCTCTACCTTGCTGCTTTCTCTCGTTTCAAGATAAAATTGTTCCACTGTAGGCACTGTCATAACTTTATGCACTACGTTGATTTTCACAGAATCGGTCTGGTACTTGTTAGCAATATCCATAATAGCCTTAGGAAGTGTGGCAGAAAAGAGTACAAACTGTCTGTCTCCCGGCACACTTTCCAAAATCACGTCAATATCTTCACGAAAGCCCATATTGAGCATTTCGTCTGCTTCATCAAGTACTACCATTGTTAAGTTTTCAAACTTAAGTGTTTTACGTCTTAGGTGGTCCATGACTCTTCCTGGAGTTCCTATAATAATCTGCGGTCTCTTTTTAAGCGCAAGAATCTGCCTGTCAATCTGCTGACCTCCATAGATCGGCAGAGCACGCACCCCTTCCTTATATTTGCATAAAGCTTTAAGCTCTTCTGCAGTCTGGATAACCAGTTCTCTAGTCGGACAGAGAATAAGCACCTGAACCTTGTCGTTTGCAATGTCTATTGACTCAATAGCAGGTATCCCAAAGGCACATGTTTTGCCTGTTCCGGTTGGTGCCTGTGCGATAACATCTCTTCCTTCTAAAATAGCTGGTATCGCTTTTGTCTGGATAGGTGTCGTTTCTTCGAAGCCCATATCCGCTACAGCTTTTTTGATCTCTTCTGTTACTTCTAATTGATTAAATAATATACTTTCTATGACCATTACCTCTAATCTATTTAAATTTTATAAGTGAACAACGTCTATTCCTTACATACCACATTAAATCATACTATACATTTCTAAAAATCTCAAGGAGGAATATCTCACTAAGAAAGACTAATAAATACTTCCTTTATTATGCTTAAATGCCTCAAATGGCATTGATACACTTAGGCTTTATATGCTACTATATAGTTAAGCAACTTAAAATGACAAAATAAACCAGGAGATTTTTCTATGAAACACCTAAATTTAAAACTAATATTACTGCTTACCTTATTATTTATGACCATTCCTATCACTGCTTATTCCAGTCCATTATCTTTTTTACCTGCCTCGCCCTCTTATGATGTTATCGTAATCGGCAGTGATCCTGAAGGAATAAGTGCCGCTGTAACAAGCAGCAGAAACGGCTCCAGCGTTCTCATGATAGATACCAGATCTTACCTTGGAGGGCTTTATACTTCAGGGATGCTCAGCATGCTGGATATGAACTACGTTTCCTCCAATGGTTATAAACCCGTGAACGAAGGTTTTTTCAAAGAGTTTTATGACAGCGTGGCAGTTAACGCAAATATAGATATTGAGAAAACAAAAAAATATTTTACGAACTTGCTTTTTAGAGAAAATGTATCCACTGTACTTAATGCCTCTCTGATCACCCCTATAAAAAACGAAAACAATGAGGTGATCGGGGTATCATATTTTAAAGACGGCACACGCCAAAACATTCGCGGCAAGGTCTTTATTGATGCCAGCATTGATGCAAAATTTGCCCGCAGTGCCGGAGCGCCTTATAAAGTCGGGCGCGAAGAATTAGGCATGAAAAACGAGTATGCTGCCGCAACCCTTGTTTTTTCACTTCAAGGAGTAGACTGGTCTAAGGTTAAAAGTCACCTTAACTTAGATAAATCTATCTATACCGGGGCTAATGATAAGGTAGCCTGGGGATACCCTAACATGCTGAATTACACATCATCTTCTAAGCAGTTCCAGCTAAGAAGCCTGAACCTCTCACTGCAAGATGACGGCTCCGTTGCAATTAATGCTTTTCAGATCTTTAATACCGATTCATTAGATGAACAAAACATCTGGGAAAACTATGATAAAGCCGTCAACGAACTGCCAAACGTTGTTGAATTCATCAGAAAAAATGCAGTAGGGTTCGAAAATGCCTGGCTCCATAAGTATGCAGATGAACTCTATATCCGCGAAGGTGTCAGGATAGTAGGTGAATATACTTTAACCGGCGAAGATGTATTTAACAATATTAACTTTAGCAATAAGATTGCTTATGGAAGTTATCCTATGGATTTACAGGCTACAAAAAGAGACTTCTCCGGAGGTACTATACTGACCGCAAGGAATATTTATTCTATCCCCATTACGATTATGGTACCAAAGCTGGTAGATAACCTACTTGTAGTAGGCCGTTCAGCAAGTTATGATCCTCTTTCTCACAGCAGCGCCCGGACTGTTCCAGTCGGAATGGCACTTGGTCAGGCTGCCGGAGTTTTGGCATCCTACAGCATCGATCATTCGCTTCCTGTAAGAACCTGCAGCCTTGACGACTTTCATGTAAGAAATATTCAGCAAAAGCTTAGAGCATCTGGTGTTGTCCTCGATACGCCGCTTAATACATGGCACCCTGAAAGATCCAGTTGGGCCTACCCCTATATGGTGGAACTTAGAAAAAAAGCCTTTCTATCTATGGAATATCAATTTAAAAATGATTATAGATGCAAAGAACCCGCAACCTTTGAAACTGTTTCAAAAATACTGACACTTATACGCGCTAATTCTAGTATTAGATTAAACACAGCAAATAATTCTTCCAGCACTTCAGCTACACTGACTAATGCGCGTATGGTAACTATTTTTAATCAGTTAGTAGGCACTAACCACAAAACAGTTACTGATCTTTATAATGCGCATCTTATAGACGAAGTTACTTTCCAGCGTATAAAAAATAAATCAACTTTGTTAAATGAAGATATCTATGCAATGATGTACGGTCTTGTGCAATACGCTGCTTTATCTACTCCATAACGAAAAAGATGGCCAGAGGTATTTCTGTTTTACCTTTTGCCATCTTTTTTATTACAATTATTATATAATTTTTTTCAGAACATAATAGGAAGGTTTTCTCCCTCTGAATATATAATCCCCACTTTTCCACTCATAAAACATATAGGTATGACCATTAATTTCTTTAATTATACAGTTACTCGATGTCTTTTCATGGCTATCAATAATCAAATCTTGTGACCATTGCAATTTTATAGTTGTTGTTTTAGTTGTTGCTGAAACTTTGCCATTTTCCTCTATACTGAGACTCTTTAAGAAAAGTTCATCCATCCATACTTTTTGATTAAAATTAAAATCCTCAATATTCTCTACAAAGTCCACACATTCCCATTCTCCTATCATATCTGGATTATGCATAAAAGGATAATCAACCTTGTCTTCTCTTCTAGTTACACTAACATTTGAATAATCAGCATGATCTACCTGTCTTAACACATAGACCCCTGGCTTCATATTTTTAAGTATATAATCTCCGTTTTTCCATTCATAAAACATATAAGTTTGATCCTTTATTTGCTTTATATTATACTTTGACGCTGTCCTATCCTGCTTATTAATCACTATCCCTTTGGTCCATTCTAACGCTCCTGTACAAAGCTGCTCTTCTTCAAAACTTATAAGCAGTTCTCCACCCTTTACAAATGCCATCTTAGACAAATAAAATCCTTCTTTATAAGCAGGGCTGTCAGGATCAAAATCTTCTTCATTTTCTACAAAATCAACAGCTTCCCATTTTCCTATCACTTCGTTATCATGCTTAAATGCATAGTCTACTTTATCTACCTTTCTAAAATGATTTGCGAATCCAATAGTCCCTAGCAAAATAACCATCAATACAGCAGCCAAAGAAATAAACCTCCTGCTTGTTACTGTTTTTTTCCTTGCTTTGGTATTTATTTGATTATATTTTCTCCATGTTGTCTCAAATTCTAATGTTAGTGACTGATGGTCAAGTTCTTTATGAATTACATCTCCTAAATCTAAATCAATTTGTTTCATAATATCTTCCTCCTACACTAAAAGTATTAAGATTACTATTGGATAGATGTTTCTTAAGCGCATTAAGTGCTCCGTTTAGCCTTGATTTACAAGTTCCCAAAGGAATATCAAGAACCATAGCTGTTTCATTTAACTTCATGCCTAAATAAAAATGTAATATAATAACTTCTTTACGTTTGAGCGACAACTTATTGACTGCCTTCCATAATATACGCCTATCTTCCCCATCCTGAACGACTGTGTCTAGAACATCAGCAGAAGTCTCTGGTATCTCGTTAAAAAAGCTAAGCCACCTTTGTTTTCTAAGCATATTCCGTACTGTATTCAAAGTAATTTTATAAATCCATGGACGAATAGGTTTTTCATTGTCAAACGTCGGATACCCTTTGTATATTTTCAAAAATGTTTCTTGTGTAATATCATCTGCCATTTCCTTAGACCTAGATAAAAATAGCGCTGTTTTAAACACATAAGCCGAGTATTCCTGAAAAATCTTTTCTGCTTCCGCTCTTGTTATTTGCTGAGTCAAAACTCCCCCTCCTTTCTCATTATAAATAATTCAAGTGATCTATTTATGTCATACACTTTATTTACACATTAAAATAAATTTTAGTTCGCTTATTTTAAAAACAAAATATTAAAACACCTTGTATGTATGTAAAAACATTTCTATCTCTAACATACTATTTCACCAAAATAAAAAAGCAAGCATTTCAATAAATTGAAATGCTTGCTTTTTTACACTAATGCGGGTGAAGGGAGTCGAACCCCCACGCCGTTGGCGCTAGATCCTAAGTCTAGTGCGTCTGCCAATTCCGCCACACCCGCAATTCGGTTGCTTTCCCATTATAGCAGACATTCACCTAAATATCCAGTGTTTCTTTTAAATTTTATTTTCTTTTTTATGGCAGCTTTTATGGCTCATTTGCTAATACCAAGGTATTCGAACTTAATATAGGAATGTCATATCTTCCTAAATATTTAACTTCTATCGTCTTAGCAGCTTTCGATACCATCTTTCCTATCAGTGTGTATTCATCTATAAATTCCGTTTCTATTAAATGATTATCAATAAATATTTTGCTTCCTTCAGTAAAACCGCTTCCACTTACAACAATAGCATCTGCTAAATACTCTGCTCCTGTTACCGAAAGCTTATCAAAGCCTATCTGAAGCTTGGTAGGCTCATAAGGTGCTTTGACGCTTACAATATTATTTTCTCCAAATATCATATTATATTGCAGAAGTTCCATATTCTTTTGATAAGCTTCATCTTTCTCATAAATTGAGTGAAAGATATTCACAATACCGCCTTTCAGCTCAGCCAAAGCAAGAACTCTTGTAGAGAGCTGATAAGCTTCTATATTGTTATGCTGCGACTTTGGCAGCTTATTTTGGTTATCTATAATAAAGTAAGGGGGATTAAACTTTTCTTCTTGTCCCAGCCCATCTACTATTTCCAGCTTTGGATAATGGTCTGAATACACAACCAGAATCGTTGGCTCAGGCAGCGCATAAACATACTCTGCTAATTCTCCAATAAACTTATCTGTTCTTCTGATAAGAGACGTATAGTTTTGGAGCTGATGGAGGCTCTCTTTCGGGAGATCCCCGCTTACATATTTCTCATTCCCTGTATTAAGCGTCGTACTATAAGGCCCATGAGAACCGGCTGTAATGGCAAATATAAAATCTCTTTCCGAAGATTCACTAATAGTACGTTTAATATACTCTAAGAGCACGCGGTCCTCTGGAAAAGCACGATACTTTACGAGCCCAAGCATCGCTTCCATAGGAACGAATCTATCAAACCCAAGATTCGCAAAGGCCTGATGCCTGTTATAAAAATTCCCCTCGAAGTTATGTATCGCAGTGGTTAAGTATTCTTTTTCTTTTAGCACATAGGCTATCGTTTCGATAGGACCCTTTTCCGTTACGCCGCTGTTGTAAGGAATTTCTCCCGGCGAGAAATAATCCAGATTAACCCCTGCTAATACTTCAAACTCCGTTCTTGCAGTTGACCCGCCTATAGTTGGAACCTGCAAAAGACCGCTGTACCCCTCCGAAATATACTTTCTGATATTCGGAATAGGATCTTCATTAAATACAGCTTCTTTCACCGTCATCGGATCAAACATAGCCTCTACTTGAACAATGATAATATTAGGTTTTTCGTTATCTGGCACCTTACTTTGTTCATTCAGGGCCTCTGTAATAGTCTTCTTAAGATCAGCCAGTACATCTTGAACGACTTCTTCAGGATAAATAGCTGCTTCTTTTCTGAACGTTCCTAAATATGAGTTTCCAAAGGAATAAATAAACCCATTTCTCTGATAAAGCGAAGCAGTGTCCCAATCTGTTTCTTTAACTACTGCATGCTCAGCCAAATACTGAATGCCCAAATAGCTTACTACAAGAATGACTATTAAAGCTATCCCTCTTTTTAGGTAAGAAACCCTATAACTTTTAAAATGAATAGAAAATCCGATAACGAGGAGTGCTGCTGCTGCAACCACTCCTACCCCCAGCTTAATCACAATCGCTTTGGTAAGATACTGCTTAGCAATAGAAGCCCCTTCACCTATACTGTAAAAATCAGCCCATATAAGAGGGACCCCTCTAAATTTCATAAGAAGCCTACTTCCTGCTGCCAAAGTGCACCAGGGCAGCCCAAGACACAAAGCAGCGAAGTGCGTACGTCTAACCATAACAGATGGGGCCACAAACATCAGCAGTATAAGATAATTAAGCAGCATTGTTCCTTTATACACGGTAACAAAACTTACCGCTGCGCCTTTTCCTCCCTGCATCCACTCTGCCACTATGGCCACCAAAAAGGTAACTGCCAAACAAAGACCGATGTTAATCAGAAGCTTGACATCTTCTTGCTGAAATTTTAAAACTTTATATATCCCTTTTTGATCCTTTCTATGAACTGCTCGCCTCACCGTCTCATTCGTTTGAATATCTTTTAACATATTATCGCCTCATCCATCTCTCTACATTAAACAAAAATAAGCCTGTCCTTATTCTCTTTCTCACTTATTATATCCCCTTAGCCTTCTATTTACAATGTTAACTCATTCCTATTCATAAGCTGCACATCAGTAAAAGCAGCCTGCTTTCTTAATGAAGAAAACAAGCTGCTTTAGAAGATTTATTTTGACTTATACATTAATAGCAGCTGCTTCATGTCCTGCATTTTTACTGCTGCTGTTTTTGAAAACCAATTTGAGCAGAATAGGCGTAATAATAGTCGTTACAACGACCATAACAACAATCGGCCCAAACATCACTCCGCTCATAAGCCCAACTGCTGCCCCTTTGCTTGCAACAATAAGTGCCACTTCTCCTCTTGATACCATCCCGACTCCTATTCTTAAAGATTCCTTGTTAGAATACTTACAAAATTTAGCACCAAGGCCGCATCCTACAATTTTTGTCAAAACTGCAATAGCGAGCAGCAGCAGCGTAAACCATATGATACTGCCTGACATCTTCGGCATTTCAATCATAATCCCTATGCTTGCAAAAAATATGGGAGAAAGAAGTATGTAGGACATTGTCTCAAATCTTGCAGCAATATATTTTGTTCTCTCTGTATTTGAGATAATAAGCCCTGCAATAAAAGCTCCTGTTATATCTGCAACGCCAAAAAATTCTTCTGCCGCAAAAGCTAAAAGCAGACAAAAGACGAAAGACACGATAACAAACCTTCTCAAATCTCTGTCATATCTTTTTACCCATTTATTAAATAATACGTAAAACATAAAACCAATGCCTAATGAACTCACAAAGAATAAAATGATCTTTAACAGAACCCACCAAATGTTCACCTCTGGACTTGGGTCCGCAAGGCTGATGATAACAGTAAGTCCAATGATCCCCAAAATATCATCAATAAGGGCCGCCCCAAGTATAGCATTTCCTACGCGGGTACTGAGCTTCCCTAACTCCTTCAGCGTCTCTACTGTAATGCTTACCGAAGTAGCAGTTAGGATAATCCCAATAAAGATATTCTGCATGATAAGTGACGTAGTAGTTCCTTCTCCTTTATTAAAGAATGCTGCAATAACGAAGCCCCCTACAAGCGGAAAAATGACTCCCATCAACGCAATAACAAAAGAAGCCTTGCCTGTTTTTTTAAGCTCCTGGATATCTGTTTCAAGTCCTGCTGTAAACATAAGTACAATAACCCCAAGCTCTGCCATCTGGTGTATAAAGTTAGTTTCCTTTAAGATATTTAACATCGCCGGCCCCATAATGAGTCCCGCCAGAAGTGCTCCTACTACTTGCGGCATATGATACCTTCTTGTCAATAACCCGAGCAGCTTGGTGCTTATAAGAATAAGCGCAATGTCAAATAAATATTTGTACGATAGCATAAAAATTCATCTCCATTTTTGTCAATTTAAACAAACTAATTATATTCCTCTTATCTTCAACTTGCAATATAATATTTCTATCAATTTAAAAATATCTTAACTCTATTTTTCAGACCTCCTCAATGGCATAAAAAGGCCACTATGCCCTTCCCAAGGCATAATGACCCCTTTGTCATCTGTTTATTAATTCATATTGATTATACTACATAGTTTTAAAAAAACAATATGTTTTAGACTTTAATTTAAAACATTTTGGAGCCACTTTATACCATTCCTTTGCTATTTACGTCCCTTTCAGAGATCATAGGCAGCTTCATGACCACATTAGTCCCTTCCCCTAAACGGCTGTCTATACAAAGTCCATATTCTTCACCAAAAAACAGCTTTATCCTCTTTATAATATTCCCTACAGCATATCCTTTATCACTATCTTTATGAATACTAACATTATTGAGGTCATTTATTTCATGTTCTGCCATCCCAACACCATCGTCAGACACTAAAACTCTTATACTATCTTCTTCTTTTGTGATGCTGACCATGATGGTACCACACTTTTTAGGCTTAATCCCATGAACTACTGCATTTTCAACTATAGGCTGCAAAAGAAGTTTGATTGTATAAAAGTCCAGTACCTGTTCATCTATATCTAAAATAATATCTATATCTATTTTATAAACCCGCCTTATAAGCTCTAGATAAACCTTGATCATTTCTACTTCTTGCCTGAATTTTGATATGGTTTTCCCTTTGCTTAAAATCCCCTTATAAAGAGCAGATAGATTCTCTGCAACCTCGGAGATTTCAGTTTTATTTTCTTTTTTTGCAGTATCCGCCACCATCGCCAATGTATTATACAAAAGATGAGGATTAATTTGCATTTGAAGCAGTTCAACCTTTATCTTATTAATAATAATTTTATACTTGTACTCCTCTTCAATAAAACTGTTAATTTTCTTAACCATATGATTAAAGCTTTTACTTAGGATGCCAAATTCATCTCTGGATTCAAACTCTACCTTAACATTAAGGTCTCCCTCTTCAATTTTTTTCATGGCTTCCATCATCTGACGTATCGGCCTCGAAATCGAAAGCGAAATAACAAATGCTGCTACTATCGTTATGCCAAAGCAAAAGATACTGATCATGAGCAGATTCTTTCTTATTTTAGCCGCCGTACTTGTCAATTCCCTTTCCGGTACCACAGTAACATACTTCCACCCTGTTAAATTGGAAGAGGTATAAGTTGCAAACATTTTTTCTTTATTTTCATCATCTCTATAGACAAGCTGTCCAGAGTCATCTTTTAGAATATCCTGTATGTAAGCCTTTTCTTTGAAGTTTTGCCCAAGTTTATCCTGATCCGGATGCGCTATAATATAGCCTGCTTCATCTACGATAAACATATACCCTTGTTTCTCTCCTTGTGCTTTCATTAGTATATTTTGAATAACTGCCGGTTTAATATTAATGATCACCACAGCTATTTTATTTTCAGTAAAAATAAACTTCAAGGACTTCACGTTGCTTATAACCAGTTCATCACTTGAAGGATTTGTAATATCCTTCCCTGGCGGCAAAAAAATGTGCATATCATTATTTGCTTCTGCCAGCTTATAAAATGGCTGCTTTTTAATATTTTCTACAATCTTACTTGGAATACTATAAAGGTTATTCTTACTTATAGCCGGTGAACTCAAACTCACTCCTTCCGGCACAACAATGCGTATCCCCTCTATCATCTCATTGGATAACAGAATCGTATCCAGCCTCTTTCTCGCCTGCTGTACACTGTGATAATAAGTTGGATAGTCATCAATATTGTTTAAAAGATAATCATAGAAATATTTATCACTAGTGAGCTGATTAACATAATTATTAGTTACTTGAATAATCGAATCAATATATTCTCTGTTTTGAGATAAGATATGATTTTGTGTAAGAATAAACTGCGCCTTCACTTCATTATTAGTAATCGTTGTAGAAGTAACATTGATCAGCAAAAGGACAACCAATTCTACGGATAAAAAATAGAGAATAAGTTTGAAAAAAATATTGGTTCTGCCCTTTAAAAGCTTATACATTATGACCTCACCCCTTTGTTGTTATCCTTTTGTTCGATTATATAAATTTTTATTTCTTTATATTTTACAATTAATTTCTATTCATTGTATTAAAATTTCATAGGAGTTTATTGTTTTGTTCTTATTTGTGCTTGACTTCAACTTAAGCGCTCCAAGCCCTTTAGACAAACAGCTATCGGCCTATGTTTCTTTCCCTGTATTCGTTAGGGGTCATAGAAGTAGCTTTTTTAAAAACACTGCAAAAATAAGCTGTATTACTAAAACCTAAAGCCTCTGCGATGACATAAATTTTATTGCTGATATCTAATAGCATCTCCTTAGCTCGCTCAATTTTAAGCTTAGTAATATAATCAGCGATAGTTTCTCCCGACACCTTTTTAAACACATAGCTTAAATAGTTTGGGCTATAATTAACCTGCTCTGCAATGCTTTCTATACCTATATTTTTCATATAATTTTCATTAATAAACACTTTAGACTGAGCAACTATACAATCGTATTTTTTACTTGTTTTTTTTGCCAACTGCTCACTTGAAGCGATGAGCATCTCCTCTATCCAACGCCCTATATCTGCAATAGTTTCAAATTCCAAAAGCTTTTCCCATACTGAATCAGTGCTATAAAAAGCTTGATTTATTTTCTCATTATTTTCACTAAGAACAAGTATAATAGAAACCATGACCGAAAAACCAATCTGCCTTATACACTCTTGACCCAGAGCATCTGTGTCATCTTGCAGCAGCTCCCTGACATAGCTTCGTATATCCTCTTCACTTCCTGAATTCAGCAAAAACCTTATATCCTTCTGCATGGTATTCATATCTATACTTCTGCTGTAAGTCTCAGCCGGAATATCTTCACTGGTTAAAACTTTTCCGCTGCCTAGCGAAAATTTATAGCGCATAATATATTCACACTGTTCGAGAAGGTTTTTAACATCTTTCACTCCTTTGCAAATATCGCTTATAGCCAGAGTGATACTGGTGTCAGATGTCTTAAAAGCTTCTATCACTTCTTTTGCAATAATTGTACATGCTTTATACAGCTCCTCATAAAGCACCCCATTTATAATACATGCAAAATGTGAATCATCCAGCTTGGTTACCAAAGGGCATTCAAAACATAATGTAATCTGCTTAAACTTTTCATACACTTTTATTGTAAAAAGTTGTCTGTGTTCTATCCCTTTATTTTGCATAATTCTTTGATAATCATCGATATTCAAATATAAAAGAGCGTAAAAAGGTTTCGCTGTATCTACCCCCAGATACTCTGCCTTATAACTGATTTCCTCTTCATCTTTTATCGTTCCATATAAAATGTCTTTTATTAAATGATCTAAGAGCTGAGGTTTATTTTCTTCCAAAACCTGCTTAAGCTCCTCATACTCTTTTCTAAAGCCAACTTCACTCGTAATATCTCCCATAACACTCTTTAGACACTCTAAAAGTTCAATCCTGTCAATAGGCTTTAAAATATAGCCATAAGTATTTAAGTAAAGGGCCTTTCTAGCATATTCAAACTCATCATACAAAGAACAAAAAATAACCTTCACTGATGGAAACTCTACATTAACACACTTAGCCAGCTCTAGTCCATTCATAAAAGGCATATCAATGTCTGTCAGAATAATATCTATACTGTTTTCTCTGATAAATTCCAAAGCTTCCCTTCCATTTTCACATTCTCCGGCTATATGTATATCAATATCACTCATACCCTTGATCGTATCAATAATATTCTTTCGATCCACTTCAAAATCATCTACTACTAATAACCTAAACATATATTCTCTCCTCTCTTCAAGAATCTATATTTATTAACCGATCTTCTCTACCTTCTTATTATAACATAGCAACGAGGGAGATTATATCAACCTCCCCTTGCTTCAAAGTATTCCTTTTATCCCTTAGATCCAGTGGTAGCAATCCCTTCAATGAATTGCTTTTGGAAAATGAAGAAAATAAGCACCATAGGCCATATGGCAATGATCGATCCTGCCATCAGCTGATGATAATTTGTTGAGTACTGCCCCTGAAGCGAGGCAAGCCCGGCTGATAATGTCATCTTGTCTACTGACATATTAACAATAAGCGGCCACATCAGATCTTTCCAAGCAAAAAGTGCTGTGAAAATACCTAAGGCTACCATTCCCGACTTTGTCAGCGGAATCATAATCTTCCAGAAGACCTGCCACCTGTTGCAGCCATCTATAATAGCAGCTTCCTCTAGTTCTTCCGGCAGCGTCATAAAGAACTGCCTAAGCAGAAACGTTCCAAAAGCACTGACAATCCCGGGTACAACCAGTGCCTTTACTGTATTCAGCCAACCTAGTTTCGCAACCAAGGCATACTGCGGAATAATGAAAATCTGTCCAGGAACCATCAGCTGCAAAAGTACTAAAGCAAATAAAATATTCTTTCCCGGAAACTTAATTTTTGCAAAAGCATAGCCAGCCATGGCACTGAAAAACACAGACCCAATTACCCTAAAGCCAATCATCAAAAAAGTATTCATATAAAATTTACCAAAAGGCAACAACTTCACCACATCCGAATAGTTTTTCCAGACAAACTTCTTAGGAATAATTGTCGGCGGGATCTGAGTCGCTTCTGTAAAGCTTTTAAGAGATGTACTGAGCATCCACATAAAAGGAAGCAGCATACCTACCGCTCCTATAATGAGGATAGTATGAATGATAAGCTTATTAACATGTGATTTTTTTTCCATCGTCTACCCTCCCTTTTATTGATAGTGAACCCACTTTTTCTGCAGCCTAAGCTGAACAAAAGTGATAAGTAAGATAATAACTAATAAGAAGATGGCTATTGCAGACCCATAACTTTTATTATTGAGAATAAATGAATTTTTGTAGAACAAGAGTACAATCGACTGCGTATATTGTATGCCTATTTTTTTCGTATCCCAAATCATAAAGATATAGTCGAAAACTTGAAGTCCTGCTATGATGCTTGTTATAACTACAAAAAACATCGTCGGTGAGATAAGCGGAAGCGTTACAGCAAAAAACTTACCAACAGACCCTGCCCCATCAATATCTGCTGCTTCATACAAAGAGCTCGGGATGTCTTGAAGCCCTGCAAGCAGCAGTACCATATTATAACCCAATGTGGTATAGATTCCGATGATAATAACGCACCACAGTGCAGTTTTAGGGTCTGATGTCCACTGTGGTCCCTTTATCCCTACAAGTGACAGCAAATAGTTAATAAGTCCATAATCTCCATTATACAGCCATCTCCACACCATAGCGATTGCCGCTGGTGCTGAGATGATAGGCAAAAAATAAATTGTTCTGTAAATGGACTTTCCTTTTATATTTGAATTGAGTAAAACAGCAATAAACAGTGAAATAAAAATACTAAGTGGAACGGATATAACTGCGTATTTAAAGGTGTTTATGGCCGCACTCCAAAGATCTTTATCCCCAAGCAGCGTCTTATAGTTTTCAAATCCGATAAATTCTCCTATTGCTCCAAAGTTTCCATTGCCGTGCAGACTCAGCTTAACTGTCTCAAAAATTGGCCAAATATTAAGGATAAGAAGTCCTATAATCGTAGGGGCTATCATTAAATACGCCCAAGCATAGTCCTGATATTTTCTATTAAGAAAGCCGTTATGTTTTGTCATAGTTATATTGGTTTCATATTTTGGTGTGCTTGCTTTCAATGTTGCTCCTCCTTATAATTGAAATAAAAGGTCCGCCTCTTCCTACTACTTTTCAAAAGTGGCGAACCTTGCAACTCTATTTTTTTGTCTCGGTTGCTAAAATGCCATTGACTTCTTTAGCCAGCTCATTGCAGCCTTCCTCAACTGAAATCTGCCCTGAGAAAATCTTTGTCATCATCAAATCCTCGGCTTCAGCCCATTTTGGAGCTGTTTGAGAGTTCATGAAGACAACACCGTAATCAAGCATAGCCGGATAAGCCTTAACATTAAATTCACTGCAGCTTTCTATCCAAGGTTCAGCGCAGCCATTATACGCTGGGATAGCCGCTCCATATTCTGCCTGCAAGAGGTGTGCTTCTTTTGTTCCCATAAACTCCAGGAACTTCGAAGCTGCTTCCGGGTACTTTGTTTTGGCAGATGCAACATTACCCAGTCCATTGTAAATAGTTGCCTGTTTGATTCCTTTTGGAATAACCGCTACATCGCAGTTTTCTTTTACATATTCATTCGCTTTAAAACTGCTGACCATCCATGAACCAAATAGCCCCATTGCTGATTTTCCAGATGTAAAGTATTCATCAAAAGAAGTATCTGCAAACTGCTGTACCGTTGGGGAAACTTTATGTTTCTGGCTTAGATCAACCCACCACTGCAGTGCTTCCTGCGTCGCCTTTTGATCGAATCCTGACTTTGTTTTATCATCTGATAATACATATCCTCCGTTTTGGTAGATCCAGTTCCAATACCCCTGCTGTCTGTCAGAAGGAGCTGAAAATCCATAGATTCCTTTTTCAGTATTGGTTAGCCTTTTAGCTGCTTCAAGGAGCTTATTCCAGTCCCATGTCTCATCTGGGTATGCTACTCCGGCTTCATCAAATAAAGTTTTATTGTACCATAGACCAATTGTGTCATAATCTTTAGGAATAGCATAATTTTTTCCGTCTTGCACATAAAGGTTAACAAGTCCATCTGGATAATTAGCTAAATCCACTTCCTGGCTGCCCTTCAGCTGATCGGTAATATCCATCAGCATCCCACTGCCCTGATACTTCAAGAAGTTATTAACGTGCATCCACAATACGTCCGGCATCGCCCCACCTGTAGCCGCTGCTTCCAGTTTGGTCCAATACTGATCCCAAGGGGTAACCTCCAGCTTCACAATGATATCTGGATTTTTTTCCATAAAGGCATCAATAATCGCCTGCATGCCTGGCTCTTGATTTTTGTCCCAAATCGCATAAGTAATTGTTGCTTTCTCTCCCCCTTTAGTATCTTGGCTTTTTGAAGTGTTTGAGCCCGTTCCAGTCTCAGCATTTGACACAGTCCCTGCACATCCAAGTGTCCCTGTCAGTGTCATTACTATACCTATTAGTCCTGCTAATAATTTCTTATAACCTTTCATTTTATACCCCCTATATTAATACATGTTAGCACACTCTCAACCAATACAAATTATAGATAATATGCACAGTTTATTTGCTGGTAAATTTACATCGGTTGTTTATATTTATAGTTTATCAGAAGTTTTTTTCACATTATACAATAAATTTCTACTAAACATTTTAAAATCCTATTATACCATTGGTAATTCTATACACAAAAGACTTTTATCACA
>CALJNR010000034.1 GCA_937981575.1 uncultured Clostridia bacterium | reverse complement strand
GTTGTATAAAAATACAAGGGAGATGTTAGCCTTATTTAATGCAGATCATATTGATCCATCTATGCTTGTAAAGGAATTATCAATAGCTAATCAGCAAGTTGTAGAGATCCTTAAGGCGATGTCATTTAACCCTAAAGTACTCATTCTTGATGAACCAACATCATCTTTAACGGAGGCAGAGGTTAAACAGCTCTTTACAAATATCAGAGTACTTAAATCTAAAGGCATTGCTTGTATCTATATTTCGCATCATTTACATGAAATATTTGAAATAGCAGACACGGTGACAGTGCTGAGAGACGGACAATATGTAGCAGATGCAAGAGTAAAAGACATTGATGAAGAATTTCTAGTAACTAAAATGGTAGGCCGAAAAATAGAAAATATCTATGGGCGTAGATCAGAAGATGCAAAAATAGGAGAAGTACTCTTTGAAGCTAAAAACATCGGCAGAAAAGGAGCTTTTAAAAATATCAATTTTAATATAAGAACCGGAGAAATAGTAGGATTTGCAGGTCTTGTGGGAGCCGGAAGAACAGAAGTCGGCAGGGCTATCTTTGGAGCAGAGCCTATAGATACAGGTAAATTGTGCTTAGAGGGCAAGGAGATAAATATAAAAACATGTAAACAGGCCATTGAAAAAGGTATTGGTTATTTAAGTGAAGACAGAAAGACGCAGGGACTGTACTTAGAATTTTGTATAAAAAACAACTTACCGGCTAATCGCTTGCTGAAGTTTTCGGAGAAAGGGTTTTTACAAGAAGACCTTATTGAAGAAAATGCACACAGCGTTGTCAAAGAATTTGGTGTAGCAACACCGAGTGTTCATCAATTTATTAAAAATTTATCTGGAGGTAACCAGCAAAAGGTTTTAGTCGCAAAATGGGTAGGTATTTGTCCAAAACTTCTTATTGTAGATGAGCCTACAAGAGGGGTAGACGTAGGTGCAAAAAGTGATATTTATACTATCTTAAGAAATCTTGCAGCCCAGGGTGTTGGCATTATGGTTATATCTTCTGACCTGCCAGAAGTACTTGGTATTACAGACCGTGTAATTGTTATGAAAGAAGGACAAATCGTTGGTGAACTTGAAAGAAAAGAAGCCAATGAAGAAAAAGTTATTGCCCTAGCAGCAGGCATAGGCAAAAGTAAGAAGGGAGCATAAAAATGAATGTTATAAAAAGAATGACCAAACAAAGAGAGTTTATGATCTTTGCGATTGTTTTGAGTGTATTTATTATGATGAGTTTTGCATCACCCTATTTCCTAGGAACAGGGAATATGTTGGCACTTCTTTTGGGATTATCTATAGAAGTATTAATTGCAGTAGGAATGACTAATCTTATGGTTGCTGGTGGCTTCGATATGTCAGTAGGGTCAGTGGTTGCATTTACTGGAGCGATGACAGCACTTCTTATCACAAGAGGGCTACCGGTTGTTCTAGGTGTACTCATAGGGATAAGTATAGGTGCACTAGTAGGTCTATTTAATGGATTTATTATAGCTAAAATAGGTATTAATCCGTTTGTAACAACCCTTGCTAGTTTAAGCTTATTTAGAGGACTCACATTAATTGTATCGAAAGGACAAAATATTTCAGGTTTAGGAGAAACGTTTAATGCTATTGGACAATATAAAATACTGGGGATTCAGCTTCCTATTTGGTATGCACTGATTCTTGTTGTTATAGGTGATATTTTGCTTAGAAAATCGAGGTTTTTCAGGCAAAACTATTACATAGGAGGCAATGAAAAAGCTGCTAGATTATCGGGAATAGATGTAGATAAGATTAAAATATTAAATTATGTGATAGTAGGCGCCTTAGCAGGCTTTGCAGGAATAGTTATGACTTCTAGGCTTGGAGCGGCTGCTGTTACAGCAGGAACAGGACTTGAACTTCGTGTTATAACAGCAGTTATTATAGGAGGCGCAAGCTTGCAAGGCGGAGAAGGCACAGTTATAGGTGCTTTCCTAGGATCATTACTTATGGCACTTATAACAAATGCTTTAACGCTCTTAGGTGTAGATGTCTACTGGCAAACTTTTGTTATTGGAGCAACATTACTTATCGCAGTACTTATAGATAGAGCAGGTAAAATGAGAAAAGAAAAAAATGAAAGATTAGCTAAGGAGGCATGTAAATCATGAAATACACAAGCTATGAAAGAGTAAAGATGGCCCTTGAACATAAAGAATCAGATAAAATACCTTTTGATCTTGGTGCAAGTGTGTTAACAGGTATTAATAAACATAGTTATATCCATCTAAGAGACTATCTTGGATTACCCAAAAAAGAAATTGAACTTTGTGATGTCATGCAGCAGCTTGCAAGAGTTGATGAAGATGTGATAGAAAAATTAGGTGTAGACGTAAGATGCGTCGACCCAACACCTCCTTTAGAAAAAGGCTTAGCTAAAGATGTGGAAGAACGTGGTGAGTATTATGAGATGAATGATGAATGGGGAATTGGCTGGAAAATGCCTGTTAAAAACGGTCATTATTTCGATATGATTAAAAGACCACTTGAAACGATAGATACAATCACTGATATGGAAAACTATCCATGGCCAAATCCGGTAGATCCTGGCAGATTTACAACACTTAAGCAAAGAGCTGACCAATATGTTTATGAAGACAAAAAAGCATATATACTAGGAAGACAATATGCAGGTATATGGGAGACCGCACTATGGATGAGTGGCTTTGAGAAATTTTTCTGTGATATGCTCGCAGAACCTGACTATGCGCATGCACTCATGAATAAGATTACAGAATTAAAAATGATGTATTGGGAAAAAGCTTTAGAAACAGTAGGGGACAATGTACTTATCATATCAGAAGCTGATGACCTTGCAACTCAAAACAGCCTGCTTTGTTCAGTAGATTTATACAAAGAAATGGTACATCCTTATCATAAAAAGTTATATAGCTTTATAAAAAGCAAAGCTAAAA
>CALJNR010000033.1 GCA_937981575.1 uncultured Clostridia bacterium | reverse complement strand
TACACATTAGAAGATAAGTATATGAGCAAAATTTATGATGAAACCAAAACAGCATCTTCATTTGGTATTAAGGCAACATATCTTGAAGAAACGCCTTTACCCTTTAAAGTTAAAGCTGCTTTACGATTTGATAACCAAGCACAATTTCACCCTATTAAATTTTTATCTTCTCTTGTAAAAGAGCTTACCGAGAAAGGTACTCTTATATTTGAGCAAACAAGAATTGTTGACATTGAAGAAAACGGCCATTATGTTTTGACAACTCATAATGGTTATAAAATAAGCGCTCAAAAAGTTATTATTGCTTCTCATTATCCTTTTTATAATAAACCTTCATTTTATTTTGCAAGGATCTATCAGCAGCGTTCTTATATTGTTGCCATTAAAGCAAAAGAAAAATATCCAGGCGGCATGTATATTAATGCTGAAAATCCTACCAGATCTTTACGTAGTCAACTATCAGCAACGGGTGAACTGATTTTTGTCGGCGGAGAAAATCATAAATGTGGTCAAAGCAGCAACGAGAATAAACATTACGAAGCACTTAAAAAATTTGCAGATGAGACCTTTACTATAGAAGATATCCCCTACAGGTGGTCCACTCAAGATTGTATGACATTAGATAGTATTCCCTATGTAGGACACTTTACAGCTAAAACACCAAATATGTATATTGTAACTGGTTTTCAAAAATGGGGAATGACTAACAGCATGGCTTCTGCTATGTTACTACGCAGCTTGATCATTGATGGAAACAGTCCTTGGCAAGATGTTTACAATCCTTCTAGAGATACGTTGTCTGCTTCTGCAAAAAACCTTATCGTGCAAAACCTTAATGTCGCTGCTGAAATAACAAAAGGTAAGCTTTCTCTCTTACCAACAGATATTCATATTGAGATCGGAGAAGCAAAAGTTATTAAAGTAGATGGCGAAAGAACAGGCGCTTATAGAGATGACGAAGGCACATTACACCTTGTAAATACAACCTGTCCACATATGGGATGTGAACTTACTTGGAATAATGCAGAAAAGTCTTGGGATTGTCCTTGTCATGGCTCAAGATTTTCATATGATGGCACTATACTAGAAGGCCCTTCCGTATATCCTTTAAGCAAAGATCATGATGTAAATACGATTAAAAAGGTTATTACTGAAGATTTTTAAAAAACTTTTTTCTATCTTTTTAGATTAGAGATAAATCTCTCCTTTTAAAAATAATACAGCAGTGCCTGAAATTTTAATCTTTTCCCCCATATCTTCACATTCTAGAAGTCCACCTCTTCTAGATACTTGGTTTGCAGTAAGAACCTTTTTCCCTAGAACTTTTGACCAATAGGGCACTAATGTACAATGAGCAGATCCTGTCACTGGATCTTCTGGTACGCCGCATCCAGGGGCAAAATATCTTGAAACAAAATCAGATGTTTTTCCCTTTGCTGTTACTATAATACCAAAGGCATCTAATTGTTTTAATATCTCCATATTAGGTTTTAGATTTCTCACTTCATCTTCTGTTTCATAAACAGCCATCAAATCTCTTGATTTATAGAGTTCTTTTGGCTTTTTCCCAAGACCTTCTTTTAACTGATTTGTTATTTCAGTTTGTACACCTTCTCTTGCTGGAAATATCATGGTAAGAGAAGATTCTTCTTTAATTACTTCTAAAATACCGCTTTTTGTTTGAAACGCTATCTTTTTACCACTATATCCAATATACTCAAATATTACAAATGCTGTAGCCAGCGTTGCATGTCCACATAAGTCTATCTCTCCCTCTGGCGTAAACCAACGCAGCTCACATAGTTCATCATTTGCTACACAAAACGCTGTCTCAGACAGATTGTTTTCCATTGCAATGTTTTGCATAAGTGTATCCTCAAGCCAATAGTCAAGGATACAAACTGCTGCTGGATTTCCTTTAAATAGCTCTCCTGTAAATGCATCTACTTGATACATTGTTATTTTCATACTACTCACTCCATTCTTGTCTTAAAAGGCTATACCTTATCTCATCAATCCAACTGCCATTTTTATATCTTGCCAGTCTAAAAACACCTTCCTGACGCATACCTAACTTTTTCATAATGGTCTCTGATGTCAGATTTTCTTTATGACAACTAGCAACTATCTTATGTACATTATCATTATTAAACAGAAAATCTATGAGTGCCTTACCCATCTCTGTTGCATAACCCTTTCCCCAGTAGTCGGTTTGAATAAAATAACCTATTTCATATATTCCACCCAAATGATTTTTCAACAATACTTCATAGTCTACAATGCCAATAATAGTATGATCGTTTTTTAGTGCAGCAACATATTGAGTTCCTTCATTATCATCTTCTTGCATCACTAATTTTTTTTCGAATGCATCTTTTGCTTCTTCTTTTGAACTAAACGCCTCTAAATAGGCATATTTCATAACATTTTGATCTGAAAAAAGATTATAAAAAAAGTCAAAGTCTGTGTTATTAAGTTTTCTATATGTTAATCGGCTACTGTGAAACATAGTTTCCTCCTATAGGTACATTGTATTACCTTTTGCATAACTATTCTTCTCTTTATCCTTATTATTTGTAAATAGTCGAGTTCTTTAAATGTTATTCACTTTCACCATATACAAATTTAATTGTAGGTAATACGCTATTAACTTCCTCTAATACACTTTTAGTAATCTTTATATTAGGATGAATTTTTCTTGAAATATCAATCTGATATTTTTCTCCTCTATTATTATAAACCCAAAGCACAATTGTATTTCCAGTACCAAATTGAAATCCTCTTATTGAATCATTTTCAAAATGATATATTCCTGTTTGTGCTGATAGGGGAGTAAGTTGGCATTTGATAACAAGTAGTATATAAAACATATCCATTTTCTTATTAGAATGAACCTTTTCTAAATCATGTTGTATAGTATTAAGTGCAACTTTATCAAATTCATATTGAGAGCATATAACTCTTTTCCCATAATTTCCAGTTAAATAGCTATAAAATTTCAGTGACTTTTTATAATCAAATGTACTTTTTATAAAATCTTGAATAAGTAACTCACTCTCTTTTGATATACTTATTCGAAAATCTTCTGATTGAAATGTACATAAATTATTATCTTCTTTAATTAATTTCATATTCTCCCAAGGTACCCCCAATCTTATCCCGAGAGCTTCTATTACTTCTTGAAAGTCTCCTTTTCTTGCAAGCTCTACTTTAAGCGGTTTTTGATTTACCCAAGAATATTCAGCTTCTAAAGTTTGTAATTTAATGACTTCAACCCTCATCCAATCAAAAAACAGCTTGCCGCCCCCTATTACTCCTACTGCCAGAGTTAAAACAATACTTAAACAAATAATCCAGGATTTTTTCATTTTTACCCCCATTGCAGTATCACAAGCTTTGCCCCGGATACTGCCACAAATGAAAAGTTGAAAATGCTTTTCTTTCAACCTTATAATCTATTATTTGTCATAAGTTGCTTTCACATAACAGTTAAGTTATTTTTACTATACTCTAAAATGCATTCCTATAATATGTATTTAACTTAGTCTTATTTTATTCCAAAGAACACGTGGG
>CALJNR010000032.1 GCA_937981575.1 uncultured Clostridia bacterium | reverse complement strand
AGATGGGAAGAATGGCAGGAAGCCCCTTATAATCAGACCTATGGTCTTGGTTTTTATGAATACTTTCTCCTTGCCGAAGACATAGGAGCAGCGCCGCTGCCGATTATTAACTGCGGTATGAGCTGTCAGTTCCAAGGGCGTGAGGTAGCAGAGGATATTGAACCTTTTATTAAGGATGCATTAGATCTGATCGAATACGCCAATGGTGATGAAACTACGATGTGGGGAGCAAAAAGAATTGAGGCTGGACATAAGGACCCTTTTAACCTTGTGTATCTGGGTATAGGCAACGAACAGTGGATAGATTATGAAGTTAAAGGACAGGATAAATACTTTGAAACTTATGAGATTTTTAGAAACAGTATCAAAGAAAAGTATCCCGATATTCAGTTGATTACAACCAGTGGACCTTTCCCAAGCGGCAAAGAATTTGAAATTGCATGGGATATTATTACAGATAAAACGAAGGAATATATAGACCAAGGAAAAGTTTATGCAGAACTTATAGATGAACACTATTATATGTCCCCTGATTGGTTTTTAGATAACAACTCAAGGTACGACAGCTATCCTAGATATGAGGATGGGAAAAGCAGCAAAATATTTGCCGGTGAATATGCCTGCCATACCAACGGAGGGCCTTCGAAGCAAGGCGAAAATAATCTCTATGCAGCACTTTGTGAAGCAGCTTTTATGACAGGACTTGAAAGAAACTCGGATATCGTGGCTATGACAGCTTATGCCCCTTTGTTTGCAAAAACAACGAATATTCAATGGCAGCCAGACCTTATATGGTTTGATAACAACAAAGCCTATGGTTCTGTGAGCTATTATGTCCAAAAGATGTTTGGAAACAACATGGGAACCTACACCTTAAAAACAGATGTTGTCGCTAACACGAAGCTTCCTAAGTATAAGAGGCTTCCAATCTATAGTGTAGCAAGCTATGATGCGAATACAGAAGAGATGATTATTAAACTGGTTAATGTAGATGAAAAGGCGCATACAGTCAGTATAGAACTGAAAAATGTACAAGGTACTTGGCAAGAGGCGAAGGGTGTATATCTGACCTCAGAAAATAAGATGGATAAAAATACATTGGAAGAACCAGATAAGGTTGCAGAAAAAACTTTTAACTTAGAAAACATAACTGACCAATTTGCGTACGATATGCCAGCTCAGTCCTTTGTTATACTACGTTTTAAGGTATGGTAAAAGCAAAAAAATCTAGGTTGATTTTAAAGGAGTTTTTATGATGAAGATGAAAATAAAAATAATGGGCATGATGCTGGTTGTAGGCACCTTGGTCCTATCAGGATGTGAAGGGAATCACAGGGCGGTGAGTGTGGATATGCAGGGGCCTCCGATATTTGCTGATGTTACGGTTCATGATCCTTCAGTCATTAAGGTAGATGATACATATTATGTATTTGGCTCACATCTGCAGTCGGCGAAAACAAAAGACTTGATGCAGTGGGAACAGATTTCCACTGCGCCTCAAAGAGGAAATAAGCTGGTTCCGGATGCAAGCAAAGAACTTGGAGAGTCTCTAAAATGGAGCAAGACGACGACCTTTTGGGCAGGAGATGTTATTAAGCTTAGTGATGGCAGGTTTTATATGTATTATTGTACCTGCAAAGGAGATTCACCCAGGTCTTATCTAGGCCTTGCGGTATCTGATGATATAGAAGGTCCTTATAAAGATTTGGGCGTTATTTTAAGATCAGGCATGGAAGATGAACCAAGTGATGATGGAACGCCTTATGATGCAACAATTCATCCCAATGCTGTAGATCCACATACCTTTTTCGATAAGGATGGGAAGCTGTGGATGGTCTATGGATCTTACTCAGGAGGCATCTTTATTTTAGAAATGAATCCTGAAACAGGATTTCCCTATGAAGGGCAAGGGTACGGGAAAAAGTTGCTGGGCGGAAACCACAGCAGGATAGAAGGAGCGTATATACTCTATAATAAAGAAACAGATTATTACTATATGTTTTTATCCTTTGGGGGACTCGGATCTCATGATGGGTATAACATAAGAGTCATAAGGTCAAAAACACCAGATGGACCTTATTACGACGCAGAAGGGCAGGACATGATAGCGTGTAAGGGGAAAGAAGGATCATTTTTTGATGATCGGACGATAGAAGCCTATGGGGCCAAGTTGATGGGAAGTTACGAATTTATACAAAGTGACGGGGAACCTGAAAGAAAGAGCACGGGATACCGTTCGCCAGGGCATAATTCTGCTTACTATGATGCCGAAAAAAATGAGTATTATATCTTTTTCCATACCCGTTTTGATGGAAGAGGCGGAGCTTTTGAAGTACGTACGCATCAGATGTTTTTTAATAAAGACGGCTGGCCTGTTGTAGTTCCTCATCGTTATGCTGGGGAAAAATTAAGTAAATACACTAAAAAAGAAATAACAGGCACCTATAAGCTTATTAACCATGGCAGGGATATTGATCCTGATATTAAAGAGTCTCAGGATATCATTTTAGATAGTAAAGGCAAGATTACAGGCGCGGCAGAAGGCAAATGGCGTAAGATTAAAGACAATCAAGTACAGCTTACAATAGATGGTAAAGTCTATGAGGGGTTCTTTATCCGTGCGTGGGATGATGATGCAAAGGCTTACGTTATGACTTTTACAGCCATGTCAGAAGACGGCACTTCAGTATGGGGGAGTATGGCTGCAATTGAAAAGCAGTAAGGTGATTTTGGAATATTTTGAATACTAAATAAAACGTATAAAAGCTGTGTGCCTTATGATATGATAAAGATAAGTCTTTAAATGTAGTATATAAGGAGAACAGTCGATGAAGATTTTACTAATAGTTGATGTCCAGCAAGGATTCATAAATGATTTCACAAAGCATATTCCTGCTAAGATTGAGAAACATATTAAACACTTTGAATATGATTTGATTGTAGCCACACGGTTTATTAATAAAAGTGCGTCACTTTTTCAGTCAGAGTTAGGATTTAGTGCGATGACTATGCTCAGTCAGGAAACTAAGCTTAATACTAAATTAAATGATGCAGCAGATATTGTGCTGATGAAATCAACCTATTCGAGTATTACCCCAGATGTTGCAAAGCTGCTTGAAAAAAATGAAGTTAAGGAAGTATATTTGGCAGGGATCGGTACAGATACGGGAGTTATGGCAACTGCTCTTCAGCTTTTTGATATGGGTGTTAAGCCAAAGGTACTTTCAGATTTATGTATGTCGCTAGCCGGAGAAGAAATGAATCAGTGTGCATTGGGGATACTAAGAAATGCAATAGGAGAAGTCAATATTTTATAGACAGCTCGGTAAAAGAGTATTTTGATGAAGTAGGCTATCTGCTTCATCAAAATACTCTTCTTTTTTTGCTGTTCATATTAAGCAGCAAACTTTATAAGCTCAGCGGCACTACATTTACGCATAATTTTTTATCTGAAAGCGTGTGATAAGAGTTACATTAAATAATTTCTGCTACAGGTTCATCTAAATCTTCCTCTAAGTCATCATCACCTATGCAGGGCAAAGTAATAGTAAAAGTCGTGCCTTTTCCAAGCTCGCTGACAATTTCAATTCTGCCTTTATGATCTTGAATGATTTGAAAACATACATTTAGTCCAAGGCCTGTACCACTTGACTTAGTTGTAAAGAAGGCAGTGCCTATCTTTGATAAGTTCTCCTTAGATATGCCTTTCCCGTTATCAGAAATGCTAAGTATCACCTCATTGGCTTCTTCGTTAAGTTCAGTTCGAATGGTTAACTTGGGGTCAGGTGTTTTGGCCATTGCTTCTACAGCATTTTTGCACATGTTTAAAACAACCTGTCTGATCATAGATTCATCACATTCAATGTATCTTTCAATATCTTCAAGAAATAAGTTAAGAGTAACGCCTTTCATAAGTGAGGAAGTTACAAGGGTGCTTTGCATGGAGGCAACTAAATCATTGATAGCCACTTCATCTAACAGCATTTCCCGAGGCTTAGACAGGGTCAGAAAATCACTGATAATCCTGTTTACTTCAAGGATATCAGCGTATATTTTCTTAGCATATTGTTTGACTTTGCCATCTTGTGAAGTTTGATCAATCAGCTGGCTGCAGCCCATGATTGTCGTCAAGAAATTACGGGTTTCATGTACGATAGAAGCCCCCATCTGCCCGAGGAGGGCCAGCTTTTCTTGATTAATGAGCTTTTGCTGATTAGCCTTTTCTTCGGTGATATCCTGTGAGATAGAAAGTACCCCAATGATTTCATTATCGATATTACGAACATGTGAAAGATTGATCATAATTTCCTTGGTCGTTCCGCTAGGGGTAATGAGAGAAGCTTGGAAGCTTCCTTCGGCTGGTTCACCCTGAACAAGTTTACTGCCTAAATCAGCTCTGCTGAAATATACAGTTTGATCAAGGTCCTGTAAGTTCATGCCCAGTAATAGCTCTTTATCCATGCCTACCAGTTCTCCAAAGGCATTGTTACACATGGTAATGTTTCCGCCTGTATCAGCAATAAAAACCGAACAGGGAATGGAATTGAGTATAGCTGTTGTCTGAAGGTTTAAATTATCAATTTCTTGAAGCTGTTTAACATCTTCTAGAAGTATCAGGGCTCCACTTTCTATTTTACATATTTTAAGAAGTGCTTTTAATGTTTCGCCTTTTAAGTTTTGATAAGTCCTGACAAAAGTATTTGTATTTTCGTCACCATGTGCGACGGTGTCGAGCAGTGGTTTTTCATCAGTAGCCTCAGCTTTTGGAAATATATTTAACAGCTCGCTGCCGGATAGTCCTTTCAACATTTCTTTTTTGCATCCAGCCATTTCTTCGAACTTTTTATTTGCAAAGTAAAATCTAAGGTCTTGATCAAAAGTAGTAATTGCTATAGGAACAGCATCAAGAATGTCAGCCAGACGTTTAGTGGTCTGTTCAAGTAGAAGATAAGGTCTATTAATTTCTATTTCAATGATGCCTTTAAAAATATAGTAGTAGCTAGCTGCTTTTAACATGTGCCCCCAGACAAATAAAAGAGAATACAATGAGGCATAACTGATGAAACAGAGTTCAGATGTAATAAACAAGATAATAGATACAAAAAGATATTGATAATCGAAAGTCTCTTTGTTATATAATTTTTTCTTGAGATTCCATAGCGCAGCAAATAGAACTGCAATGACTATAAGTTCTAAAAAGATTTTTGCAGGAGTAAAGCCGTTGGCCGTAAATAAGACTGGGAAGAACCAAGAGTGATAGATTACCAGATAATAGACACCGAATATAAATAAAAGACAAGAACAAAGGCCAAGCCTCTTGCTCAATTTAAAGTTTTTTAATTCTAAAGTAACTAGCAAAAGTACAACGGCTTCAGTAAATCTGCCCCAGATCCAAAACCTTGTAGCTAAATCATAGTAACCTTCTGGATAAAAGCCCAGAATAGGATAGTAATAAGTGTGCAGGGTGTCAAACGCCGCTACAGCCAGAAAGCCATAGGCTACAATCTGGCTTATAACAGAATTTTGATCATACCTGTTCCATACAATAATAAAAGATGTAAAGGCTACGATAATGCAAGAAAGTTCTATTAAAGTGTGTATTGCCCCGTTATGTTTTGCCCAAAATAGCTTGCTTATTATAATAGAAATAACAAAAGTAATCAATATGTTAAAAAAATAACAAGTAAGATTTCTAAAAAAAGTGTTATTTGATTGTTGTAGTTCAAATAAGTTTAAGTTCATTAATAATCCCCCAATTTTTGTCAAGTATCTGTCCCCATACCTTTATAAGTATAAACTATAATACATAATTTTACAATAAATTGGAAAAATTAACATGGTTTATTTTATAATATAATTTGCTAAAATCTTGAAACTATTTCACTTCTATCAGATGTTTCCAATAACGTTTTGGCATAAAGGAGCGCCTTTGGCGCTCATTTTTTCTTTCTTCAATTGTTACGGCCTGGTAAAAGCTTTTAAAGAGAGATTCAAAGCAGTCAGTCTGAGAAGAGAGGACAATTTTTTTACCTTCTTCTATAGAAAAGTCTTTGAAATAAGCTTCTTTTAAATCATAGATGATGGCATATTCTCTTCGAAGATCATGAATGATAAAGTACTGGTCGCTAAAACGTTCTTTGAAGTGGCTGACAATAAGCGGAAGAATATCATGATCAGGCTCTATTTGTGCATAAAACACCGAAGGAGCAACTTCCTTGAAACGTACAAAGCCATGAAAACGGTGGGCTTCACCATAGACTCTTCGGACATACTTATCAACTGTTCTTATGATATCATTATTTTTAGCAAGATTAATAGTGCTGGAACACTTAAAGCATAGTTTCACATAGCTTAAAATAAGCGTATCGACGGCAGGATCATTATAGAGATATAAATAATAAACATTTGAGAGCGTCTCATAAGAAAGCTTACTATTAAGGCTGGTATATACCCTTTCAGCTTTGTCCTGCTCGGTTATCACTGTTACTTTTTCATAGAAGAGATTGGGCAGATCGTTCATGTCTTTTGTAATCCGTACAGCATCTTTTTCAGAATAGGCATAGAATATGGCAGTCAAAAGCCCGTCAAAGCTGTTATCATAGATATATTCTTTCATTAGGGTCCTCCTTTATATTTCACCAGTTAAAGAAGTTAGAGCATCTTCGGCAAGAAGCAGTTTTTGAGGAATCTGAAAATGCTTTGGAAAAATAACAGCAGGCTGCATTTTGGCATCTCGCATGTGATCAAAAAGGTTAAGCTGCTGGTAAGGGTTATCCGCTATATTTAAGTCTAGCTTAGGCCTAAGGACTGTTCGAATATTAGTTTCATTGAGGCCAACTGCCCCGTGGTATTTAGAACGGCACGTAATAAAGTGCTGTGCTCTCTTTAGCACTACGCCAAGTTTTTTTAGGTCTTCATAGTTAAGGGGTGCCAGATGCCTGGAGCTTAGAATTTTTTGAGCACTTCTTACACCGATACCCGGAACTCTAAGCAGCATGTCGAATGGGGCTGTATTGATTTCTATAGGAAAAAGCTGGAGATTATTCAGCGCCCAATTAGTCTTAGGATCAAAATTAATATCAAAATCAGGATTTTTTTCATTAAGAAGTTCTTCAGCTCGAAAACCATAAAATCTAAGCAGCCAATCCCCTTGATAAAGCCTGTGTTCACGAAGCGTGGGGGGATTTTGAATAGCAGGCAAATTAGCCCCTGTATTAACTGGGACATAGGCTGAATAATATACTCGTTTCAAACTGTATTTATCATACAGCTTCTGAGACAAACTTAGAATGCTAAGATCACTGTCTGGCGTTGCACCTATTATAAGCTGAGTGCTTTGGCCGCCGGGGACATAAATTGGAGCCTTTTTGAATTTTTTGCGCTCAGCCAGATGAGCTGTGATATTGGTACTGATTTGCTTCATGGGTTTAAAAATATCTTCTTTTTTCTTTTCAGGAGCCAGGAGCTTAAGGGAATGGTCAGATGGCAGCTCAATATTAACACTCATCCTGTCTGCATAAAGGCCAGCTTTGTCAATCAGCTCCTGGCTGGCGCCAGGAATAGCTTTGACATGAATATAGCCGCTAAAGTTTTGCTTAGTGCGGAGATTTTGGAGAACCTGAGTCAGCATTTCCATTGTATAATTAGGATTTTGTATAACTGCAGAGCTTAGAAAAAGTCCTTCTATATAATTGCGTCTATAGAAGTTAATCGTTAGGTTCACAACCTCATCAACGGTAAATGCCGCCCGTGGTGTGTCATTGGATTTTCTATTCGCACAGTAAGCGCAATCATAGATGCAGTAATTGGTTAAAAGAACCTTAAGCAGTGAAATACATCTGCCATCGGGGGTAAAACTATGACAAATACCTGCGGCACTTACGGAGCCTAAGCTGCCGGCTTTGGAGCTGCGCTTTGAGCCGGAAGAAGAACAAGAGACATCATATTTAGCAGCAGCAGAGAGAATTTCTAGTTTTTGATTTAAATCCATTTTATCACCATCTTCTATAATATCGAACATATGTTCTATTCTATAGTATTTTGCAGAATAATTCAACATATACAGTAAAATTTAGGGAGATTTTGGCATAAAAAAAGCAGCATTTAGCTGCTAAGAATGAATCGAGCCTTTGGATACATGATAATCGTAAACGGCTTTCATCATTGAGTCTTTATGTGAAATAATATTTTTTTTCATGAATTTTTTTAAAACAAGAATTTGGAGCAGTCTGGAGGGGATGTTTTGGAGAGGATATGTGTTTTTGCTTTGAATGTCATGGATTACCTTTTTGCCTAGAGCATATGCCTTGTTAAACCCAAGCGGATAATTATCTATTTTATCCCAGCCAATAGCTAGACCTAGAACGCCACTTATGTAACAGCGCCCAAAAAAGCTTCCGCCTAAACTCGTCAGCATCTTAGCAGTACTTTTTGCCCCCATGCGGCCAGCTGTAGATATACCAGCTATATACTTGTCCTCCAAGTCTCCAGAGTAAACAGAAAATAGACCAATTCGATCTAAGAAGTTTTTCATAATAGCATTAGGAGAGAGCGCATGAGTCGGAGAACCAAGGATAATCCCATCTGCTTCGTAAAGCTTTTGTCGTAGTTTTTCTAACTCATCGGGGAGTACACACTTTCCAAATTTCAAACAAGACATACAGCCAGTACAGTAACTAAGCTGCAGGTCATTTAGATAAATCGATTCTGTTTCCGCGCCGCCATCTTTTGCCCCCTCCAATGCTTTTAATACCAATTTGGCGGTATTTCCCCTGCTGTCAAAGCTGCTTATAATGCCTATTACTTTCATAAAACGCCTCCTTATTACTTTATCTTACTTTATCTTAATTTATCACATGAACTGGCGTCCATTAAATTTTATTATCTTTTAGTATAAATTTATTATAGAGTGTAAAATCAAGCAGGTAAATAACTTAGATTAACAGATCAAGTTATTTATTTAGTATAAGTGAGTTATCAGCTCATATTGGACATAATATAGAGAAACAACATATAATCTTAAATCCTGGATCTATGTGAAGTTGTTTCTCATAATGATTTCACATCATAAACCATTATGATTAATTCAAATCCAAAGATGTGAAATCTATAAGCACAAAAAGATAAGAAAAGGAGCTTTTATGAAACAACAGGACCTAAAGCCTGCGCTCATTGATATGGGGTTCGAAATAGGATTAATCCCTAAAGAGCTTTATAAATATAGCGGATGTACAGAGGAAGATAAAGAAAAAAAACTCAAGGCACTCAGAGAAAAGAATATATGGTTATGCTGTGCTAAATATTTAAATGACCCTTTTGAAGGCTTATCACTATATATAGATCAGCATGCAAGCCACAGATATGGCTGGAAACAAGCCGATGTAACAAAGCTTTATAAAGTCCTAAAGAGTTTAGGGGAAAATATGCTTATAGGGAGCTTCGCAGACAGCGGACTTAAAGAAGATATGCCGCTGTGGGCTCACTATGCACAGGATCATAGAGGGTATTGTCTGCAATATGAGGTGATAGATAATCATTACATTTATCCGGTAATCTATCAGTCAAAACGTCATCTAGCCAACGAAACTTTAAGCTGCTTTTTAAAAGATATACAAAATCATGATTATGAAAAAGATTCTGTAGAACGTTTTCTGGTGATTTGGAGCTCATTTATGATCAAACATACTGTATGGCAGTATGAAAAAGAGTACAGGGTTCTAAAATATGAAATGCAAAAACCTCCGAGAAGTGAAAGCGGACGCTATGTTACTGAAGAAGAATTAGGCCTTAGGCTAAAGGCTGTTTATATAGGAGAAAAGTGCAGCTGCAGGAAGGAACTTATGGAAGTTGGACTAAAAAGAGGATGTGAAGTTTACCAAATGGGCTTTAACCCATTTCAGGAAGAATTTAAATTAACGCCGCAAAAAGTGGCTGTATCTCCTTAATGGAAAGATACAGCCACTCAGTTATGTATGCGCTTAGGCTTATAGCTGGAGTAAAAATTTAAACCTGCGTGAGTGCCTCAGCTAGGTCTTCGATGATATCAAGAACATTCTCAATACCTACAGAAAGTCTGATAAGTCCGGGTGTAATACCGGAGGCAATGAGCTGCTCATCGGTTAGCTGCCTGTGGGTAGAGCTGGCAGGATGAAGTACAGAAGTTCTAAGGTCAGCTACGTGAACAACAATAGCAGCAAGTTTTAGGCTGTCCATGGATTTAACTGCATTTTCTCTTCCCCCTTTTATAGAGAATGAAATAACGCCGCTGCAGCCTCCAGGCGTATATTTTTTAGCCAGATCATAATATTTGTTGCTAGGAAGCCCAGGGTAATTCACAAACTCAATTTTATCACTTTTCTCTAAAAACTTAGCCACTTCCAAAGCATTACTGCAATGCTTTTCTACACGTACCGCTAAGGTTTCAAGGCCAAGATTAAGTAAGAAAGCAGCATGAGCAGAAGGATAAACCCCTAAATCTCTCATCAACTGATAACGGGCTTTAGCTAAATAAGCACCATTACCGAAGTGCTCAGAATAAACTACGCCGTGATAAGATTCATCAGGTTCGGTAAATTCAGGGAAGTTTCCGTTTGTCCAGTCGAAATTGCCGCTATCAACGATGACTCCGCCTACTTGTACGGCATGGCCATCCATATATTTTGTTGTTGAATGGGTAACAATATCCGCACCATATTCAATAGGTCTGCAGATAACCGGCGTTGCAAAGGTGTTATCGATAATAAGAGGAACGTTATTGTTGTGAGCAAGGGCTGCAAATTTTTCGATATCTAAAACAGCCATAGAAGGATTAGCTATTGTTTCTCCAAAAACAGCTTTTGTGTTAGGTTTAAAAGCTTTTTGAAGAGTATCTAAATCCTCATCTGCATTAACGAAGGTAACTTCAATCCCCATTTTTCTCAAAGTAACATTAAAGAGGTTAACAGTTCCGCCGTAAATATTACCGGCACATATAAAATGGTCACCGGCTTTCATAATATTCAATAAAGCAATCATAGAAGCAGCCTGACCAGATGTCGTACACATTGCAGCAATACCGCCTTCAAGGGCAGCAATTTTCTTTTCTACTGCATCTACTGTAGGGTTAGAAATTCTGGAGTACATATGACCATCTGCGGCCATGTCAAAAAGCTTAGCAACCTCCTCGGTTGAATCATATTTATAAGTTGTACTTTGATACATAGGCAAAACCCTTGGTTCTCCATTTTGTGGCTTATAACCTTCTTGAATACATTTTGTTTCTACTCTCACTACGATTCCTCCTCATACTGTCTAAATATTGCCATATTTAATGAAAGTATATTATCATTAGGGTACAAGGATGTCAACATCTATTTTGAAGTATCACATCTATGAAAATAGTTAAAGAGGATACCTAAAGAATCGAGATTTCCTTAAGTATCCTCTTTTGATTATGCGTTTTCCAATTCGTCTTTTACATAAGTAGGAAGCATAAAAGCCCCTACGTGCAGGTCAGTATTGTAGTATTTGGTCTTAATACCAAGACTATTCCATCTATCAGCTTCCAGATCACGGAGAGGATCATACTTTTTAGAAGCAAAGCCAAATAGCCAATGGCCGGATGGATAGGTTGGCATGTGGAACTGATATACTTTTGCTACAGAAAAAGTATCTTTTATTTTAGCATGTGCCCTTTTCATTTCATAAGCATAGCTTGAATAGTATGGGCTTTCATGCTGGTTAATCAGTATGCCGTCTTCGCTTAAGATTCTTTTGCAGTTATTGTAAAAAGCATAAGTGAACAGCCCTTCCCCAGGCCCAATAGGGTCAGTAGAGTCGACTAAAATAAGGTCATAGGCGTTATTAGGCGCATCTTGCACAAATTGAAGCCCATCTTCAAAGAATAAGGAGAGTCTTGAGTCTCTATCAATTTTACAAGCTGTCTGTGGGAGGAATTTCTGACAAAGACGGACAACCCGTTCATCTATTTCAACCATATCAACTCGTTCAATAGATGTATAACGCAGTATTTCACGCGCCGTTCCGCCATCGCCGCCGCCAATAATAAGAACTCTTTTAATATCAGGGTTAACGGCCATAGGGACATGAGCAATCATGTCATGGTAAATAAACTCATCTTTTTCAGTAACCATCATAAACCCATCTAAGGTGAAAAATTTTCCGAAGGTATTGCTGCTGAAGAAATCTATTTGTTGGAATTCACTTTTTTCAGAGTGGATATGCTCATTTACTTTAATAGAAAATTTAGTATCATCTTGATGGTTTTCTGTATACCATAAATCTATCATATTATCCTCCTGGGTTTTATCTAAAATCTGAATCATATTAGGATCATCGTCATCGTTAAGGATAACAGTGCCTTCATTTTTAAGGAAAAGATAATGCTCAATCATATCATCAGTAATCATCTCACCAGGGATAACGATTGGAATGCCTGGGGGATAGATCATGAGAGACTCACCGCAGATAAGTCCGGAAGTTTCAGTAATATGCATGAGTCTTTTGGGATGATAATAAGCATCTCTAGGGGTCATGAGCATTTTAGGGTTTTTCAGGCTGGAAGAGACGTCGATGTTTAAAGGCGGGAAAGTTTTGTAATACCGACGGCTGATATCCCTTAAGGCCGAAACAAGCCTGCGTACTGATTCTTCATCATCTCCGAAGGATACAATAGCTAGTATGACATTGGGCTCGGCAAGTTCTACCTGAATAGCATACTCGTTTGCAAGGATGTCATAGACATTAAAACCTGATAAACCTAGATCATTTACCTTAACAACGATTTTCAAATCATCATAATGGTAGACTTTATTTTCATTAATATAGTCCTTACCAACAATACACCTAAGTCCTGGAATTTGGCTGATTTCTTCTTTTGCATGAAGAGAAAGGGCAAGAAGTTTCTCAAGCCGTTCTTTGCCTTCGAGGACCAGCTTTTTCCGTGCTATATCAAGAGAACACATCAAAAGGTAGTTCGCAGAAGTAGTCTGCAAAAGATTGATTGTAGAGCGTACTTGGTTTTTAGAAATAAGACCTTCATTGTGCAATAAAATAGATGATTGCGTAAGCGAACCACCTGTTTTGTGCATGCTTGCAGTTACTAGGTCAGCCCCGAGACTGGCTGCATTGACTGGAAGCTTAGGATGAAATGAAAAATGAGTACCGTGGGCTTGATCCACCAGTACTTTTATATTCATGCTATGAGCAAATTCTATAATTTCTTTGAGATTAGAAACAGCACCAAAATAGGTAGGGTTAATAACAAACAGTGCTTTAATATCATTATTAATGTCAACAGCATGTTTAACAGCCTTTAATGTAATGCCGTTAACAATGCCGTATTCATTATCAATTTCGGGCTGAATAAATACTGGTTTGGTGCCGGAGAGAATAAGCGCATTGATTGCAGATTTGTGGACATTTCTAGGAAGAAGCACCTTATCTCCTTCTTTAAGGGCGCTCATCAGCATATACTGAATGCCGGAAGTTGAGCCATTAACCAGCATAAAAGCGTTATCTGCATCAAAAGCATCTGCTAAAAGCTTTTCGGCTTCATAAATAACCCCAGTAGGGTGGGAAAGATTATCCACTGTTTTAGAGGCGTTGATATCCATTTTCAGTGTCATATCTCCCCATATTTCTCTAAGTTCGTCTAAGTAATTGCCTCTTTTGTGTCCAGGTACATCAAAACAGGTGATATCCTCATTGACGTAATCAAGAACGGCTGAGAGGAGAGGCGTTTTAGAGTGATTCATCATAGTCCTCCAGATTAAACATAGCTTCAGCTACATTTGTACCATAAAAAATTTCGTCCATTTCTTTTTTTACTTTTTTGGCGATCATCCTGACTTCACCTTTATGGAGCTCGTCTTTTGTATAGCCAAAAAGATAGTTATCTAAATCAAACTGTTTGAGTTTGCATTTGGTATGAAAAATATTTTCTTGATAAACATTTACATCGATCATGTTGTACATCATGCGTACATGTTCAGGAATAAAGTTCTGAATAGAATCTATTTTGTGATCCATAAATAACTTATGACCTGTAAAGTCTCTTGTAAAACCTCTAACGCGATAATCAATTGTCATAATATCTGCATCAAAAGAATGAATCAAAAAGTTAAGGGCCTTAAGTGGAGAAATCTCCCCGCAGGTAGATACATCGATATCTGCCCTAAAGGTACTGATCCCTTCATAAGGATGATATTCAGGATAAGTATGCACAGTAATATGACTTTTATCAAGATGTGCGACAACCGTATCTGGAAGGGGTCCAGGAGATGCTGACTTTGTATCATGAGAAGCATTATAACTAGGAAATTCCGAAATAAGAATGGTTACACTAGCGCCCTGCGGATCATAATCTTGTTTGGCAACATTTAAAACACTGGCCCCAATAATCTCTGTTACAGATGTAAGAATTTGAGTAAGTCTTTCGGCGTTGTACTGCTCATCGATATACTCAATATAAGCTTGTCTGTCAGCAGGGGTCTTGGTATAACAAATATCATACATATTAAAAGACAATGTTTTGGTTAAGTTATTAAATCCATGTAATTTTAATTTGTTTGATTGTATAGTGTTCATCTTATTTATAGTGGATCTCCTTCTATTTAGATTGTATTATACTTATATAGCAAAATACATTATAAAGGATAATACACTGGAATTCAACTTTAAATATTGTATTACAATATTTAAAGTTTAGTAATACTGCTATTTTTACCTCTTGGGCACAGCCCATTTGCAAAAAAGCATTTAGTAGGGTCACTGAAATAACACCTTTCATAGTAATGACAAAAAACATCAAAGGCTTGAAAATATTAGGTTTTAGTGACGTTTTAGTCTCTGGATAAACCATAGATTATGGCTGTTTTTGAAGAACGGCTTAAGCTACTGATTTTTCAAAAAAAAATATTAGGCTAAAATTCAAGAGGTGATAGTATATATAGTAAACTCTATATATAGTATTACTGAAAATAGCTTATCAGCCCAAAAGACAAACTTGCCTTTTTCTTGACTATTGATTTATTACAGTAAAGGCTATATAATGCAAAGAATAATACAATGCGAAATGGTTTACTCAGCAAAGCAAATACTAATAGTAGTATCGTAATTTTAAGCAGGGTTTATACTCCTAGCACTAAAGGGAATAAAAGAGGCGCTAATCTATGAAAGAGATTATTACTTATACACTAAGAGAAAATAATAAGACATCTGATATCTATTATAATGAAGTTACTCAGTTTGCTGAGGAAACAAAAAGTAATATTTTAGGCAGAATGGGAAAAATACTTGAAGTTTATTTAAACTACATCAAACAAAACCAGATTGAAGAGTCTAGAACAATTGAGGAATATGCCATAGAAGCTTTAATGATTGGGGTATTTTTATTAGTTTACAAAGATAGGGCGATGAATCTTAATAAATATGTTCAAAAGTTTTTTGTTTATCTAGCATATCAAAGAGAAAAAGGAAAATATCAAAAGGTTGTGTCAGATTTTATAAAAGGAAGATTGGCTGTTTTTATGCTGCCCAAGGAGAAAGCTGTAAAGATGGAAAACATGTATCTTATGGAACAGTTTAGCCGACTGATGGAGTGGCTTGAAGCAAGCGGAGACTTTAAACAGGAAGTGATAAGGCTGAGGGCTTGGTCAGGATTTTTGCATGATAAAAGTGCCAAGGAGAGCCAAAGCATTTTAGAAGCATGTATCGAAGCTGCAAGGTGGTTCGACAAAAGAAGTGTGCAAAAAATGGGCAAATATACAGTACATATTGAAGATTATGTTTCAAAAAGTTATGAGCTTCACAAGGGAAAAGAAGATATTATTTTTTGCAGCAGAAAACGGCTGGAATATCATCTGAATATGGTTGGAGCTGAAATCATGAACCAAGCTTTAAGGGAATCTTTTTTGAAGCAGAAGTCAAAGATTGTATTTTTGCCTAGATGTATGTGTCAAAAGAGTAAAAATACATGCCAGGCAGGCTATACCCCCGAGGGCTATATCTGCAGACATTGTGAAAAGACATGCCCTATAAGCCAAATTGCTAAGCTTGAGAGGATACATGACTTTAAAGTTTATATTATTCCGCATGAATCAGATTTTAAGCACGGAGACGCTGAAAAAAATAAACAGACCGGCATCGTGGGCGTTGCTTGTGTATTAAATCTGCTTTCAGGAGGCTTTAAGGCCGAACAAATGGGATTTGTTCCGCAATGTGTTTTGCTGGACTACTGCGGCTGCAGAAATCACTGGCATAGGACGGGGATTGTAACAGAGATTAATATTGCGAGATTAAAGCAGATATTAGGAATTCATAAGCCAACTGAAAACCATAAGCAGCAGACAGTTAGCCTAAAGATGCAGAAAGAATAGTATCAATTAATGAGCTTACTTGAGATTCAGAAATATCTTTAATGAGGCTTACTTCATTGATGACTAATTTACGGGCATTCATCAGCATTTCACGTTCACTGATATTAAGTGATTTCTTTTGATGTATATGGGTTAAATCACGTAGCACCTCTGCACATTCTAAAAGGGAACCATGGGATATTTTATCTCTGTTCATTTTACATCTTTCTTTAGGATTAGATGCTTCTGCTGATGTTGCTTCATATGAACTCAGCGTTTCAACCGCATGATCAGCTGTTGGGAGATCGCTGATTGAGCGAATATTAGATGCATCAATCTTTGAAGTGGGAATCATAAGAGTCATATCAGAGTTAACTATTTTAATGATGAAATACTCTTGTGTTTCACCTAAAAAATTTCGATTTTCAATCTTTTCAATAATACCAGGTCCTCTAAGAGGACATACTACTTTGTCACCAATTTTAAACATGATACAGCCTCCTTAAATTAATATAGACATACTATAACTTAGTATAACACAGTTTGGTGAGATTATCAAACTTTAAATAATATCATTAGTTAATTCAAATGTCAATATGTTTAAAATGAAAATTTAACTAGGTGCAAATGACTGAATATAAAACAGCTTAAATTTAAAGATATAGAATGTATACGTACTATTGAAAGAAGGAAAAAGGCAATGAAGCATCAGGCCTAGACGTATTACCTTATAATATTAATTATTACGGTCAAACCCATTATATCAAAGATTTTACAGCTTTTACAGGATGTACGCCTAAGAGGTTTTTGGCTGGAAAAGGTTTATAAAAGAAATTATATAATGCGGCTCATAGAGCAGTCAGCAACATAGCAAAAGATAATAGTATGTCATAAAAAAACGAATGCCTAAAGGGAAACCCTCTTGGCATTCGTTTTTTTGTTCATGATATTTATAGAGAAACAACATATATACTTAAGTTATTCAGCTATGCAAAGTGGTTTTTCAGGGTGGTTTCACATCATGTATCATCAAGGATAACTTAAATTTAATGATGTGAAATCTATATTTATCTTCTTATTAAAACTTAATATAATAGGATATAGATTAATTGCCACCCATAGCAGCCCATGGTTTTTCAATGCTGGTTTTTAAACTATTATAGCTGTTAATTAGTTTTCTAAGGATGCATTCTGTATCATTAAAGGTGATCTGTTGAGCTTCATAATCTAAAGCTGTAATAAGACCGGCATCTTTTTGCAGCTGCAGCATGGACAATTGATTTTCTAAGAGCTTAAGCTGATTTTGAACGGTCATGATTTGCTCTTCGAGAGCCAGCAAAGAAGAATAACTATTCATTAAGGCTTGCTTAAGATTTTTCTCAGAATTTTCAAGAGCGTAGATATTTTTATCTACCTTATACTTTTCACCTAAATAAACAGCCCAAGGCATAGGGGCTGACCCCTCTTGCAGGATGTTATCAGCCTGCAGGGCTACAATATCTTTATCATATTTCAGATACTGGGCAATTTTATTATTCATATAACTATCTACAGAGCCTGTAATAGAGAGCGGTACATACGCCAAGGTATCATCTAAGGTATATTCATCAAGGTTTTTGCCAGTAAGAACCTTAAAATGGTTTTTATCATTTTTTAATGATTCATGCTTTGCGTGCCGTGAGTTTTTTTGCATATCCAGCTGAATGGAAGCATTATTATATTCTATTACGCTGATAAGACCCTTTTTTTTCTTATGTGCTAAAACCTGCAGTTTATTAGTATTGGTGCGGATGGATGCATCCAAGTTTGCAACTTCTTTCTCAAGAAGGACAAGATTGTTATAGCGATTTGTAATATCATAAGCAATTTGATCTTTAATAATCTCAGCTTGCTGTTCATTTTTAGCTTTTGTTAAATAGATTGTCTGATAGGTAACAAATGGAGCCTCGCGCATGGCTTTTTGCTGCTCTTTAAGCAAATCGTTTTCTTGCAGATTTAATGACACTTGATTGCTACGCATAAGGGCAGAGGAAACAGCGTCATCCAGCTTTAAAACAGGTTTAGGGGAAGCCCCGTAGATCGGAAACGTTCCAATTATCATGAAACTTAAAACCCATGCCTGCAGTTTTTTAAGAACATTTTTCATAATGATTTACCTTTATAATGTAATGTAAAGTTACATTACCCTTTCTGTTAGACTTTTAGGACATTAGGTTAGCCGTTATCTCATAGCGATGCGTGAAATGGGATAGAAAAAGTTATGCCGAAGCCTCCCAAATGAGGCTTATAAGCATGGATTTCACCATCGTGTTTTTGAATAATTTGTTTGACAATTGCAAGGCCGAGGCCGCCGCCTTCATGATTTTGGCTGGTTCTTGAAGAATCTGCCTGATACATCAGATCGAATACTTTTGTATAGTCAAGATTAGGAGGAACAATGCCGTTATTCTCAATAGAAATAACAAGCTTTTCTGATTTAATAAAAGCGGTAAGATGAATAGTCATATTTCTGCCTCCATGAATGACAGCATTTGAAAAAATGTTAGCAAACACCCTACGCATTTGGTTAATGTCAAGCAAAGGATACGTATTCTCAGCTATATCAATAGAGGCATTAAGATGAATGGAATAAGTAAGCAGTTCCTCGTGATATTCTTCAACAATTTCACTCAAAAATCTTTTAATATCAATTTTTTCAGGAATGACTTCCTGTATTTCTCCCATAATATAGGCGTTAAGCTCTTCAACCATGGTTGAGATAGCGTTAGCCTTGCTTAAGATAGTCTTATAGTATTTGAGACGCTTTTGTTCATCAGTGATGCCAGGATGAATGAGTCTTTGGGTATAGCCGAGTATTGAAGTAAGCGGCGTTTTGAGGTCATGGGATATACTGCTGATGAATTCATTTTTTTGCTGCTTGCTGCGTTCGATCTGCTCGGACATAAGAAAAAAGTTATTACTAAGCTTTATAATTTCATTTTTTGATGACTTTGAGCTGTAGTAACCATTTTTACGGTTAAATCCATCGATGGCACTATTAAGTCTGTTAAGCGGGTTACAGATATCCTTGTTAATAAAAAAGAGTACAAGGCTGAGAAGAATAGGCAAAAAAGCTAAAGAAGCTTTTGTTGTGGCAAATACTGATCTTGAAAAAACAGCATTAATAAAGCTTTGATCATGCAGCTTTTCTTTAAGCAGTATCCCGAGCTCGCGCATGGTTGTATCTGGGCCTAGATCATTAATAAGGACGGCAAGCTGCTCATGAAAATATTGAATATTTTCTGCAACATCCCGTGCAATAAAAAGTCTAAGATACAAGACAATAGCCAAAAAGTTAATAAGCAGTGCTAAGATGAGAATCAGTGCAAATTTCTTCTTTAAAGGCACTAGCGGTCCCCCCTTACAAGGCGGTATCCAACGCCCCAGACAGTACGAATAAGCTGATTGTCAGGATCTAATTTGCCGCGGATATTTTTGATATGTATCGTTACAGAATTAAGATCTCCAAACGTATTGCCCCATACATTCTCAAAAATCTGCTCTCTTGAAAGCACCTTGCCCATATGATCAACAAGATAAGAAAAAACTTGGAATTCACGGGTAGAGAGTTCTATCAGTACGCCGCTTCGGCGAACGACGCCATTTTGTTTATCAATGACAATATCGCCAAGCGTAATGATTCCGCCATCTTGTTTAAGCCGTCTTTTTTCCCTTCGCATATGGGCATTCACTCTTGCAACGAGTTCCGCAACAACAAAAGGTTTTGTAATATAATCATCTGCACCTATATCAAGGCCGAGTATTTTACTGGTATCAGAAGACTTGGCGCTGACAAATACGATAGGGCATTCAATAAGAGAACGGACTTCCAGACAAATTGCAAGCCCGTCCTTTGCAGGCATCATAATATCTAAAAGAATCAGATCAATTTGCTCGTAATCTTGTTGGATTGCCCCAAGTGCCAGGTCCCCATCTGTTACAATACGGGTGCTATACCCTTCATCTGCCAGGCTGTCGGCAATAAGTTCTGCAATAGCTGAATCATCATCTGCAATTAATATATAACCCATGGGCATCACTCCTTTGTTCCTGCTTGTGAAGCTGTGATTAAGCTTTTGTATTATTATAAGACATTCATCTGTTAAAAACTATTTTTTCACTCATAGTCCAAGTATTAAGTAAACATTAAATACTTAGACTATTTTCAGTTTGAGCAGCTTTTCGTTTTCTTTTTTCTTCAAAGCGCTCAAACATAATATAGATAGTCGGAATAAGAAGAAGCGTTACAAGTGTTGAAACGCTGAGGCCTCCAAAAACAACCACACCCATAGGCTGCATCATTTCACTGCCTTCTCCAAGACCGAGAATCATTGGGATCATAGCTAAAACAGTTGTCAGAGTTGTCATAAGTACAGGGCGCAGTCTGGCTGCTGAGCCATGGGCAACAGCTTCTAAAAGATCCATTTCATGATCACGCCTAAGCTGCTCAATATAGTCAATAAGCACAATCCCATTATTAACAACAACACCTACCAGTAAGATGATACCGATGAAGGCTGGAATATTAAGCGAAGAGCCGGCTAAAATGAGAGCCCATACAACACCAACAAAAGCAAAAGGCACAGAGAACATAATAATAAACGGTTTTTTAAAGGATTCAAATTGAGCCACCATAACCATATAAACTAAGATAATGGAGATACCTAGGGCCTGTGCAAGGCTTTTGAAGGAATCTGTCATCATCTCCATATTGCTTCCAGAGCTTAATTTATAATCTCTAGGCATCACTAAGTCAGATGCAGCAGCCATTACTGTTTTCTGCGCTGTTCCCATATCTATGTCTTTAAGCGCGGCAGATAGGGATATTGAATAATTGCCGTCTGTTTTTGAAAGGCTTTTGAGCCCTTTAGACATTTCAATATGTGAAAAAGCACCGATCGGGATGTTTTGGCCTGATGCTGATTTAACCTTGAGTTTCAAGAGGTCATCGGTACTTTGAATCTTTCCTTCTTCGAGTTTTAATTTGACATCAACGGTGTGATCATCAATCTTAGCAGTAGTGACGGCGGCCCCTTCAATAGACATACGGAGCATGGAAGTCACTGAAAGAGGGCTTATACCCCATTCCATAGCTCTTTTAGAATCGATTTTGATTTGAGCCTCCTCGCTGACATCCGCTAAGCTGCTTGTTACGTCCACAAAGCCCGGAAGCCCCTTGATCTTTTCTTCAAGCTGTTTTGCGAGGACTTCTAATACATCAAGATTTGGACCTTGCACACTGATCGAGAAATCGTTGCTCATACCTGCCATAGAACTAGTATCCATAGAAACGGTTATCTTGCAGTCGGGGATAACTGCCAATAAGGTTTTGAGACGGTCAGCAAGTTCGGCAGTGGTAATCTTTCGGTCTTTTTCACTCACCAAACTAAGCGTAAGGGTTGCTGTATTGCCAGAGCTGAACATTCTTCGCATACCAGAACTGGAACCAAGGGAGGTTGTCATCGTTTCAATTTCCGGAATTGCAAGGAGTTTTTCTTCTGCCATAGAAATATAGTAGTCGCTGGACTGAATGTTAAGATCTTTTGGAAGCTCCATAGAGATATTGATCATACCTTGGTCAGCGGCAGGCATCAGTTCTGAGCCTATAAATGGCAGCTGAAAGAGAGAGACAACTAATAAGGCAATACTTCCAAGAATAACCAGCGTCTTATGAGATAAACAGTATTTCAGCAGATTTTCATAAAAAGCTGCGAACTTATCGAATAGTGGTGCTGGCTTTTCAATAACCTCTTTATGTTTTTTACCCGTACTTAGTTTTGCAAAAAGACTTGGAACCATCGTTACGGCTACAAGAATCGAAAAAAGCAGTGAAAAAATAATAGACTGAGCCAGAGCCCCAAACATAATGCTCGCTATTCCCGTTGTAAAAAAAATAGGGATGAATACTGCAACAGACGTAAGTGTTGAAGCCATAATAGCATTTGTTACAGAAACTGTACCGGTAATAGCTGCTTCATGAATATCCAGTTTTGATTGATGTCGCCTGCTGAAAATATTTTCAATAACAACGATGGAGTTATCAACGACCATGCCGACCCCAAGCACCAGTCCGCCTACGGTTACTATATTTAGGGACTGGCCAGAAAAATAAAGGGCAGCTACAGCTCCAATGATTGAAAGCGGAATGGCTACAGCAACAATAACGGATGCCCTTAGATCTTTTAGGAAAAGCAGGATAATAACCAGCGCGATGATTGAGCTGAGTGCCAGGGTAGACCATACATTATTCATAGAAGAAGAGATATATTCGCTTTCATCATTAACGAGATTTAGTTTATAACTAGGATTTTCCGAATTTAGCCTATGTAGAACTTTTCTTACAGTTTTCATCACCTGAACTGTATTCGCGGCCTGTTGTTTATTAAGGTTAAGGAGTAAGCTGTCTTTGCCATTATAACGGTAAATAGAGTTTTTTTCTGCAAAACCATAGGTCACAGTACAGAGTTTGCCGAGACTGATAGATTTGCCTGTGCTGGTCGGAACAGGAAGCTCTTTGATTTCTTCAAGGGATGTAAGCTCCTCCATACTGCGAAGTGTGATTTTGCGGTCACCTTCATCGATCATCCCATAAGGAACCGTAAGATTGCTGGATTTCAAGATCCCTGAGATCGTATCCAGCGTTACCCCATAACGTTCGAGAATAGTAGAGTCAGCAGTAATTAATACTTCGGCAATAAGACCGCCGCGGATGTCAGCAGATGTTATGCCGACTACTTGTTCAAAGGCCGGTTTTAAGATATCTTCCGCATAACGCATAATCGAAACATCATCCATATCACTTGTAATAACAACTTGACTAATAGGTTCTGCATTGATATCAATTTGAGCCACTGTAGACTTGGTAACTGTTTCAGGCAGTTTTCTCTGGGCGGCTTCAACGCGGTTGCGGACATTGTGCGTAGCTTCTGTCATGTCTGTTCCAAAATCAAATTGAAGAACCACAATGGATACGCCTTCCAGTGAGTTAGCCAGTACAGTTTTCACGCCATTAAGGCCACTGACAGCGTCTTCGATAACTTCAGTAACCTGTCTGTCAATATCTTCAGGGCCTGCGCCGCCCCATACAGTGCTGACGGAGATAACAGGGATTTCTACATTAGGCATAAGCTCGACGGACATACTCGTGTATCCCATATAGCCAAAAACAATAAGAACGCAGAAAGCCATAATAATGGTAAGAGGACGTTTAACAGATATTTTGGTTAAATTCATAGCTTTAGTCCTCCTTTTCTACAGGGAAAAGGTTATCACCATCTTTAATAAGGGAGAGACCTCCTATAACAACAGTATCCCCTTCATGGACGCCCTGGGTAATTTCTAGTGTAAAAGGATCGGAAAGCCCAGTTGTTACAGCTGTTTTGACAGCCTTATTATCTTTGCAGAGATAAACATATTGTTGTCCATCCTCTTCAAAAACAGCTTTTTTAGGAATGAGCACCGCGTTTTCGCTTTTTTCACGGGTAAGCTGTACATCGACAGCCATACCTGCGGGATAGTTATGGGCAGAGTTATCTATAACAATATTTACTGTATATAAGGAAGATCTTGCATCAGTTACTTGAGAGACATCCTTAACAACACCAGGGAGCACTTGATCAGAAAGGCTGACTGATACAGAATCTCCAGCTTTGAATTTACTAATATCCATTTCTGCCACCTGAAGCGTTGCTTCAAGTTTATTAAGATCAGACAGAATAAAGGCTGGCATCCCCTGTGAAATCATTTCATTATCACTGAAATTGATCGTTGTAATAATACCGGAAGCAGGGGCTTTCAGCGTTAGTTTATCCAAATTGCTTGTTGCTATTTTATAGGCTACTTCTGCTTGTTCCAGTTGCTTTTTAGCCAGCGCCTGTGAATCAGGAATGGCTTGGTTTTTTGCGGTTTCATAAGCTTTTTCCGCTGCTTTTAACTGCTGATCAGCTTGATTGAGTGCCAGCTGAACTTTTTTATACTGATCTTCAGCTATGCCGCCGGCGTCATAGAGCTCTTTATAGATCCCGTAGTTTCTTTGGGCTTCATCATAGCCGAGCCTCGCAAGAGATGCGGCATTTTCCAATTGGTTTAATTGATTGGTAACGTTGCCTCCCAGTGCATTATTATAGGAAGCGCGGGCAAGTTCAAGGGCTGCTTTCGCTTGGTCAACAGATTTGCTTGCATCAACAGCTTTGATGCTAAGGAGCATATCACCCTTTTCAACTCTTTGCCCTAAACTGACATAGACCTTTTCAACAATGCCGGCCATTTCAGCAGTGATAGAAGTTTCTGCAGCCGCTGCAGTTCTGCCGCTGAAGATATCAGAATTAGCAATAGATCCGATTTTAACGGAGCGCACCGTTACAGCGATCGGCTGATCGTTCATATCAGTGGCAGTTGCCGCCGGTTTTGAACATCCACTTAAAATGAGCAGGCAGCCAAGTATTAAAAGTAATTTTGTTTTCTTCATTTCATATCTATCCTCTCCTATTTGTAATACCTTCTTATCTTATGAAAAAAATATAACTAGGGAATGTAGAAAAAATAAAAAAGAATAAAGCTTAAAAAAGATAAAAATAAAAAAATATTGACAATATATAACAACAATAATAAGATGTAGGTATAGTCAAAATAAACTGAATCTTATCAAGAGCGGTGGAGGGAGTGGCCCTATGAAACCCAGCAACCTGTATATGGATATAAGGTGCTAATTCCGGCGGCATACATGCTGCAAGATGAGTACAATTCGCTTAACAGGCCTGGGGATATCCTCAGGCTTTTTGATAGTATGCATCCAGTTTATATGAAGAAGATGTTTGTAAAAGTTTTGTATATTATGGGAGGGTTAAAAAATGAAAGAAAACAAATTATTATCTGTTAAAACAATTGTTGCTATTGGTATTGGCTCAGCAGTTTTTTGGGTTTTAGGCCGTTTTGTGGCTATTCCGTCAGGGGTTCCTAATACTGAAATTCAAACAGCTTATGGATTTTTGGCATTAATGGCAATTCTATACGGACCTATTGCGGGGATTGCAATAGGCTTTATAGGACACACGATTAAGGATATCACAATGTATGGTGCAGGATGGTATAGCTGGATTATTGCTTCAGCGGTATTAGGATTAATTATTGGTCTTGCATGGAAAAAGATAAGGATTAGTGAGGGGGTATTTGGCAAAAGGGAAATTGTTATTTTTAATATTTATCAAGTGTTTGCCAATATCGTTGCATGGGGCATTGTAGCACCCACTTTGGATATTGCCATTTATGCCGAACCAATGAATAAGGTTTACCTGCAAGGCATTGTAGCAGGATTATCTAACATTGTTACAATAGGTATCATTGGTACATTGCTTCTTACGGCTTATGCCAAAACCAGAGTTAAAAAGGGAAGTTTAGATAAAGAAGAGAGCCGAAGCGTTTAGCCTTCGGTTTTTTTATAACAAACTTTTACAAGAAAGGAACTAGCATGAGAAAACCGATCATAGAATTCAAAAACTTTAGTTTTCAGTATCACGCCCAGGCGAAACCAACTATCAAGCATATTAACCTAACAATTTATGAAGGGGAAAAGGTACTTATTGTTGGTCCATCGGGGTCAGGGAAAAGTACTATTTCTAACTGCATTAATGGACTTGCTCCCTTTTTCTACGAGGGAGAAATGACAGGAAGCCTCAAGATTAAGGGAAAAGAAACAAAGGATATGAGTATCTTTGAATTATCAGAAATAGTTGGAACTGTTCTGCAGGACCCGGACGGCCAGTTTGTCGGCCTTACAGTAGCAGAGGATATTGCCTTTAAGCTTGAAAATGAGTGCGTTGATCAGCCTGTTATGCAGGAGCGGGTAAAAGTGGTTTCAGAGTTAGTAGGCATAGACAGCCATTTAGAGAGTGAACCCCATCATCTATCAGGGGGGCAGAAGCAGCGGGTTACCCTGGGTGGTGTGATGGTAGGGGATGTAGATATACTGCTTTTTGATGAACCGCTTGCAAATTTAGACCCGGCTACAGGGAAACTGGCAGTTGAACTTATCGATCGCCTCAATAATACCAGTCAAAAAACTGTAGTGATCGTAGAACACCGCCTGGAGGATGTGCTGCACTCTGATGTTGACAGGATTATTATTGTCCAAGAGGGCGAAATTGTATTAGATAAACCTCCCGCAGATCTTTTGGCTTTGGATGCCCTAACAAAAACAGGACTTAGGGAGCCTCTTTATATAACAGCATTAAAATATGCAGGATGTCATGTAAAGCCGGAAGATAGGCCGCAGCATATCAGCAGAATGCAGCTAGGGGATTATAAAGATAAGCTCTCCGGCTGGTATAGCTCGATCAGTAAGGAAAAAGCCAAAGAAAAAAGACCGGTACTGCTTGAATTTGATAAAGTAAGCTTTGGGTATACAAAAGAGAAAATGACGCTTTTGGATGTAAGCTTCAAAGTACATAAGGGTGAAATGCTCAGCATTGTCGGCAAAAATGGGGCAGGTAAATCTACGCTCGCTAAACTGCTTTGTGGTTTTTATAAACCGACCAAGGGAAGCATTCTTTTTGATTCAAGGGATATTATTCACGATACCATCAAAGAACGGGCAGAGAAAATAGGCATGGTTATGCAAAATCCTAACCAGATGATTTCAAAAACGATGCTCTTTGATGAAGTGGCATTAGGTCTTAGGGTAAGAGGCGTTCCCGAAGAAGAAGTCAGCAAGAGAGTTTATGAGGTCCTTCAAATCTGTGGGCTTTATCCTTATCGCAGCTGGCCCATATCAGCCTTAAGCTTTGGGCAGAAAAAGAGGGTTACAATCGCAGCAATTCTGGTTCTGAAGCCTGAAGTCATCCTATTAGATGAGCCAACTGCGGGGCAGGATTTTAAACATTATACAGAGATTATGGAATTTTTAAAGCAACTTAATCAAAAGGGAATAACGATTATTATGATCACCCATGATATGCATCTCATGCTGGAGTATACAGATAGAGCCATAGTTCTTGCAGATGGGACCGTGGTTGCCGATGATACCGGTGCGCATATTTTGACAGATGCTAAGATCACTAAGAAGGCCAATCTTAAAGAAACTTCTCTTTATGAACTTGCTTTGAAAGCGAAGCTCAGTGAGCCTAGAAGTTTCGTACAATGTTTTATTGACTATGACAGGAGGATGCGGACAAAATGCAGGAACTAATGATAAGCTATTTAAAAAGAGACTCGTTTATTCATGAGATGACTGGCGCTACAAAGCTTATCTGCCTTGTGCTTTGTTCGTCGATAACGATGCTGACCTATGATACCCGAGTGCTTATAGGTATGCTTGTTTTTGGCATTGTTATTTTTAAGTTTTCTAAAGTTAAATTTAGGGAAGTAGCCTTTGTGTTTTATTTTATTCTTGCTTTCTTGCTGCTCAATAACGTGGCAATCTTTATATTCTCTCCCTATGAAGGGGTCAAAATCTATGGAACAAGAACAGAACTTTTTAAACTGATAGGCCCCTATACAATAACTATCGAGCAGCTTTTTTACCTCTTGAACATTACACTTAAATACCTGGCAGTTATTCCACTGGCCTTAATTTTTATGACGGCTACACACCCTAGTGAATTTGCAGCTTCACTAAACCGCATTGGAATAAGCTACCGTATTGCCTATGCTGTAGCCATTGCTCTTAGATACATACCGGATGTGCAAAGAGATTATCAGGACATTTCTTTTGCTGCTCAGGCGAGAGGAATAGACCTCTCTAAAAAAGAAAAGCTGACAAAACGTATCAAAAATGCTGCCTCAATACTGATGCCGCTTATCTTTTCAAGTCTGCAGAGAATAGAAACGATAAGCTGCGCAATGGAGCTTCGTGCATTTGGAAAATACAAAAAACGTATGTGGTACAGCGGAAGGAAGTTTGCCAAAAAAGATTATCTGGCGCTGCTAATGGTCAGCATACTTTTTATTCTGGCTATGGGGGTTAGTATCAGCAATCAGGGACGTTTTTACAATCCTTTTAGAGTGCAATAAAGTTAGAAAGAGATTTTGCATAAAGTATAAAAGCAGTACATAAAGCAAAGAGGTTAAAATGCTTTATGTACTGCTTTTATGGTGTTCGGGTGCTGCAGGGGACTTTAAAACCAGACACTTTGATGTATCTTCTGCAGCTAAGGAGTCACTGTTTAGTGTTCTAAACAAAAATTATAAAATGGTTAAACAGTCTGAAAGAGGTACCTAGCGACAAATTTAAGCTTTTCTTCTTCATGAGCTGTAAACCCCCCATGGGCATACTCTGGATAAACCTGAATTTCTTTAGGACCTTTGAGGTAATTGAAGGCAGCAAAGGCTGTAGACGGAGGACATACTGTATCTTCGAGACCTACGCTAATCAGTGTAGGCGAAGTAATCCGGTCAGCAAGGTTCATACAGTCTACATAGCTTAAAGTCTCATAAACAGTCTCTTCAGAATGATGAAGCTGATCGTGAATTTTAAAGTAATGAGAGATTTCTTCATAAGGACTGCTGCTGGCAAGCTCAACAGAGCGCTTAAAGTGGCATAAATAGGGAATGTCACTTAGTGTGAGGCTGATTTTTGGATGCAGTGCAGACACGGCTAAAGTAAGTGCACCCCCTTGGCTGCCACCTTCAGCAATAATCTTAGTCTGGTCAATTTCTTCAAAGCTAAGAAGGGTTTCAACAGCGCGGAAACAGTCCATATACACATAAGTATAATAATAGTTATCAGGATTCAGAATGCCCCTAGTCATCCAGCCGGCGCTGCCTCCGTTTAAGTAATGGTTATGATCCGGAGAAAGCGGATCTTGTCCGCGGACATCAACCATCAGAACAGGGATGCCTTGGATTGTATATTTAAAGGCATGGGAAGGGATCAGGTTATTCCAGTTATAGCCATGAAACATAACTACCCCAGGAGCAGGCTTATGCATCGTTTTTGGCCGTACATAGACAGCATGTATACTTGAATTTCGAAAACCATCAAAGCTTACATCGAAGACAGAAACCCCTTCTACGTAGTAATCACGCTGGGTGACCTTAATATTAAGAGGCTGATTTTTGCTTTCGCTGATTTTGTCTGCCCAAAAGACATCGAAGTCTTGAGCTTTGGTTTGTTCAGGCTTGTAAACCTGCAGTTCTTTTAAAGGTAAATCAAATAAGTTCACTGATAGGCCTCCTTGCAGTTTTTTGAATTAATTATAGTTTATTTTAGGACGCGTCACAAGATAAGGAAAAAATAAATAATAAATAAAAGATAAATAGTCAATAAAAAGTGGAACAATTCTTTTGAGCACACGTCAAAACATACATAAGCATCTTGTAGAGGAAGCTAAAGCAGTTAAGACAAATACTCAAGAAGTATTTAATACCAGTTGTAGCTTATTGTTATGAGATGTTAGACTATAGGTAATAGTCCTTGAGAAATATTAAAATCATAAATGAGGAGATGAAATCATGAGTTTAAAGAAAATAACAGCTTTTTTGCTAGCTGGCATCCTGCTCGTTCCATCAGCCCTTTTAGCAGGGGAAATGGACAAGGAACTCTCAGCACTTATTCCAAAGGTTAAACAAAAAATAAATGTGCCTAAAAATTTTACAGAATTCAGATCGGAGATAAGTTCGCAAAACAAAGAAGGCAAAGCAGATCTCTATAGTTTATCCTGGACAGATAAAGCTTATGAAATTGGACAGCTGAGTGTTACAGCAGAACCGGATGGCAACATTGTGAATTACTCAAAATACATGTACAAAAATGAATATAGCATCCTTGCAAAAGTATCCTATGAAGAAGGGCTGAAAAATGCAAAAACGTTTTTAGGCCAGATCAAAGCCCCTTATAGAAACGAACTTAAATTAGTAGAAGAAACAAGCAGAATGCAGGGCAATCAGTATGCGTATACTTTCTATCACTATGTAAACGGCATCAAGGTAATGGATCAAAGAGTAATGATGACAGTAGATAAAAAGAGCGGAGAAGTTGTGAACTTTGCAGGGCTTAGGACTTACACTGGGACTTATGGCAGCAAAGAGCCGAAAGTTTCCATGGAGCAGGCGAAGAAAGCTTTCGTGGACAAAATAGGCATAGAGCTTGTTTATAAGGTTTATTATGATTATGAAATGAAAACGGCAAAAAGCTTTCCGGCTTATGTTATTAATAATGGACAAGGTAAAGTCATTGATGCAGAGACAGGTAAAGTTATTTCCTCTATCCGGGAATTTGATATTTATTACGGCGGGGGGCTTGCTAAAGAAGAATCCAAACAAGCAATGAATGACGCAGCCCCAGGACTCACACCACAGGAGAGGGAAGTTGTTGACGAAGTTCGGGGCCTTCTTTCAAAAGAAAAGGCGAAAAGTTACGGAGAAAAGTACTTTCCAAGACTAAAAGATGCCAAGATAACCAGTGCTTATTTATTCAAATCAGAGGTTGATAACAAATACATCTGGAGGCTCGCACTGCAAAAAGAAGAACCCATTCAAAACCCAGAAATTCCAGACCAAAAAATGAATCTGATGATCGCATCGGGAGAGAAAGTTATTATGCCGCCGGTTATTTCAAGCGAAATAAGTTTGTCTATAGATGCCAAAACAGGAGAGATTTTAAATTATTACTACTACAATAGCAGCCAAGAGACTAAAGATGGGGTTTCTCATGCTAAATCCAAAGAAAAAGTGGAAGCCTTTTTGCAAAAGATTGCAAAAGACAAATACAGCCTTACAAGATATGATGAAACTCCAGAAGAAGAAATGCCAAGGCCTTTAGATATCAAGAAGCCTGAAAACTCAAGTAAAACCTATTATTATACACGTATTGCAAACAATGTCCCTGTTAATGGAAATGGGCTCAGCGTGACTTATGATGCAGTTTCAGATGAAGTCGTAAGTTACTCCAATACATGGAATATGCTGAAATTCAAAGATATTTCAAAAGTAGTAAGCAAACAAGAGATTGCTGATACAATGGGGCTTGAACTCATGTATGTAACAAAAGATGAAAAAACAAAAGTATTAGCTTATGGTCTTACTGAAAACTATATAAGTTTTGATCCTGATACAGCAAAAAGAATAACAAGCTATGACGGCAAGCCAACTATGCAGTCTGTTCAAGTAATGTATGATGATATCAAAGGACATGCCAAAGAAGCCATTATCAAAAAACTGTATGACAGCGGTATTTACCTGCCAGGTAAGAGCTTTAAGCCAGATGCGGCGATTAATCAACTGGACTTTTTAAGATTGGTTTTAAGGGTATCAGATGAAAATATAACAGAAAAAGACCTCTATGGCCGAGCGGTAAGAGAAGGTATTATAGAGGAAAAAGAAAAAAATAAAGATCAGGTTATAACAAGAGAAAAAGCAGTCAAATATATGATTAATGGTACGAAATATAAAGACATAGCGCAAATTCCTGCTATTTATAATTATCCTTACAAAGATGAAAAAGCAGTTAAAAATGAACTAAAAGGGTATGTTTCACTTGCCTATGGATTGGGGCTTATAGATCAGAATCAAAACAGTGAATTTAGTCCAAAAGCTAAACTCACCCGTGCAGAGGCAGCCCAGATGATCTATAACCTGCTGCTGCAAGAAAAGTAAACTAGACGGAAATGATGCGCAGCCCCTAGCAGTATACCCATAGCAGTATCACAAGCTTTGCTTGTGATACTGCTATAAATGAAAAGTTGAAAGTGTTTTTATTTCAACCTTTTACTAAAGATAAAGAAAGAAGAATGAAGGCATGAAGACGATTACGAAAATCAGCAGTCAAAAAGAACAAGGCAGATATAATCTGTTTTTAGACGGCACTTTCTTTGCCGGAATCAGTGAAGAAACGCTTGTCAAATTGGGCCTTAAAAAAGGCATGCAGGTAGATGAAAATGAACTTGAAGAGATTTTAAAAGAAGAAAGCCGAAATAAATGCTTTACCTACTGTTTAAAGCTTTTAGCAAGGCAGAACTATTTCGAAAAAGCGCTTATAGATAAGCTTAAACAAAAAGAGTACGCTGAGGATGATATCACTTATGCTTTAGAGCGGCTTAAGGCTTATCGTTACCTTGATGATATAAGACTTGCTGAAGCTTTTATCAAGGATAAAAAGAATTTTGCAAAGAAAGGGCCTTCTTATATTGCACAGGCTCTAAAAATGAAAGGGATCAGCTATGAGGCGATCGCTGAAAAAATAAATGAACATTACAGTGATGAAGAAGCCTATGAAAACTGCAAGTATGCTGCCCTTAAAAAAGTGGAATCCTATAAACGTAAGTGCTCTGATAAGTACACACTGAAAAACAAAATGTATGGGTATTTAATGCAAAAAGGCTTTAAAACCCATACGATCAGCAAGGTACTTGAGGAGATCCTTCAAGATGGTGATGAAATGTTTTAAATATTTCCTAAACTATGTTTACAAAAGGGGGATATTTACTTACAATGAAGGAAGAAGATTCAAATTTGAGGGGAGTATGTTTATGAGATACACAGTTTTTGGAAATAATTTACCAGCAGTATCTATCAGACTGGATCAGGGGGAAAGTATTTATACGCAGTCTGGGGGAATGACCTGGATGAGCGAAGGGATTACGATGGATACCAATATGAAAGGCGGACTGATGAAGGGGCTCGGCAGAATGCTGACAGGAGAATCACTGTTTATGGCAACCTATACCTCTACAAGGGCTGACTCTGAGATTGTTATTGCATCCTCTTTTCCGGGCAGCATTTTAGTCCTTGATGTAGATCAAAATCATCAGTATATTTGCCAAAAAAGTGCGTTCTTGTGTGCAGAGCCCAATGTGCAGCTGAGTGTTCAGACAACCAAAGGGATCGCATCAGGCTTATTCGGCGGGGAAGGCTTTTTGCTTCAAAGACTTGCAGGCTATGGCAAAGCATTTATCGAGATTGATGGAAGCCTTGCTGAATACAATCTGGCACCGGGAGAAGTTTTAAGAGTAGATACAGGAAATGTTGCAGCATTTGAAGCTAACGTAAGATATGAAGTTGAAACCGTTAAAGGCTTTAAAAATATTTTATTCGGAGGCGAAGGACTGTTCCTGACTAAGCTCACAGGTCCAGGGAAAGTATGGCTTCAGACTATGACGATGCCAAGCTTTGCAAGTCGTATTATTCCTTATCTTCCGCAAAAAGGTTAAGTCTGTAACACCTAATTTAAGCCCTTTGAATATATTAAAAAGAGGTGAGTATATTGCTTTTAGGGCTTAAAGTAGGTGATTTTTATAGGATTGCAAATGACTCATTGGGGATATTTAATAGGGACAGTTTTAATAGTTCTTTTTGTCATTTGGCAGATGAGGCTTAGACAAAGTAAAAAGAAGCTAGCCCAAAATATCTCGAATTATATTATCATTTCAGAAGATCGTACGGCATCTTGTCATAAACTGCTTTTAAAATATTTTGACGGAATCAAGGCCTTTGAATATCCCATTAGAAAAAATGCTGTTTTGGAGATTAAAGCTATTGGGTCACTGGCAGAAGGACTCATTCAGATTATTTTAGTAGATGAATATGGAAAGCCTATCAAAAGCACAAAAAATATTCAATCTCATATCATGACCTATAGGGCTAAAAAGGAAGGCAGACTCGTTATTAAGCTTATAGGTTATCATGCAAAGGGCAAGTTTGGCATAGAATGTAATATTTCAGATTAAAAGACAAGTGCTCTATTACGTAAGGGGCATTTGTTTTTTTGTGAGAAAGATGAGGTGTGCCTATTAAATTTTTAATAGGGATGATGAAATGATAGTGCATGAACGAACAGAATGCTTTATAATATCAAATAAAAGCAAAAGAAGGGGGCAGGCGCATGACAAGAGGTTACGATATTTATGAGTCAGAATTAATAGGCCCTATAGGGATCATTGCATCAGACAAAGGTCTTCAAAAGATCATTCTTTTTGAAGATAGATTAGATACATATTTAGAAGAAAACCCTGAGATTAAACGGGATAAAAAGCTGTGTGAGCCTATTAAATTGCAGCTCCATGAATATTTTATCGGAGAAAGAAAACACTTTAATATACCTTTGCATATAGAAGGCACATCTTTTAGAAAACAGGTATGGGAAAAACTTCAGAGCATTCCTTATGGAGAGACGATAAGTTATAGTGAACTGGCAGAAAAGATCGGCAGTCCCAAAGCCGTAAGAGCTGTAGGGGGGGCCAATCGTTCTAACCCTATTCCTCTCATTGTTCCATGCCATCGGGTAATCGGTAAAAATGGTGCTATGGTCGGCTTTGCAGGTGCTAAGATTGATACGAAGGTTAAGCTCATCGCGCATGAGAAGCAGTATAGATAGAGCAGAAAGTGTAATAAAGTATAGATAGGAAGTTAATATGAAACTTATTAAAAATATATTTAAACTAATAGGCTTTATCATCAAGTTGGTATTTGAAACAGTGGTTCTTCTTACTTTAATCGGGATCTGCCTTTTTGTTTATGCAAGGTTTATTGAGCCGGAGCTTATCACAGTTCGGGAAGAAGTGATAAAGACCAGTACTTTAAAGCATATGGAGCGGCCGATTAAGATCATTCAGTTCAGTGATACGCATTTAGGACCAGATTTTACGTTAGAGAATTTGAATAAAGTGATTCAAAAAGTCAATGCAGCTGATCCAGATGTTATTGTTTTTACAGGGGACCTTATTGATAATAATCGGGAACTTGATGATACAGCAGCGGTAGTCAAAGCACTAGAAATCCTTGAGGCAAAATTATGTAAAGTGGCAGTCTATGGCAACCACGATCATGGAGGAAATGGCACCCGTAAATATAAAAAGATAATGGAAGAGTCGGGCTTTGTTTTGCTTAACAATAGTCACTATATTGTAGACTTAGGACAAAATCAAAAGATGAATATTATGGGCATCGATGACTTACTGTTAGGCAGGCCAGACGTTAAAAAAGCGGTAAAAGGAATCAGCGAAAAGCATTTTAATCTGTTTATCTCCCATGCACCGGATATAGCCGATGAGCTTGCTGCTTATCCAATTGATCTTCAGCTCTCAGGGCATAGCCATGGAGGACAGGTTTCCATTCCTTTTTTAGGGGCACCGTTTACCCCGCCTTATGCCAGAAATTATATTAAAGGCATGTATGGGGCTAAAGGAAATGAACGTATGAAAATCTATGTGAATCCAGGTCTTGGAACCAGTCAGCTCAAATATAGATTTTTAAACGTTCCTGAAATTACAGTATTTACAATCCAGCCTGAATAAAGGTGTAGATAGCAAATAGTAAAGATGAAAATAGACGACACTGTTTATTTTCGTCTTTTTTATTTTGTGAGAGAGTTAAGTGTGTCTTGCCCGTAAGAGATGTTATTTTCCGTTGTCGCAAGCCTATGCATTTATATTATGCTTTTAACTGAATATAATTAATAAAAAATGATACACTCACTCGTATATAAAGTTTTAAATTACTCCAAAATCTTATGAAGTATAAGACTTTAATCACATTAGCATAAAAGAATGCATATATTAATTGATATGAATAAAAATACAAAAATATAAATAAAAATTCGCAAAAACCCTTGAAAAAAAATTAAAAGTGCTTATAATTATAACTATCAAAATAATTGGAGTATCGAAGTAAACGGCAAGGATAAATAATAAGAGTATGATTTAAATAAAGCGTTGACACAATAAATACATAAAACGAATGGAGGGTGTTAGTTATGAAATTAGTACAAGGAAGCGTTACAGCGGCAAAGGGATTTAAAGCAGCCGGAGAATATATAGGGATCAAAAATAAAAGAAAAGACTTAGCACTTATTTATAGTGAAAAACCCTGTGTATATGCAGGGGCATTTACACAAAATGTTGTAAAAGCTGCGCCCGTTATATGGGATCAGGATGTTTTGAAAAAAGGCAATACAGTCCATGCGGTAGTTGTAAACAGCGGAAATGCCAATGCAGCTACAGGGGATCAAGGGTATAAAGATACTGAAACAATGGCAGCAGCTACAGCTGAGGTACTTGGCCTTCAGGCAGAAGAAGTCCTTGTATGCTCAACAGGGGTAATCGGAGTTAACCTGCCGATGGATGTGATTACAAAAGGTATCAAAGCAGTAGCTCCAAGTTTAAGTGAAAGTTTTGAAGCTGGAAGTCGTGCGGCAGAAGCGATTTTGACAACGGATACAGGCAGCAAAACAATTGCTGTCAGTGAAGAACTTGACGGCATCAGCATAACGATAGGGGGTATGGGCAAAGGCTCAGGGATGATTCACCCGAATATGGCAACGATGCTCGGTTTTATCACAACAGATGTAAATATTACGCAGCCAATGCTTCAAAAAGCACTGAAAAAAGCAATTGATACTACCTTCAATATGATTACAGTAGATGGAGATACCAGTACCAACGACTCAGTGATTGTACTGGCAAACGGTGAAGCAGGCAATGCAGTGATTGACAGTGAAGGAGAAGCTTTTGATAAGTTTTTTAACTGCTTATATGAAGTATGTAAATATATTGCCATATCTATTGTACGTGATGGAGAAGGGGCTACTAAGTTATTAGAAGTGAATTTGACAGGGGCGAAAAGCTTTGAAGATGGCAAAGCCCTTGCAAAAAGTATTTTAACTTCCAGCCTTGTAAAAACAGCTTTCTTCGGTGAAGATGCTAACTGGGGCCGTATCTTCTGCGCAATGGGATATGCAGGCGTTGCCTTTGATCCAAACAAAGTAGATATAGCTATTGAAAGCATTGCTGGAACTGTAAGCATGTTAAAGAAAGGGCTTCCGGTTAAATTCAGTGAAGCAAAAGCGAAAGAAGTTTTAGAAGAAAATGAAATCAAAGTACTGGTTACTATGGAAGAAGGCAGTGAAAGTGTATCGGCTTGGGGATGCGACCTTAGCTATGATTACGTTAAAATAAATGGGGATTACAGAAGTTAGGAGAGATTGAAATGAAGGGTGTATTAGAAAAAGCAAATGTACTTATTGAGGCACTGCCTTATATCAGAGCGTTTAATGGCAATACAGTAGTAATCAAATACGGGGGAAGCGCCATGCTTGACCCAGAAATCAATAAAACCATTGTACAGGATATTGTCCTTCTTAAACTGGTAGGACTTAAACCCGTTGTCGTACACGGCGGCGGTCCGGAAATTAATAATATGCTGAAAAGACTGGATATTCAGTCAGAGTTTATTAACGGCTTAAGGGTCACAACGCAAGAAACGATGGAAGTCGTAGAAATGGTGCTTGCAGGCAAAGTGAATAAACAAATCGTTGAAATGATTTCTGGACAAGGAGGCCTAGCGGTCGGCCTTACAGGTAAAGACGGCAAGATCCTTCGTGCGAAGAAGATCGTAAAAGATAATATTGATTTAGGTTTTGTAGGAGAGATCGAAAAAGTAAATACGTCTCTCATTCATACGCTGATTGATAATGGATTTATTCCTGTTATCTCACCGATTGGTTCAGATGATGAAGGCAATACGTATAACATCAATGCAGACTATGCGGCCGTTGCCATAGCAGCAGCCCTCAAAGCAGAAAAATTGGTCTTTTTAACAGATGTTGACGGCGTCCTTAAAGATAAAAATGATTCATCAACACTTATTTCTTACTTAAGTGATGAAGAAGCAAAAGCCTATATTGAATCAGGCGTTATCGCTGGAGGGATGATTCCAAAGGTTGAATGCTGCATGGAAGCGATTGATAAAGGCGTTTCTATGGTGCATATTTTAGACGGCAGGCTTGGGCACGCACTTGTACTTGAAATTTATACGCACAGTGGTATTGGCACAATGATGTATAAAAAGGGGGACGATGTATGTCTGAATATGTAGGCCTTGGCCAAAAGTATATTATGAATTCTTATAATAGATTTCCTATTACAGTTACCCATGCTGAGGACGTTTATGTTTATGATGATCAAGGCAAAAAATACTTAGATATGTGTGCAGGGATAGCTGTTAATGCTTTAGGCTATTCCCACAAGGCATTAAAGAGTGCACTTAAAGAGCAGATTGATAAACTGCTTCATATCTCAAATTTATACTATGTACCGCAGCAGATCGAAGCAGCAGAGCTTCTTGTTGAAAACTCTATTTTTGATAAAGTGTTTTTCTGCAACAGCGGCGCAGAAGCCAATGAAGCAGCCCTGAAGCTGGCTAAAAAATATGGCAAAAGTAAAAACGAAAAGAAAACAAACGTTATTACAATGAACCATTCATTCCATGGGAGAACTTATGGTGCGCTTTCAGCAACAGGGCAGACGAAGTATCAAAAGAACTTCATGCCTGTTATGGAAGGCTTCAGCTATGCAGAGTATAACAATATAGACAGCCTCAAAGAGCTGATCAATGAAAATACCTGCGCTGTCCTTATCGAAGTCATTCAAGGAGAAGGCGGCATTATTCCAGGGAATAAAGAGTATCTTCAGGAAGTGCAAAAGGTTTGTGAGGCGTATGATGCGCTGCTTATGATCGATGAAGTGCAAACAGGAATCGGCAGAACAGGGACGCTGTTTGCTTTTGAAAACTTCGCTATTCAGCCGGATGTGATTACACTGGCAAAAGGATTAGGGAGCGGCATACCTATTGGAGCTATGCTGTGCACAGCTAAAGCAGATGTTTTTGTACCGGCAGATCATGCGTCTACCTTTGGAGGCAACCCGCTTGCAACTACAGCCGCTAAAGTTGTCCTAGAAGAGATTGTTCAAAAAGATCTTCTTGATCATGTGAAGGAAGCAGGCGCTTACCTTGAGAGTGAACTTAATAAATTAAAAGAAGCCTTTGATGTGATAACTGATGTAAGAGGCATGGGACTTATGCAGGGGATTGAGCTTAAGACTGCGCCAAAAGATGTGGTGAATAAGTGCATCGAAAAAGGGATGCTCGTTGTTGGAGCTGGAGAAAACGTAGTACGCTTTGTGCCACCGCTTGTAATCACCAAAGAGCAGATAGATGAAGGGATCAGCATTTTAAAAGAGGCGCTGCAGGAACTATAAAGTGGCATTACATTTAGCTAGATGATATAGAGAATAGTCATAAACACCTTTCCAATTGGCAAGGTGTTTAGTTTTATTTGGTGAATAGATGTTTCTAGGAATAGGGGAAGTTGGGAGTCCGCTAGGGATTTTAGTATTCTCCAGTTGCTCGATTTCGTATTTTTAAAAATCTAAGCGGTTTATTCAAATGAACGGTCGAAACTCGTTTCACTCAAACAGTCTACCTAAAAACCATTCGAATAAACCACCAAGATTTTCTTAACAAAATACTGCATAGGCATCTTCCGAATACTAAAACCCCTGGCTAGTCTCAGGTACACGTAATTTTAATATTATTAAAGAATCTTTAATTAAAGATAGAACAATATAAAACATAGGGATAGAGACAATTCAGGACAATTAGAGAGCAAGGTCATTTATATACAAGTTTATTTACGAAGAAGATAAGGTTATAGAGAGGAAATAGCCGATAAAACCAGAGTTTACATGGAGTATGGAGATTGGGAAACGCTTCAGTAGATGTGGAAGTCTAAAAAGAAAGGTGGAAGTGGAATGGATTTAACTTTAGAGCATAATGATATTAGGGAATATCTTAAACCTAGTGAACTATTAGATTTTGATACAAATGAAGCTTTAAGGGCGACAGCTGATTGGTTGAAGGATGGAACGGACAGTGAAATAGAGCTGGTTAAAAAGTCTTTTGAATATGTGCGAGATCAGATTGACCATTCCGCTGATATTAATGGGCACATTGTTACCTGTAAGGCATCTGAGGTGTTAAGAGAAAAACAAGGGATATGCTATGCTAAAGCGCATCTTTTGGCAGCACTGCTAAGATATATGGAAATTCCAACGGGGTTTTGCTATCAAAAACTTATTTTAGATGATGAAATGGCTCCGTATCTCATTATACATGGCTTAAATGCCGTTTATCTGAAGGAAATGGATAAATGGATCAGGCTTGATGCTAGGGGGAACAAGCCTGGTGTTAATGCACAGTTTTCTATATATGAAGAAAAGCTTGCCTTTAAGGTAAGAAAAGATAAGGGTGAAATAGATATACCTATTATCTTTTCCTGTCCTGACAGAAATGTAGTTAACACCCTTTTAAAATATTACAAAGTAGAAGAACCCTTTAGTAACCTGCCAACAGAACTAGCTTAAGAAGGATTACTAAGGATGCAGTCAGCCATTTTAAATGGTTCCCATTCTGTTCCATGAGGAGAAATATTCGAATAAAGTGTAATGATACCCTTCTCATCAATAATAGCCTTAAGCTCAAAGTTCATCTCTTTAGGTGCTAAGTATTCATCATAAAGCTGCTGATAATGAGGGTCATTACTTTCCTTTGCAGCCTTAATATAGCCGACTGTATCTGGATCTTTATCATAGTTTTTATGAATCACAGTATATACAAATACAGCTTCAATCTTTTCATTAACAACTTCCTCCTGATAAGCTGATAGTTTGAAGTCTAATAGTTCATAGTATGGAGAAAATACTTTCTGGCAGTCATTCTTAAGAAATAAGGCTATTTTTTCATAGCTGGAAGAGTTACTGTTTTCCTCCTCGTCAGTGTTTTTATTAATAGGTTCTAATCCATTATCAGCTTGTTGTGAATCACCATCAGATGTGATTTGATCACTAGCAGGGACTATGCTGACAGTTTTACCAGCAGAAGCAGCGCTGCACCCACCTGAACAAAGGGCTAAAATCCCTGCGGATAAAATGATAAAAATTTTCTTCATATAAAATTCCTCCTGCTGTTGTTTTGTTTGATTAATTGTATATCTCTAGATTCATTGAATCTCACAAGTTTTTAAATTTATAGTTCTAGATTTCGCCAAACATCTTTTGTAAAGCGACATGATGTTCACTTAATGTGGAGAAGTCTAGTACTAGCAAGGATTTTTGGTATTCGGAAGAGCCTATGGAGTAATTCGTTACGAAAATCTTAGTAGTTTTTTCAAATAGTACTTAGCCGCGCTGTTTGAACGTAGTGAGTTTGCGGCGCTTATTTTAAAAAAGTACTTAGATTTTTAGAATTACGGAATCGAGCCTCTGGAGAATACTAAAATTCTTTTGCGGAACTATTCGATGTTCTAGAAATTTCTTATTAATTTATTATACTACGATACAAGTTAAAATTAAAAAAAACTTAACGATTAGGTATAAGATTCTTTCAATATTTATAGTTCCTTACATTAAAGCCTAAAATAGTACTTTAAAGCAGTCACATAAAACCTCTAAACAACCTTCCTTAGCACTGAGCAGCAAAATCTGTAATCTTTTAGGATCAACTTGACGACGCTCAATCATTATAGTAAACTACATAAGATTAAACCGAATACAGACAGTTCATTTGTACCATCCTGTCTATAAATAAAACTAGGGCATAACCACATAACTATGTGGTTTAACTCCCGTATGTAAAAGGGAGCTTTTTTTGTTTATGGGCATTTTATGCCCTTTTTTTGTTGCCTAAAAGCATGGGTTGTGATTTCACAATAAAACTTTTGATAAGTAAAGATATAGGAATGAGCAAGATAATGTGCAATCTAAAAAACATATTTTATATCTCTAAGGTTTATGATAAAAGCTGTATAAATAAGACATTAAAACGCAAGTGAAATATTTTGGGATAAGGAGAGAAAGCGATGAAAAAAATAGGACTTACGACGACGGTACCTATAGAAGTACTGATAGCAGCAGGATATGAGCCCGTGGACCTTAATAATATTTTTATTACATCAAAGGATTACGGAAAATACATAGATATAGCGGAACAAGCAGGATTTCCGAAAAGCTTATGTGCTTGGATTAAAGGTATTTATGGCGTATGCATTGAAGAAGGCATTCAAGAAGTCGTTGGAGTTGTCGGCGGAGACTGTTCAAATACTAAAGCACTTGTTGAAGTGCTGAATATGAAAGGGATTAAGATCCATCCTTTTTCTTTCCCGCATAAGCGGACTTTAGAAGACGTTAAACGGGAAATAACAGTGTTTATGAAGCAGTTTAATGTATCTTTAGAAGCAGCAGAAAACGTAAGGCGCAGCTTAGCGCCCATAAGAACACTGGCAAAAGAGATTGACAGGCTGACCTTTGAAGAAAATAAAGCTTCTGGCTTTGAAAACCATTTGTATCAAGTCAGCTTAAGTGATTGTAATGGAGATAGGTTAGCCTTCAAGGAAGAGCTGCAAAACGCTATTCAGACGATCAAAAAGAGAGAACCTCTAAAGCAAAAGCTAAGACTTGCTTATATTGGGGTACCGCCGATGACAGCCGATATTTATGCTTTTGCGGAGCAGCATCATGCCGCTTTTGTTTACAATGAAGTCCAAAGAGAGTTTGCTTTTCCAAGAGCTGATCAGGCAATAGATTTGTTTCGGCAGTATTATGACTATACGTATCCTTATGATATTCATTTCCGTATGGAAGAAATCAAGAAGCAGATTCAGCTGAGGGAAATTGATGCAGTTATCCACTATACCCAGGCCTTTTGTTACAGAGCTGTGGAAGATATTGCGCTTAAGGAGCAGTTGGGGGTCCCTATGCTTCATATTGAGGGAGATAAGCTAAATACGCTGGATGCCAGAACAAAGCTAAGGCTGGAAGCCTTTTTGGATATGCTGCTTGATCTGAAGGAGGGAAGAGCATGAGGATATTAGGCATAGATTTAGGAAGCAGGGCTGTTAAGATAGCAGTGATGGAAAATGGGATACTTACCATGCAGCATCGGGTAAGTACAATGACCTTTTATAGAGATTACTGCAGCTATGACGGTAAAATCAAAGTGGATATAGATAAACTTAGGCTGGGTAATATAGACCTTGCTGTTTCCACTGGTTATGGAAGAAACAATACGGACTTAAAAAGCTTTACACCCATCAATGAAATAAAAGCCCATGTTTATGGGGCTATTTATCAAAGCGGCCTTAGAGGTTTTGTGCTTTTAGATATTGGAGGACAGGACGTTAAGGTGATAAGAGTTGAAAAAGGACTGACGGTAGATCTGGAGCTAAATGAGAAGTGTGCAGCCTCCTGCGGCAGGTATTTGGAGAATATGTCCGAGGTATTGGAGATTGATGCGGATCAAATGAGTCTCTATTACAAAGACCCTGTAGAGCTAAATGCAACCTGCGCTGTTTTTTCAGAATCTGAGCTGATCGGCAAGATTGCAGAAGGCGTAAGTCTCGAGAGACTATGTGCAGGGGTTAACTACTCACTTTATAAAAGACTGAGGCCGCTTCTGGATAATTTTAAAGGTGAAACCTTAGTTCTGTCAGGGGGCGTAGCTCACAATAAGGCGATTCTTAAGTATCTTGAAAAAGATTATAAGACAGTTATCAGGCTTCAAGAACCCCAGTTTAACGGGGCCATAGGATGCTGCGCTTATGGCAGTAAAATGAATAACAATAAAGGAGAAAGAGCATGTATACTTTAAAAACAGAACATAGCTTTGATAGTGCACACTTTTTGGCAGGGTATGAGGGAAAGTGCAGCAACATTCATGGTCATAGATGGCGGGTTGAAGTGGAAGTGCAGGCAGATAAGCTGATAAAAGGCGGCCAGCAGGATGGGATGGTTATTGATTTTGGAGATTTGAAAAAGGCGGTTAAAAGTCTGATAGATGGCTATGACCATGCCCTGATTTTGGAGGAGGGGACGATGCGGGACATAACCCTTAACTGCCTGATGGAAGATGGATTTAATATGATTCAAGTGGCCTTTAGGCCGACAGCTGAAAACTTTGCTGCTTTTTTCTTTAAAGCGCTTCGCGATGAGGGATTTGGGGTTAAGCGGGTTACAGTCTATGAAACGCCTGTTAACAGCGCAGCTTATGAAGAACAAGGAGAGGGTAAAGATGAGGTTTAGTGTCGCAGAAAAGTTTGTAAGCATCAATGGAGAAGGACTCCGGGCAGGGCAGCTGGCTGTTTTTATAAGACTTGTTGGCTGCAATCTCAAATGCAGTTATTGTGATACCCTATGGGCCAATAAGGAAGATGCCCCCTGTGAAGAAATGTCTGCTGAAGAGATCTATCAGTATATCCAATCTACCAAGGTTACAAATGTCACCCTGACTGGCGGAGAGCCGCTTTTAAACCCTCAGGTTAAAGGATTGCTTAAGGTTTTAGCCAAAGACCCAAACCTTCATATAGAAATAGAAACCAACGGCAGCATAGACCTTAAAGCATTTATGGACATCTTACCTCCTCCAAGCTTTACGATGGACTATAAACTGCCTGACAGCGGGATGGAGAGCAGGATGCATCGGGCAAATCTTGAGGTTCTTACCCTAAAGGACACAGTAAAGTTTGTTGCAGGCAGCCTTTTGGATCTGGAAAAGGCAAAGAATGTTATAGAAACATCTGGGCTTAGCGGAAGAACCAACATCTATATCAGCCCTGTATTTGGGAAAATTGAACTTGAGGATATCGTAAATTTCATGAAAGAGTATCACTTAAATGGGGTAACCCTGCAAGTTCAGCTTCACAAGATCATCTGGAATCCAAATCAGAAAGGCGTGTAGAGATGGCAATCAATAAGGCAAAGATAGAAGCACATATAAGAGGCATTTTGGAAGCTTTAGGAGAGAACCCAGATCGGGAAGGGCTAAAAGATACGCCGAAAAGAGTGGCAGCCATGTACGCAGAAGTTTTTGATGGAATCAGCTATACCAATGATGAAATCTCAGCGATGTTTGATACCACCTTTGAAGAAAGCTGCATGACCCAGGAAGAATCAGCGGATATGGTTTTCATGAAAGACATTGAGATTTTCAGCTATTGTGAACATCATCTGGCGCTGATGTACAATATGAAAGTTGCCGTTGCCTATATTCCCAAAAAGAAAATCATTGGACTAAGCAAGATAGCAAGGATAGCAGACAAGGTGGGGCGCAGACTTCAGCTTCAGGAAAGAATAGGCACGGATATTGCAGAAATCATGCAGAAAATTACGGAATCAGAAGACGTCGCTGTCATTATTGAAGGAGAGCATGGCTGCATGACTGCAAGAGGCATCCAAAAGCCGGGAACGAAAACCCTGACGACAACGCTCAGAGGCCGGTTCAAAAAGGATTCAGATTTAAAGCAGCAGCTTATGATGCTTTATCGCTAGAAGAAATTAAAAGCGCCTTTGCTTAAAATCAGATTAGCATACAGATGATAAACGAAGGAGATAATAAGATAGAATGAAATGATCGTAAAAGGAAGGGATAGAAAATGAATAGAGAAAAAGCAGTTGTTGTATTTAGTGGAGGACAAGATAGCACCACTTGTTTATTTTGGGCAAAGAAGCATTTTAAAGAAGTGATTGCTCTGTCTTTTGATTACAATCAAAAGCATAGATTAGAGCTGGAGTGTGCAAAGGACATTTGTGATAGACACGGCGTAGAATTTCATATTTTAAATATGGATTTACTCAGCCAGCTGGCTCCAAATTCGCTCACAAGAAAAGATATTGCTGTGGATAAAAACGCTCCAAAACAAGGGACGCCGAATACTTTTGTGGATGGAAGAAACTTATTATTTTTAACTTTTGCAGCAGTTTTTGCAAAACAAAGAGATATTCATGTCCTAATTACGGGTGTTTCACAAAGTGACTTCAGCGGTTATCCAGATTGTCGGGATGTATTTATCAAATCTTTAAATGTAACGCTGGATTTATCGATGGATTATTCTTTTGATATTATGACGCCGCTGATGTGGATTAACAAAGCCGAAACATGGAAAATGGCCCATGAACTTGGGGTGATGGATGTTATTAAAGAAGAAACATTAACCTGCTACAATGGCATCAAAGGCAAGGGCTGCGGAGCTTGTCCGGCATGCAAATTAAGAGAAAAAGGCTACCAGGAATTTCAAGAAGAATATCTTTAAAAAAATGCAAAAAACCTATTGACAAAATGATCTGTTAGTCATATATTAAAAGTGTAATTAGCACTCACTAAGCTAGAGTGCTAACAAAAATAATACAAACTTTAAAGGAGGAATTGATATGTTTGGACTAACACCTTTTAGCCGTCATAACGTGCAAAAAGCAAACCATGACTTTGTGGACTTCTACAATATGATCGATGACTTTTTTAATGATAGTTTTTTACCGATGAGAAGTCTAAGAAATGATACTTTTAAAATGGATATCAAAGAAAATGACCACGAATACTTTATTGAAGCTGAAATGCCTGGCATTAATAAAGAAGAAGTAAAACTCGACTACAATGACGGCAGACTAACTATTTTAGTACAAAAAAATGAAGAAATTAATGAAGAAAAACAAAGCTATGTACACCGTGAAAGAAGAACGTCTTCTATGCAAAGAGGCGTCTATCTAAAAAATGTCAAAGCAGACGGCATCGATGCAAAACTAGAAAACGGCATCTTGAAGATCACAGCGCCAAAGCTTGAAATACCAGATAACAAATACCGTATAGAAGTTAAATGATAATTGACCCTCCAGCAGTGTGCTGGAGGGTTTTAAGTTATTTTGTCATTTTAAGTGTAGTAACCCTATAGGCTATAAATGATTGTTCATCTAGAGTCTATAGGGTTATTTGAATTACTCATTTTGAGGAAGATGGCAAAAAAATAACTTAGAAAAACAATAAAAAATATAGCTCATTAAGTTTAATGGGCAGGAAGTGAAGTATGATGAAGACGGGAATATGATCTATGGACCGCTGGGCGATAAGATGGTAAACTTTACATATGATGCAAGGAACAGACTGATCCAAGCAGGAAGCACAACCTATCTCTACGACCCAGAAAACAACCGCATAGGCAAGATAGAAAACGGTCAAAAGACAACCTACGTGGTTAATGCCAACACTAGCCTCTCTCAAGTCCTCATGGAGAAAAAGGGCGACCAAATAAGAAGCTACATCTACGGCTTAGGCCTCATTATGCACGTAGAAGGCGGCGAGTATGCCACTTGCCATTATGACTACAGAGGAAGCACCGTAGCCATCACAAATAGTAAAGGCAAAGTAACAGATACCTTCACTTACGGCCCGTATGCCGAGCTAATAGGCAGAACAGGCAAGAGCGATATATCCTTCCTCTTTAACGGCAGAGACGGCGTTATAACCGATGCCAACGGACTCTACTACATGCGGGCTAGGTACTATAACCCAACAATCAAGCGCTTTATCAACCAAGACGTTATTCAGGGAAGCTTAGATAATGCCATAAGTCTCAATAGATTTGCTTATGCTAATGGTAATCCAGTTTCGTATATTGATCCATTTGGGTTATCAGCTAGCAGTGGACAGGGAACTAGGAAGTTGAGAGAAGTAGAGAGTGCCCTTGAAAAAGAGAGAGAAAAATTAAAGGCTCTTACTGACCGCCCATCTTTGCTTTTTGATGATAACTATTTAGAACATTTTAAACCTAAAACTAAGGAAGAAAATAGTAAGAAAGTAGCTGAACTAGGCAAGGGGAGATTAAACAGTGCAGTAGAAGATCTTTATTATGATATCCAAGGGATTAATAATACAACCTCAGTTGTTGCGAGAGTTGGAAACACTCTAATGATCGGCCTGACTAAACATGGAGGTGTATGGAAGAAGGGAGCTATGTTAGCAGACAGTATTACTGGTTTTTTACCATACACAAATGAAAGTTCGAAATTGCTTATAAGTATAGAAAAGGCTTTCAATAGTAATGCAAACGGAGTAAAAATGCTTACAGGAGCAAGGACGGTTTCAACGGGAAATTCAATGCTTAACGCTGGCGGGGCGCCAGGACAAATTGCAAGGGTAGCTGGAGCTATAGCTACACTTACAGTTCCTATAGTTGAATCTAAAAATTCGTTTGATAATATATACGCAGACGATTTGTATTTAATTCAGCAATATGATCCTGAAAATTATGAAAAGGCAATGCTTCATGCAAGAGTAGGAGTTCCACTCGATGCTATGTCATTTGGATATGTAAGAAGTGCAGCGAATACCATTCCAGTTTTAAGACAATTAGCTACCGCAGAAGAGCCACAATGGACGGTAGATTGGATTAATTTTGTGAATAAAAATGTAAATATTAGGTACTCCCCTAAACCTATATTAGAGGGAATGTCTCTACATATGAGGAGACAAGGAACCCCGGGAGGAGCTGAACTTTGTAAGTATTTATCAACATATTATGAATAAGCTTATAGTAACGTGATAGATTAGATAGTAGGGACAGTTTGTTATATTAATATAACAAACTGTTCAAAGATGATTAAAAACAGCATAGTTACTAAGTATGATGTGAAATAAAGGGGGAAATATGAAGGAATTAAGAAAAGCACTATTGAGCTTTATATTTGCTGGAATATTTACAGTATACATATATAAGTTATATAACGAAAGACCAGGGGATATCGGGGCAATTCAATTTATAGAAGGATATATGTCAGTTTTATTAGTGTTATTTGGGTTTTATCAACTGTATAAATTTTACACTTATTTACATAATAGGGGAAAGAGCAATCTGTTAACGATAGAGTATAGTAAAGAAGTATGGAGACAATTTGTGAAAGAAGAAACTAAAAGAAGATTAATAGATAATATCATTAAAATAAAAAAGACGCTAATGATAATCCCGCTAATAATCCTTTGTCTGTTGATAGCTTTAGGAGAATTGATAAGAAAAGATGTTATGCTGGTTGATGGAGTAAGAGATTCTTCTTTTCAAGAGGGGATATTAACAATTTTAGTATGCATTGTTATATTCACTTTTGCGTGGTACGGGATAGGGCCTTTGTTGTTTTACTTAGAAAACATAAATTCTCGTAACCCTTTTCTTAAAGCCGATAAAAATTATGTGCTTCTTAACGGTGAACTATATCAGTGGAAGAATGAAAAAGATAATCACATTGTAGAAAGAAAGATTTTAGAGGGAACTGTGGTTCAGATAAAATATCAGACCTCTTCGGCTAGATTTAATGATGTGACATTTAGGTTTTTGATTCCGCCTGATAAAAAGGCGGAGGTAACTAATTATTTACGCATGTTATAATGCTAATATGAATCGCAGAGTAATATTCAACAATTATGGATTGTTCTGCAAAAAGACAATATTGTAGACATAGAGCTTAATGTATTAATCCAATCATTAAATACTTTCGAAATAAAGTTGTATTGAATAGAAGAAAAAGTTATACACTAATATATTAGAGCCACATATAGTAAATAAACTCAGCATACCATTTATCTAATTGTTGCTGAGTTTATTTTATCTAGCAAAACAAAATTATGCGGTAAACCATACGTACCTTGCATTTGGCTAGTTTTTTAGATAATCAATCCAGGCGTTGAAAAGCTACAAGTTTTTAGAGTAATACTTTAGTTTTGGGATGCTAATGGATAAGATGACTCATGAAATGTGCTTGGTACAATGGACGTCTATCATACGCGGATGTCTTGGCAGGCAGAGTCAAGACGTTTAAAGATGAGGAGAATGCCACCCCTTATCACTATGACAGCAAAGGCAACCTGCCCCATGTGTTAGGATAAAAAGGTGGCACGATCGTTAGGGAGTATGATGCGCTTAACAGAGTCACCTCTTATACAGATCCTAACGGCTACAGAATAGGATATAAATATGATGAAGTCGGCAATCTCACCCACTTGACTTATCCAGACGGCAAAGTCGTTGAATACAAGTATGACCGCTCAGGCCTCTTAACAGAAGTGATAGACTTTAGCGGCAAAAAAACAGTTTACAAATATGATGCTAACCGCAGAGTGATCTCTATTACAAGACCAAACGGCACATCAAGGACGGCTAAGTACAATGTCATAGGCCAGATCGAAGAAATGCTTGATAAAGACAGCGGCGGAAGTGTGATTACAACTTATAACTTTACCTATGATGCAGCAGGCAATATCGTAGAAGAAAAGCAGGCAAGTGAAAAGATTACCATCCCAAGCGGAACGATCACCTTAGAGTATGGCAAAGGCAACAGGCTCATTAAGTTTAATGGGCAGGAAGTGAAGTACGATGCAGACGGTAATATGATCTATGGACCGCTGGGCGATAAGATGGTAAACTTTACATATGATGCGAGGAACAGACTGATCCAAGCAGGAAGCACGACCTATCTCTACGCCCCAGAAAATAACCGCATAGGCAAGATAGAAAACGGTCAGAAGACAACCTATGTAGTGAATGCCAATAACAGCTTGTCGCAAGTCCTCATGGAGAAAAAGGGAGACAGAATAAGAAGCTACATCTACGGTTTAGGCCTCATTATGCATGTAGAAGGCGGAGAGTATGCCACTTACCATTATGACTATAGAGGAAGCACCGTAGCCATCACGAACAGCAAAGGCAAAGTAACGGATACCTTCACTTATGGCCCATATGCTGAACTAATAGGCAGAACAGGCAAGAGCGATATATCCTTCCTCTTTAACGGCAGAGACGGCGTTATAACCGATGCCAACGGACTCTACTATATGCGGGCAAGATATTATAACCCAACAATCAAGCGGTTTATCAACCAGGATGTTGTTGTAGGAACTCTTGATGAGGCAATAATTCTTAATAGATATGCTTATGCAGGAGGGGACCCGGTATCATATATTGATCCATTTGGGCTATATTATATTTTTGCAGGTGAATACTATTATTTGGTTCCTGATAACTCTACTCAAATATCATATTCAGTAACACAACCATCAGGATTAACACTTAAATCCCCTAAAGGAACACGTTTAACATCTGAAACTTATTATTATTTTATGCCAGATCTAGGGGTCACTTGTCGAACAATAGCGACTGGATTAAAAGTACAGCTACCATTTGGTATTGGGGATTTAGGAGTATGGGCTAGTGAACATTCAGGAGCACATTTAGCAGGATATAAGATATGTGGTGGGAATTCAATGACGACTCTTGATGGATGGGATTATTTTACTGATTTATCTATGGACCAGTTTCCTAAAGCTTTTAGTATGGTGGCGACACAAAAAGTTGCTAATCAGGTAAATGTATTACAAAAAGGATATAAATTTATAGATGAGGCTGGTACGAAGTATGGCTTTGCTAAGATAGATCGTATTGTATATGAACTAATGCCAGCAGAGATGAGAAGAGATACAAGTTATTCAAGGCTTGAAAAGAGAATAGAGGAAACTTATGAATTTATTTTAAATAACAAAAATGTATATCTTGTGCCCCAGGCAAATGGGAAGACTTGGTATGAAATGTGGAAAGAATATCAAAATAAGAATACCGATATAAAGAAGAGTAAGTATATTAACAGTCAGATAGAGGCAATTTTAAGAGGAGAGAAAGGTCGTAGTGCAGGGGTAATATCACAAGTAGATACTGATAAGTTTAAACTTCGTAAAGAACAAGAGTTCAATGGTGCGATTGATTTTCTTGAAAAACTTGATAAAGAATATAAGAAACTTATCAAGTAATTTAGACTAAGGAGACTTAATGTGAAGCATAGAAAAATGGCTTTTACAATATCTGTTATTATTGTACTACTTTTAGTATTTATAATTACAATAATTGTTCAAGTAGATAAAAATATAGTTAAGACTGAAGTTGAAAAGTATATTCAAACCAGATATCATATTCCATATCATATTATAGAGATGAAAACATGGAATTTTAAAGACTATCACTTTAGATTAAAATATAATGAACAAGAAAGTGATTATTTAAAATTTAGTAAAGAGACTGGAATTCACGATAAAATATTTCAAACTAAAATAGAAATGCAAATGTTATTGGACCTATCGGCATATCTTAAAGAAGAAGCTAAGGAAGAAAAAATATGGATTCACACACTAATGATATCTATTATTAACGAGCCAGATGTAAACTGGTATTTGGATTATAGAGTATCACCTCCGAGTTATGAGGTGTTTATTCATAGGATTCTCGAAAAAGACCCATCAGCTTCTATTAATTTGAAAATTGGGCCTGAATTATCTTTCAATCCAATTGATGAATCTAAGAGTATTTATTATCTGTTTAAGTTTTTAGATTCTAAAGGATATTTTTTTAATAAGATTGCAGGAGAGTTTTACGAAGGGAAAAAACGATATTATATGAATCCTTTTACAAGTGAAGAAGTTAAACAAATTATAGTAAATAATGACTTAGAAGCCATAGAAAAAAATATAACTATTGAGGAAACTAAATAGAAAAAGTCCATTTTTTCAACTAAATCATTTTTTTAAATTCATAAACCTCTAAACTGACATAGTAAATCATATCAGTTTAGAGGTTTATCTTTATTATAGATAAGATTGATATCAAAGGGAACAGCACCTATGTTACCTATGACGCAGCAGGCAGAGTCAAGACGCTTAAAGAGGAGGTGGATACCACAACATACCACTATGACAGCAATGGCAACCTAACCCATGTAGTCGGACAAAAAGGCGGGACGATTGTTAGAGAATATGATGCGCTTAACAGAGTTACCGATTATACAGATACTAATGGTTATAGAATAGGTTATAAATATGATGAAGTGGGCAATCTCACCCACCTGACTTATCCAGACGGAAAGGTCATCGAATACAAGTATGACCGCTCAGGACTCTTAACAGAAGTGATAGACTTTAGCGGTAAAAAGACTGTTTGCAAATACGATGCTAACCGCAGAGTCATCTCTATTACAAGACCAAACGGCACATCCAGGACGGCTAAGTACAATATCATAGGCCAGATCGAAGAAATGCTTGATAAAGACAGCAGCGGAAGCGTGATTACAACCTAGAAAGACAAGGGGCCGCTTCGATTGTCTTTTTAACTCCAATATACTATTCTAAAATAGTGTAATAAAATGGCTAGATCAACAAGAAAAAGAGTAGTATAGGGATTTATCATATAATGTTGAGGGGGATAGACGAAAGAAATATTTTTTAGTACACAAAGATAAAAGCGTGTTTATTGAAAAGTACCTAAAAGTCAAAACTAGTGGAAGAGGTAGGTTGTATTATACTATTTGATGGATAAACATGTTCGTTTACCTTAGGAACAGAATGAAGAAATAGGTACCAATATTAATAGGTAAAAACATAGATGAAAGCTAAAAATCTTAATTCATGTGAGCGCAGAATATTAATACCCAATCTATAATGTATAAATTGTGATGATAAGAATACACTAAAATAAACATTAATCATTTAAAGCTTGGACTTTAAAATAGAGAAAGAAACTTGATTACTATAATGTTTATTTGGAGGATTAAAGAATGGACAAGAAATTGATTTTTTTAGCAGCAGGGATCTATTTACTCATCTTAGCAGCTTGCAGTAATGGTGATGGCAAGGTATTAGCTCAGAATAATGATCTAAAGGCTGTGATAAGCGCGCAGTCTTTAGGGGAAATAGAAGTGCAAAATAATAATGAAAACATAAAGCCAAATGTACCAGGCAGCGTAAATGAGGAGGCAGGATATCAAGCCACAGAAAATAGATATACTGATAAAGCAATCAGTATTGCATATCCTCAAATTACTGGATTAAAGAATGAGGATATGCAGATAGCAATCAATAACCTTCTTAAAAAAGAGGCATTAAGTATTTTAGATGCTTATGAGGATACAGGTCACCTTTCTTTAGAAGTAGAATATAAAATTACTTTGCAAAGTCCAGATGTTTTTAGCGTACAATTCTTTGGAATGGGCAATGTGGAAGGGACTGCGCATCCGCTCAATCTATTTTATACTGCTAATATAGATATGTATAATGGAAGCAAGCTTAGACTCAAAGATCTTACAAAGATAGATAAACATCTGATCAATGAATTTAAAAGGTATAAGGTAAAAGATCCGAAAAACAATGAAGCATCTGTAAAAGCATTACAGTATATTTTAGAAACTTACTCAGACAAAGATCTAATGGAATATTTTGAACAGGCAGATACCTTATCAGCCAATGAAAATCCTGCGTCTGTATTTAGTTACTTAACGGAGGAGGCTCTTGGGATAAGTATAGGGGTTCCGCATGTTTTTGGAGATCATGTAGAAGCAGAACTAAGGTATGAAGCTATAAAAGGGAATATAATTAGTACTTTACGTTAACGTGGTGAAGTACTATAATTGTACCTATGGATTGCATTTTATTACACCAAAGAAAAGGAAGTGTCATCATGTTAGGAACAATTGTGAATACCGTTGCTATTGTTGTTGGGAGTATACTTGGATTATTGTTAAAGGGCGGCATTCCTAAGCGTTTTAATGATATGATTATGAAAGCTTTAGGACTAAGCGTATTATACATAGGAATATCAGGCAGTTTGAAAAGTACAGATACGCTGCTTCTTATTTTATCGCTGATTATTGGAGCTGTTATTGGAGAACTTGCAGATATTGATAAGTGGCTGAATGATCTGGGTAAGGCGATAGAAAACCGCTTTAAGAAAATTACTAAGGGAGGCAATATTGCGGAAGGGTTTGTCTCAGCAAGTTTACTATTTTGTATTGGGTCTATGGCGATCGTCGGCTCGATCAAAAGTGGACTTGAAGGGGATCATACGATGCTGTTTATCAAATCCATGCTGGATGGTATTACTTCTATTATCTATACCTCTTCTATGGGCATCGGCGTTATATTTTCTGCAGCAGCAGTTTTTCTTTATCAAGGAGCGATCACGCTGGCAGCGGGGTTTTTGGGCAGCATTCTGCAAGAGGGTCAGATTGCTAATATTACCGGCATCGGAAGTATTCTGATTATGGGTCTGGGCTTTAATTTGCTCGGCATTGCAAAGATCAAGGTTGCGAACTTTTTGCCAGCTATTTTTGTACCAATGGTTTATTACATAGTAAGCAGTTTGTTTTAACGAATAAGTTTAGAAATTAGCATAACTAAAGAGGGCAGTGTAAGCAATGGACTTATGCGCCTTCTTTTTTGCGTGGACTGGAGAGGCTGTATAAATAGAGATGATAAAGCAAAGCATTTAGTGCGAGAGGGCCTTGCTTGTAAGCAAAAGGAAGGATTTTGAAAATACAATGATGAGTAAAACCTATAAAAATAACATATAAATAAAGCGAAAAGTATTAACGACAACAAGGAGGAAGTGACGTGTTAAAGGGAAAAATCAAACAGCTTGTTTATGTGCTAGCTATCATAGCCATAGCAGCAACGTACAGTATGCCGGCTTATACCAAAGAAAACTTCACAGTCTGTATTGACCCTGGGCATCAGGCAAAGGGTGATCCTAAAGGGGAGCCGATTGCACCAGGCTCAGGACAGCGAAAAGCCAGGGTTTCTTCTGGGACAAGCGGCGTGGCTACCAAAAAGGCAGAGTATAAGGTTAATTTGGAAGCTGCAATGATTTTGAAAGAAATATTGACTGCTAAAGGGTATCAAGTTGTGATGACAAGAGAGACGCATGACATTAATATCAGCAATGCTGAAAGAGCCGAAGTGGCAAACAAGGCGAAAGCTGATATGACGATTAGAATTCACTGTGATAGTATCGGAAACAGTGGGAAAAGCGGAGCGGTTTTGCTCGTTCCGGCAAAAAAAGGAGCCCATACAGCAAAGATTTATGAGCCAAGTTATAAATATGCACAGCTTTTAAAAGAAGCCCTTCAAAAGCAGGGCGTCAGAGTGAACGGTATTTATGAAAGAAGCGATATAACAGGTTTCAACTGGTCAAGAGTACCGGTTGTTATTTTTGAAATGGGATTTATGAGCAACTGGAGTGAAGACCGTATGCTGTCTGATAAAAACCATCAGACGAAGCTGATGCAGGCAGCTGCCAGTGCCTTAGAAGCCTATAATCAGACTTTAAACGAATAGGTATAGTAATAAATGAATAAAGGCACAGCTAAAAGCCCGATGGCTTAGATCATAAATAGTATCTAGGTCATCGGGCTTTTAGTAAAATATATTTATAATGAAGAGGGTGCGGTTAGAGGATGTTTTAATAGTGAACGTGAATCAAGTGGAATTTGATATTACTGTTACTCCAGCCAAGATCATATGGCACCAAAAGCCTGTCCGTGTTATGACAAGTTACGAGCGGATAGCCTTTGGAATCAAGGCCTGTTACGGTAGAGATATGAACAATCTTACCTTTTTTCTCATAGGCCACAAAATCACCAGGGCGCATTTTGTAGGCAGCTTTATAGATTTCTTGGTATTTGCCTTTAGCGACATATGAGCCTTTGCCGCTGCCTACCATATAATTTTTGAATCCTTGAGCATTAACCCAAGCTTTTGTAGCTTCGCGGCCACGATAGTTCCAAGCGCCGCCTTTTTTGAAGCCTCCGCCTTCATGCAGAATCTGAGAGGCAAAGTTTGCACAGTCACCGCCGTCGGGGTTAAAGTTTTTGTAGGCTTTATTGTACCTGAATAAATATTCTTCATTTGTACTGATGCCGCAGTATTTATGGGCATAGTCAATGGCTTTTTGAACTCTTTCACTGGGTTTGTAGTCTGGGGCCTTGTGATTTAAGATATACTGTTTGATTTCATCAGATTTTAAATTATCAAGGTTTAAGGAGTCCGCAAAGGGGTCAGTATACCACTCTTTTGTAATAATATACCGGCCATTATCTTGTTTTAAATTGATGTAGTGGGAAGTCCCCAGTCTAAAGACATTTTTAACATCAGGAGTATCCGTATAGCTGTAGTTAAATTCAGTAGAAGCAAAGCATAGGATGCCGAAAAGGCCTGGTTCCTTTTCTTTGACTTTGCGTACTTTAACGATAGAACTGATTTCATTGAATGTGATCGACTGCTTTTCAGACCAGTTTTTGAAATATCTTATTTTTTTGGCTTCACTTTCATAGGCCCAAAGGCTTACTTTAATATCAAGGTTATAAAGTTTTTTTAAGTTTTCGGGATCTAATTTAACAATACATTCATTACGGGTTTTAAAGATATCTTTTAAAACTTCCTGAAACTCAGCTTTGAGTGTTTCACCTTTATCTTCAGTAGCAGGGCTCATTTCCTGATTATCTGTTTTGATGTTTTCACCATTTAGAATATAAGGGTGCATCTCAGGATAGGCAAAGCTTGAAGCGGTGCAGCATAAAAAGGTTAAGCAGGCTATATATAATCGAAAAGGTTTTCTTATGTTTTTCAAATTTTTCTCCCCTTTTTCATGATTTTTTCGCTATAATATAGTTTGTACCAACCAGCAAATAATATAAATGGAAATTTCAATTGGGAAAAATTGTAATTATTAAGTGCGGTACTGGGTTTTATTAAAAATTGTTTGATAGGCAGAGGGTAAATACATAGATGTACTATATAGCTTATATAAGGCTCATATAGGCCATGGGAGCAGTAAAATGAGCGTTTGATGAGGGACGGTTCTCAAAACGAGGGGGTCAATACTGATGAAGATTAATCGTATGATAGAAATGGTTACAATACTTCTTAATAAAAAAGCAGTTACGGCCAAGGAACTGGCAGAAAGGTTTGAAGTATCGACAAGGACTATATACAGAGATATTGAGGTGCTTTCAGGGGCTGGCGTTCCTATTTATACCAATAAAGGAAATGGGGGCGGCATAGCGCTTTTAGATAACTATACTTTAAACAAAACGTTAATATCAGATGAGGAAAGTGAAAGCTTAATGCTGGGGCTGACAACGCTTAAGGCAACGAATTATCCGGATATTGATAAAATGCTGGAAAAGGTGTCAGCTGTTTTTAAGCAGCATGAACCCAGTGACTGGGTAGAAGTAGACTTTTCCCCATGGGGAGGACATCCTAACAGCGGCAACAAGTTTGATGATATTAAACATGCCATTTTGAAACGAAGGGTTTTGGAATTTGATTATGTCAATGCAATGCATGAAAAGGTTAAACGTCAGGTAGAACCTATCAAGCTGGTTTTTAAGAGTAAAGACTGGTATATGTGGGGGTTTTGCAGAATGCGAAAAGGTTTTCGCCTGTTTAGAATCTCTAGAATGAAAGATCATCAGGTTATGTCAGAAACCTTTGAAAGGCAGCCTTTAAAGGAAGCGTTCAATCTTCAGGATGTGGAAGAAAAAGCCAGGTGGAATGAAACACCTCTGAGGCTCCGGTTTCAGGAAGCTGCTCTTTATAGAATTTATGATGAATTTGACGATGAATATATTCATAAAAATGATGATGGGACCTATGATGTCGTAGTAGAATTTCCAGAAGGGGAATGGGTGTATAGCTACATTTTATCTTTTGGAGGAGATGTTAAGGTTATTGAACCCCCTCACATTCGAGAAATTATTCGAAAAAGGCTGCAAGAAGCTGTTAATGGTTATAATGATTAAAGGGATACTGAGGAATAGATCGCAAAAAACGGCTCATAATATGAATAACAAATGATATAGACTAAAAGGAGCCGATACGATGTCAAAGGTTATTATGGGAATTGAACTGGAACAAAGAAGGGAAACAGCAGCCAATGTGCAGGAAGTTTTAACAGACTATGGTTGCATTATTAAAACAAGAATAGGTCTTCATAGTACGCTGGAAAATCAAAAAGACTGCAGTGAAAAGGGACTGATTATTTTAGAACTTACGAATGGTTCTAAAGGTGAGTCTGATGAACTAAAGAGTAAGCTTGGCGAAATAGATGGCGTACACGTTAAAAAGATGGAGTTTTAGTGTACTCAGTATAGAAAAAATAGAGGAACCGGCAGAAGATCTGCTGGTTTTTTATTACTTAAAATGAAGAAAGGTTTGAAATATGACATTATGGTGTCAGGTTGAGTTTGCTATAGTGTAAAAAGAGACTGAATAAAATGATAGGGGGGAACAAGATGAAACATATTATTGAAGATTTTATGCCAAGAGGAGGCATGCACTGTGTGACCAATTCTCTAAAACAGACTTTTGAGTATAATGGCTGGCCGCTAAGCGAAGCAGTGCTGTTTGGCCTTGGGGGAGGCGTTGGATTTACTTATATTCAATTAGCAGATGCGCCTATGATATCGGGACGAGGGAAAGTTTTTGAGTTTGAACAGCAACTGGCAAATAGACTGGGTGTGCAGTTTAAATGCAAGGCAAGCAAAGAGGCTGATAAGGCTTTTATAAAAGCTAAAGCACTTATTGAAAACAATGTTCCTGTTATGATTTATGCAGATATGTCCTATCTTAAGTATATGAACCTAGAGCCGGATAGTCATTTTGGAGGGCATTCGATTGTGCTGTTTGGATTTGATGAAGAAAAAGAGGTGTTTTATGTATCTGACCGGGATGCGAGTGACTTTTGGATTCGAACGCCAAAAGGAGAGATTCATGAAGATTTTCATATAGTGGGATTTGAGGAAATGAAAGCTGCAAGAAGCTCAAAGTATAGGCCTTTTCCCCCGCGTAACAGGTGGATTGAGTTTGATTTTAAAGATATACAGCCTATTAACAAAAGGATGATTCATGAAGCAGTGAGAGAAACAGCAAATCATATGCTGAATGCCCCGGCTAAGCTGCTTGGTATTAATGGCATACATAAGTTTGCAAAAGAGGTCTTGAAGTGGGATAGATTTACGGAAGACAAGCTAAGAAGATCCGGGATTACCAACTACTTTATGATTCATAAAGACGGCGGGACAGGAGGCGGGCTTTTTAGAAAGATGTATGGACAGTTTTTAAAGGAAGCATGTGAAAAGTATAAGGTGCAGTCTTTAGAAGGTTATGGAGAGCGTTTTGGGCAGCTTTCAGAAGCTTGGGATGCGATAGGAGAGCGGATGATGCAGCTTTATGAAACTTCTGATGCGGCGCTTTTAAAAGAGATTTCAGAAAGAGCGAATAAGATTGCGCAGGATGAAAGAGATATTTTTGATAAGCTTTATGAGGTATGCCGCTAGCGGGCATACCTTTTTTGTCGGGCAGATAAGTCTATTTAGATAGGAGAAAACAAAGAAAAAATAAAACAGGTTTTAGTCAAAATAATCACAATGCTATCAGCTGGCAGTGCTATATAATAAAAGGGGATTACTCACTTTAAATTTAGGCTGTGGGACAAAGTATACATAGTAATGATAGAAGGGGGATTATATGAAATCAAGGATGAGTAAATGGGGAGCCATTATTTTAGTATTAAGTCTTATACTTACTGGATGCGGTGGGGCCGGAGGAGAAAAGAAGAAAAACAGCGCGTCTGCATCTGCCGCTTCAAAGGAAGTGTCTAAAAAAGTAGAAGTGCGTGAGGCAGCGGATATAGATAAACTCCTTGTGGAAATGTCTTTAGAGGAAAAGGCTGGTCAGATGCTGCAGGCAGAAAGAGGAGACATTAAGCCAGATGAAGTCAGAAGATATTATGTAGGATCAATTATGAGCGCTGGCGGATCAATACCAGAAGGCGGTAAAACGGATACAAAGCCATGGATTCAAATGATTACAGCATTTCAAGAAGCAGCTAAAAAGACGCCTCATCAGATTCCTATTATTTATGGCATTGATGCCGTGCATGGACATAATAGCGTAAGCAATGCTACAATATTTCCACATAATATAGGTCTTGGAGCAGCAGATGATACGGAGCTTATGAAAAAAATAGGTGAAATCACTGCAAAAGAGATGCTGGCAACGGGTATTAATTGGACTTTTGCACCTTGTATGCCTGTTGCAAGGGACCCAAGATGGGGACGTTATTACGAAAGTTATGGTGAAAGCAGTGAAAAAACAGCCAGACTTTCGCGAGCGCTTATTGAAGGGCTGCAGCTAAATGGCGCAGCAGCCACTGCAAAGCATTATATAGGTGATGGACTTACTGCCTGGGGAACTGGAATGGACGGAAAAATTGATAGAGGAAACGTAACACTTTCAGAAGAAGAAATAAGAAAGGTTGCCTTGCCAAGCTATGAAGCAGCGATCAAAAGCGGAGTCAAGACGATCATGCTTTCTTTTTCCAGTACAAATGATATAAAAATGCATGCAAACAAGTATTGGGTAACGGATGTGCTAAAAGGTGAACTAGGATTTCAGGGGATAGTCGTTACTGATTTTGAAGGAATACGTGAAATACCCGCAAAGAATCTTTATGACCAGGTTGTTCTTGCAGCTGACGCAGGGGCAGATCTGTTTATGGAGCCTTATAGATGGCGCGAAGTGCATAGTGCTTTAGTGAAGGCAGTTAAAAAAGGAGATATCAGTGAAGAACGTATCAATGATGCTGTAAGAAGAATTTTAAAAGTGAAGCTGGAGATGGGACTTTTTGAAAATCCAGTGCCGCAGATTAACACGGGGTATGAAATTGGAAATCAAGGCAATAGGGAAGTAGCTCAGGAGGCAGTTCGGAAGTCTCTCGTTCTTCTTAAAAATCAAAATGATATTCTGCCGCTTAAAAAAGATACAAAAGTATATGTGCTGGGGCCAGCAGCGAATAATATAGGCGCGCAGTGCGGCGGCTGGACAGTATCTTGGCAAGGGGGAGAAGCTGACATTACAGGAAAAACTATTTTAGAAGGCTTTAAAGAGCTTATAGGGGAAAACTTGATTACAGACAAAACAAAAGCACATGAAGCCGATGTAGTCGTACTGGTTATAGGGGAAAGAGCCCATGCAGAATTTCAAGGAGATGATGCGCAGCTTGCTATTTTGGAGACTGAGGAGCCAAGAGGTGAATTTGAGCCGCTTCCGTTAACCGGTAACGCGAAGGCCATAGAGAAAGCTAAGGCTTTAGGCAAACCTATTGTAACAATTATAGTATCTGGCAGACCAAGGATTATTACTAAAGAGCTGGAGAACTGGGATGCCCTGGTGATGGCTTGGCTTCCGGGCAGTGAAGGGCAAGGTGTTTCTGAGGTGCTTTTTGAAGGCAACTATTCTTTTACAGGTAAACTTCCTATGAACTGGCCAAAATCAGCAGATGCATTTCCGCTAAAGGATGAAAATATTCTATTTAAAGAAGGCTATGGACTAACTTACTAGGAATACCTTATTAAATTTCAAAGGATTATAGATTTCGTAGTTTGAAGTTTAATTTATATTATTAATGTTTTCAAAATCATGAAAAAATTTTTTGCAAAAACAAACAGTTTGTAACGGTGGTTACAGACTGTTTTGTTTTTATCGTATATACTGGAAAATGTAAAGAGCGAAAAAAGCGCAGAAAGAAAAATAAATTAATAATTTATACTAGGAGGAATGGGAATGGAGAATTTAATGTTTTGTTACCAATGTCAAGAAACAGCAGGGTGCAGCGGATGTACGAAAAAAGGCGTTTGTGGTAAAACGCCGGAAGTTGCTAAAATTCAAGACCTGCTTGTGTATGTAACAAAAGGTGTGAGTGAAATTACAACAAGATTAAGAGCTGAAGGCAAAGCAGTGTCAGAAGCAGTCAATCAGTTTGTAACACTTAACTTATTTACAACAATCACTAATGCAAACTTTGATTTAGATGTTTTTTATAAGCGAGTAGATGAAACCCTTAAAATAAGAGATGGGCTGCTGAAAGAACTTGATAATATTTCAGGCCTTAGCGAAGCAGCACTTATTACCTTTATGTCAAAAGATGAAATGGATTCAAAAGCTGAAACAGTTGGCGTACTTTCAACAAAAGATGAAGACATCAGAAGCTTAAGAGAGCTTATCACTTATGGGCTTAAAGGCCTTGCAGCTTACCTTAAACATGCAAATGTACTCAAGCATACATCAGAAGATACAGCGGCATTTATGCAAAAAGCCCTTGCAAGTACTTTAGATGACAGCTTAACTGTAGGAGATTATGTAGCGATTACGCTTGAAACAGGTAAATACGGTGTTGACGGTATGGCATTATTAGATGCAGCGAATACTTCAAGCTATGGACACCCAGAAATCACAAAAGTTAACCTTGGGGTTAGAAACAATCCAGCAATTATCATCTCAGGCCATGACCTTAGAGACTTAGAACAGCTGCTTGAACAAACAAAAGGAACAGGGGTAGATGTTTATACCCATTCAGAAATGCTTCCAGCGCACTACTACCCAGGTTTCAAAAAATATGACAACTTCGTAGGCAACTATGGTAATGCATGGCACAAACAAAAAGAAGAATTCGCAAGCTTTAATGGCCCAATCTTAATGACAACGAACTGTATTGTGCCTCCATCAGAAGACTATAAAGATAGACTTTATACAACAGGATCAGCAGGATTTACAGGATGTAAGCATATTAGTGCTGACGAAAACGGCAACAAAGATTTCAGTGAAATCATTGAGCATGCTAAAAAATGTGCAGCGCCTACAGAAATTGAAACAGGAGAAATCATTGGTGGTTTTGCACACAACCAAGTCCTTGCACTTGCTGATAAAGTAGTTGATGCTGTTAAAACAGGAGCGATTAAAAAGTTCTTCGTTATGGCAGGCTGCGATGGCCGTCAAAAAGCTCGTAACTACTATACAGATTTTGCACAGGCACTGCCACAAGATACAGTGATCTTAACAGCAGGTTGTGCAAAATATAAATACAACAAACTTCAGCTTGGTGACATCGGCGGTATCCCAAGAGTACTTGATGCAGGACAATGTAATGACTCTTATTCATTAGCAGTTATTGCACTTAAGTTAAAAGAAGTATTTGCCCTTGAAGATATCAATGAACTTCCAATTGCATTTAACATTGCATGGTATGAGCAAAAAGCAGTTATCGTTCTTCTTGCACTTCTTCACTTAGGAGTTAAAAATATTCACCTTGGACCAACACTGCCAGCTTTCCTTTCACCAAACGTGGCTAAAGTTTTAGTAGATAACTTTGGTATTGGCGGCATCACAAATGTAGAAGACGATATTAAAATGTTTATGGCATAACAAACCCTCAAAAAGAGCATCCATTCATCAGAAATGGGTGCTCTTTTCTATTTCACATAGGCGTGCGTTTTTTGCACGCTTTCTTGTGGGGCTTGCTTAGTGGCGGAGGTTTTATGCTATAATAGAGAGAAAGTGATTAGTCAAGGATGGGCAAAATATGAAAGTATTTGTATACAGCAAAAGACCTGATGAAGAGGAATTTTTTGAACGCTATGGTAAGCAATATCAGCTGGATTTAAGCGCCTCATCAGAGGGGATTACAAGAGAAAATACGCATTTAGCGAAAGGCTGCGGGGCTGTTGTGGTTGCAGCGGCAGGTTATTTGGACCTAGAGATCATAAGTGATTTGAAGCATTATGGCATAGCATATATTGTAACAAGGACAGCGGGATTTAATCATATTGACTTAAAGGCTGCCAAAGCTTTGGGGGTCAAAGTATCGTATGTTCCCAGCTACTCACCCAATGCGATATCCGAGCATACATTAATGCTGGCACTTGCTTTGATGCGAAAACTAAAAAGTGTGATGCAGAGGGTAGAGGCTCAGGACTTTAGGCTGGCGGGGCTAAGAGCTGGAGAAATTAGAAATATGACAATAGGCATTGTTGGAACAGGCAAGATTGGTTTTGAAACGATCAAGGCTTTTAAGGGGCTTGGCGCAGCTGTTCTGGCTTATGATTTTAATCCAAGGGAAGATGTAAAGGCCTATGCTGAATACGTGGACCTTGATGCATTATATGCAAAGAGTGATATGCTTTCTTTTCATTGTCCATATACGCCGGAGAACTATCATATGGTTAATGAAAAAAGTATAGCCAAGATGAAGGGCGGCGTTTACCTTATCAATACTGCAAGAGGGGAACTGTTTGACTACCAGACTGTACTTGACGGCCTAAGAAGCGGAAAAATAGGGGGCCTTGGTTTTGATGTTTATGAAAATGAAGAGACCTTTGTAAGACATAATTTAACGGGTCAAACTTTTGAAGAGCCCGTTTTTCATGAGCTTACAGCTTTAGATAACGTTATTTTTACGCCTCACATTGGCTTTTACACAGATGAAGCCGTCTCAAATATGGTAGAATACGCTCTTAGAAATCTTTATGAATATGTTCAAAATGGGCAGTGTGAAAATGAACTGCATCTTTAAAGAACCTAATAAATTAGACTTTATAAAGTGCCATGATCAGCGTAAAGCTGGGATGGTATTTTATTTATGTGTGAAATTTATGATGTACATTATGGGTTTAAGCCGTTATAATAGTGTGTAAATATTGTAATATTCTTAAAATTACAGAAAAGCCTGCTTAGAATAGGATACTCTGCCACAACCCAGGAGTTTAGCAGTAGTCCTGAAAAATGAACCAATAAAAGGAGAAAAAAGATGTTAAAAGTAGATCACGTGACCAAAAAATATGGCAAAGTCCTTGCAAATAAAGATTTGAATTTTAGCGTAGATAAGGGACAGATTGCGATTTTGCTGGGGCCGAACGGTGCAGGCAAATCAACGATTATTAAGTGCATTGTAGGTCTTTTAAGATTTGAAGGAGCCATTACAGTTGGGGGGATCCCCAATAAGTCCCTGGAAGCTAAAAAGATGCTGGGGTATATTCCGGAGATGCCATCGCTTTATCCGCTGCTTACAGTCGAAGAACATCTTGAATTTATAGCAAGAGCCTACCAGCTTGAAAATTGGGAAAGCTATGCTGATGAACTTATTAAGCGTTTTGAGTTAGAGGATAAGCGCAAAAAGCTGGGGGGAGAACTCTCAAAAGGCATGCAGCAAAAAGTCAGCATCTGCTGTGGTATTCTGCACCGGCCTAAGGTCATTGTTTTTGATGAGCCTTTGGTAGGGCTTGATCCTCATGCTATCAAAGAGCTTAAAGAACTGCTTATTAATCTCAAAAATCAGGGAACTTCTCTTTTGATCAGCACTCACATGCTGGACAGTGTAGAAAACTACTGGGATATTGCGCATATTATGCAGGACGGCAGCTTTGCAGCAACAAGAACCAGATTAGATATGGAAAGGGATAATGCATCTTTAGAAGAACTGTTTTTCAGTATTACTGAAAGAAGAGGTGAAAAGGCGTGAATGTCATCGGGTATCTGCTGAAAAAGCAGCTAAAAAACTATTTTGTCAGCCTCAAGAAGAATCCTGCAAAGATTGCGGCGTATGTATTTATAATTTTTTTCCTTGGCCTTACTTTTGTGCTTTCACTGCTGGACAAGGAAGAAGCGCCTAAAAAGATGCGGGATATTAATGAGCTTTTAGGTATTGCTGCTGGGTTCTTTATGTTTATTTTTTCCATCTCTCTTTATTCAGGACTGGAAAGAGGAGCCTCATTTTTTAAGATGAGTGATGTAAACTTATTATTTACTGCCCCCATTTCTTCTAAAAAGGTACTGATGTATGGCATTATCAAGCAAATGGGACTTAATCTTTTTATTTCGATCTTTATTTTATATCAAATTCCAACTTTGAACCGTATTTACGGGATCAATGGAATTGGCTGCTTGGCTATTTTCATAGGCTATCTGACGCTGCTTATTGCTTGCCAGGTCTGCAGCATGGCGCTGTATATGTTTTCAAACGGCAATCCTAAGAGGAAACGAAGGGTTAAAATCGTATTTAACTCCGTGCTGGCAGCCGCTGGAGCACTGCTTATTTATCAGGTGGCTCAAGGGGAAGACCTCATTGGCGCAGCACTTCATGCTTTAAGGATACTTGATTATGTGCCTTTTGTAGGATGGATTAAAGACGCTATAGGCGCTGTGATTCAAGGGGAGATTCATACTGCGATTATCTACAGCCTTGTAACAGCAGCTGCGCTTGCAGCGATTTTGCTGTCTATTTTAAAAAGCAATGCAGATTATTATGAAGATGTTTTAACCACAACTGAATATATGGACGAGGTAACAAGTGCCATGCAGAAAGGAAAACCGCTTCTAGACAGTCAGACTAAGCTAAAAGGGGAAAAGGTTAAAAGCTTTGGGCTCAAAAGGGGAAGAGGAGCATCCACCATTTTTTATAAACAGATGCTCGAAGCTGGCCGAAGCGGCAAAATAGGGATTAATGTTTCTTCGGCAATGCAGGTTGTAATCGCCCTTGGAATTGGCTTCTTTTTAAACAAGGCCAAAGAATTAGATGATTATACAAAGCTGCTTATTATATTGGGGATCATGACTTACATGCAGATTTTAATGAGTCAGGCCGAGCGGTGGACAGCAGAACTTAAATATCATTATATTTACCTGCTGCCGCAGCCGGGCGTTATCAAGATGTTTTTTGCTTCATTAGAGGGACTTATCAAGGCGGCACTGGAAGGATGTTTTATGTTTTTGCCTATAGGAGTGTTGGTGGGGGTGAATCCTTTATTTATACTACTATGCATCTTAGCAAGAATAAGCTTTCAGATGCTGTTTACGGGGCTTAGCGTCTTATTTCAGAGAATGTTCGGAAGTTCGGGGAATGCTGGACTCTTGATGATGCTGTATCTCCTTTTAGCTTTTGTCTTTGCGGCGCCGGGCATTATCACAGGCGTGATTATTGGCGCTGTTATGTATTCAGGTTCAGGGGCATTTTTAAGTTATATAGCGGCTATAGGTACAGGAATAGCTTATAATATCATTTTTGCCTTTGTAGTCGGGTTGTTTTCTAATCAGCTTTTTATGCAGATGGAGCTCAATACAAAAGCCTAAAGAGGGAATGATGCTTTACAATCAAAGCCTTGGTAGGTATAATGATTTCAGGATGATCGATCAGTCCTTTCGCCCATTTAGAGGCGAAAGGCTTTTTAATGTAAAAAACTAATTATTTTAAAGGTAAGGTGAAACAATGAGTTTACAGCAGTTAGCAGATTTAATATTTCAAGATATCGATAAAACACCGGAATACTATATTCAAAAATACCCTAAACGCAGTTTAAAAGAAGGGGCGAAAGTAACCCGTTACGCCCCAAGTCCTACAGGTTTTCAGCATATAGGAGGCGTTTTTGCAGCTCTTGTCAGTGAAAGAATAGCTACCCAAAGCGGCGGAATCTTTTTTCTCCGAATAGAAGATACGGATCAAAAAAGAGAAGTTGAAGGGGCTATAGAAGATACAATAAGAACAATGAACGACTTTGGCATGACCTTTAACGAAGGGATGACAGGGCAGAATGCCTCAATAGGAGAATATGGTCCTTATAGACAAAGTGAAAGAGAAATGATTTACAAAACTTTTGCTAAAGATCTTATTTTAAAGGGGCTCGCTTATCCTTGTTTTTGCACACCGGAAGAATTAGAAGAGATGCGTGAAAAACAAACAGCCGAAAAATTAACGCCTGGCTGCTATGGGGAATATGCTATCTACAGAAATATATCTCCAGAAGAAGCACTAGCTAAAATCCAAAAAGGAGAAAGTTATATCATAAGGCTTAAGTCTCCGGGGAATCCAGAAACAAGAGTGCAATTTAATGACCTTATTAAAGGAGAGACTTCATTTCCTGAAAACAATCAAGATATTGTCCTCATTAAAGGGGATGGGCTGCCAACGTATCACTTTGCCCATGCAATCGATGATGCACTGATGGGGACAACCCATGTCATAAGAGGCGAAGAGTGGCTTTCTTCACTGCCAATCCATGTGCAGCTTTTTGATATTCTGGGCTTTGAAAGACCTGAATATGCTCATATTCCAACGGTTATGAAGCTGGAAGGTGCATCAAAACGCAAGCTTTCCAAGAGAAAAGATCCAGAAAGTGCAGTAAGCTATTATAAAGAAGAAGGCTATCCAAAAGCTTCTGTTGTCGAATACCTTTTAAATATTATCAATTCCACTTATGAAGAGTGGCGCACAGAGAATCCATCAGCAGACTATCATGATTTCCCGGTAGCTTTAGATAAGATGAGCAAGAGCGGGGCACTTTTTGATATTATCAAGCTAAATGATGTCAGCAAACATGTAATCTCCAAAATGAAAGCCGAAGAAGTATATGATCTCTACACAGCGTGGGCCAAAGAATATGACAAAGAGATGTACGCGCTTGTAACAGAAAATGAAGAGATGGCTAAGCAAATTTTCAACATAGATAAAGATGGTCCTAAGCCTCGCAAAGACTATGGCAAATGGAGTGAAGTCCGAGAAAAGATCTGCTACTTTTTTGCACCGCTCTTTAAAGTGGAGACAAAAGAGCAGGCAGAGCTTCCAAAAAATATGAGCCTTGAAGATGCCAAAAGCATTATTGAAGCCTATGCCAAGGTTTACCGTTATGATACCGATCAAGAAACCTGGTTCGAAGAACTGAAAGCTTTAGCGATAGAGCTTGGCTATGCAGCAGACCGCAAAGCCTTTAAGAAAACACCAGAAGCCTTTAAAGGGATGGTATCTGATGTGGCAGGTGCTGTAAGAGCAGCCCTTACCTACAGAGCCAACACGCCAGATCTCTTTACGATTATGCATATTATCGGAGAAGAAGAAGTAAGAGCGAGATTTGCAGCTTTTGTTGAATGATCAAGAAAGCCTCTCAATATAGTCAAGAAGTCTCTGGACGTTTAGGGGCATATGAAATGTGAAGAAGAAACTGCTTTTAGTGAATGCTTTAGAGCGGGCAGACAGTATCATGCTGTCTGCCTTTTTAAACGCGGACACCTTCTATGTGGAGAAAGCGGGCCTGGTCAAAGGTGTAATTGGATAAAGGATTATAATCTGCATCAAAAGTATGGGTTGCTATCAGCGTATTTTCATAAGTAGCCGGCGAGCCAATCTGAACCACAATGAGAGAATGATAAATATGGCCGTCTTTTCTTGCAAGGTGAATAACGTCGCCTAGAGCAAGTTCTGAAAGAGATACTTCGGAGGCGAAGGGACCAATACCTTTATTGGTTGTCAGGAACTTATATAAAAATCTGGCTCCAGTCCAGGAAGCCGTTCGGTTTGATGAAGAGATATAGTACCAGCCATAGACAGGGGTGTAATTCATCACACCACTTCCGGCATACAAGCACTGGGATATAAAGTTAGTGCAGTCACCGCCAAGCTGGCTGAAGTCTAAGTATTTTGGGTTTCTGCTATGACTCCAAGTATGGGCATAGCGTACCGCTGCGGGGCGGTTATATGCTGTAACAATCAGTCTATTATCCAAAGGGAAGCCTCCTCACGAGAAAATGAATAAAAAAGAAACTTACTTAAAAAATATATTCGAAATCCTATAAAAATATTTGAATTAATGACTAAATGTTGTATAATATATTTAAAGAATAGTAACGGAGCAGCAAGAAATATTTTTTTAACCAAAAATGGTAACGGTACCGAAGATTGACAACCTGAGAAGAATGGATTCAATGGAAGTCAATATCATTTTATCCGTTTTCGGTAACGATACCAGTCGGAAAGAAACGTAAACTTTTGACATGTAATGAGGAGGGGTTAGGATGAAAATAAAGACAGTAAATAAAAAACAGAAAAAGAAAGACAAACCGGGGGGACGGCGCGGAATATCGATTAAATATAGACTCATTATTACCTTTATGGTTTTTGCAATTTTACCGCTTTTAACTGTTAATACGTTATTTTATAATATGTCTAACCATGTTGTAGAGGAAACCAGTGAGCAGTTTGCCAATCAGCTGATTACACAGATCTGTACCAATGTAAATTATTTCTTAAATGAAATTGAGCAAAGAAATCTTACGGCAGCACTAGACCCAAGACTTAATACAGTACTTGATCAGTATGAAAGAGCCACATCAGTTGAACAGGCAGCTTCAGAAAGAGAGCTGAAACAAAAGATTATCGGCATAGAAGCTACAGGGGGAGACAGTGTTTCCAATGTATTTTTGCTTTTAAATAATCAAAATTTTATAGGAAACTTAAATCATCTGACTAGAGAAGAACTGCTTGGCTGTTACGAGATGGACCCAGAAGATAAAGGGGTTTGGATTAACGGTATAGGGAGCGATGCCAAAGGGCTGTATTACATCCGAAATATTAATAATACTAACCGTACTACAAGAGGGAAATTAGGGGTTTTTGTAACCCGTATCAAAATTGATAAGTTAGTTAATGATACGCATAAAATAGAACTTTTCGAAGGGGCCAGCTTTTACATATTAGATCAAGATAACAAAGTGATTTTCACATCAGGTGATACAGAAGGACAGATTGCTGAGCACATCTTAAATGTAGTGAACTCAGAAAAACTAGCAGGAACTAGCAGGGTAAATGGCAGCATGATTACCTATGAAACAGCAAAAAACGGATGGAAAGTGGTCTTTGAACTGCCAGAGAAGGCGCTGACAAGCAAACTTGAGCAAACGAGAGGGATTGTAGGTATACTGATTATTGTTGCTTTAGTATTAGCTATCGTCTTCGGAACCATAGTGTCTCAGAGCTTTTCGAAACCGATCATCAACATGATGAAGCTGATAAAAGCAGCAGAAGAAGGGGATATGACTGGCAAAATTGATGAGCACCGTCATGATGAGCTGGGGATGCTTGCGAGCAGCATCAACAAAATGATTGAAAATATAAGAAAACTCATAGGTGAGACCAAACAAGTGATGGGAGAGACACTGGAGAACGGCAATATGCTTGACGATGCTACAAAGCAGTCGGTAGAAACAGCAGAGCAGCTGGCTCTATCCATACAAGACATTGCAACAGGAGCCAATCATCAGGCAGTAGATGCAGAAAAGAGTATTCGAACGATGTATGATTTATCAGGCAGTATTCAGCAAGTGATGCAAAAAACAAAGGCAATGGTTAGCGAAAATGCAGATGCCAAAGAGATTATACAAACAGCTACCAAAAGTGTAGGAGAACTTAATGAGACGATGCTTTCATCTATTGAAATTTCCCATGATATCAAACTGACAATTACTGATCTTGGAAGGCTGACTTCCAGTATCGAAGATATCATGAAGTTTATAGACCGTATCAGTGAAGAAACCAACCTTCTGGCGCTTAATGCCAGCATAGAAGCGGCAAGAGCCGGAGAAGTAGGCAAAGGATTTGCCGTCGTTGCCAATGAAGTCAGAAATTTAGCGGAGCAGTCCAAACGCTCAACAATAGATGTAAGAAAAACGCTAAATACAATAAAAGCTAAAACAGCAGATGCTGTTAAACTGGTAACAGATGCACATTCTAGCTTTTTAAATCAGGAAGAAGTGGTGAAAAGCACCCATGCTGCATTTGATCACATTATCCATAAGCTTATAACCATTGATGGAGAACTTCTTGAGGTGAATCAGGAAGTAGCCAGCATGGAAGAACTGAAAAATGCTATGATCGAGCAGATCGAGAGAATGGGAACTGTAACCGAAGAAACAGCTTCCACGACTGAAGAACTTAATGCCTTCAGCGAAGAGCAAAGTGCTATTATGAACAAACTCTTTGATATCTCCGGTAAGCTGACAAACAGCATGAATGAACTAAGCCATACCATGAACCACTTCAAAGTGGAATAGAATACCCTCAATTCCTCTTGAAAATAGCTCCTATTGGAGCTATAATCAAAGAGGAGTGCTGATGTAACTCAGTTGGCAGAGTAGCTCATTCGTAATGAGCAAGTCAGGGGTTCAAATCCCATCATCAGCTTTATGAAAGTACGTTATGCCAAAGAGAAGAGGACGATTTAGTCCTCTTCTTTTTGTGTTCCAAGTTTGTGCCATATAAAAGCATAGTTTTATATAAACGTTTGCACAGAGGATAAATAGGGGGTATCTTTTAAATAGATATTGCTTTCTATTTTTGCATGTTATGGATAAAAAACAGCATGTTATACAGCAACTATTGAAGAAAGATTTATATTTATTATAATATGAATGTGTGGTATTTGATTAGAGGAAGAATGAAACCGTAATGAGGGGCGCAGCATCAATGAAGAGAATCGTAATCAATATCTTGTCTTATTTAAAGACATTATTATGGGGAGTACTACTGGCTTTAGCTATGCAGATACTATATGGTTTCCTGGAAGGGATCATTAATTATCTCTTATCCTCTTTGATAAAAGGAGAATTTATATTAATATTTTTGGGTCAATTAACAGCAATGCTTATCTTTGGACTCATTTTATTACTTATCTTAAATAAGTTCTATAAGGATATTCAATTAGAGCTATTTTGTATGCCAAATATCAAATGGGTTATTTTTTCATTATTAATACTGACCGGTTATTTACTGGTTAAAAATAATTCACTTGACCTCATCCTATGTTTTTTACCTGAAAATCCGCTATTTACCAAAGCAATGGACAAAATCAGCCATTCCGATTTAAGTCAGTTTATTTTTAGTGTATGTATCAGCGGACCCATTGTTGAAGAAATAGCAGTTCGTGGAATAGTCCTTAATCGCCTCTTGAAAAAATTCAATGATGCGGGGGCAATTATACTTAGTGCACTGGTCTTTGGCATAGTACATTTAGATGTGCAGCAAGGCATCAATGCCTTTATTGTGGGCTGTATTTTGGGTTATGTATATAGGCACACCCGCTCGATTCTATTATGTATAATCTTGCATATACTCCTTAATTCATATATTACTTTAAGTTACTTTTATCCCCATTACATCTATCAATTGAATGAATGGTTCGATATGAGAGAACTAATTATTGGAGCAGCATTTTTAACTTTTGGCCTTGCAATTAATAAAACCCTCCAAACTGAGTCATTTTAGTTACATCAGTTTGGAGGGTATATTATTTCTGCATCAAATCTGTAGTTAAAGGCTACTTTTTGTTTTGATCGTTTTCATTGTATTTATTAGAACGTTCCATGAGCCAGATACTGCCTAATAAAAAGACAGCAACAGAAACAATTACAATAATTGACATGATATCCATGCGCACACCTCCTTCTTATCATCTGTTAGATAATAAGAAGAGTATTTTTATATCGGCTCCCGTGTATAGACATAGTAAGTAACCTAAGTAGAATTTTTCTAAAATCAATAAGGAGTAAATAGATCCCTAGACTACCTAAAAGTAAATAGTCGTGAAGCTTTATATGTAAGAAGCCAAAAAGAAAATAAACGATGGATAAGATTCTTTTGAAATTTCTTTCAGAATTTCTTTGGTCCTGCTGCAATGCGACAATCTGCTGAATATAAGCATTAACATTTAAGAATAAATTATCGCTGGGGGATGCATTATAGCTTCTTAATTCAAAAAAATTAAGAGAAAGCATACGAAATAAAAAAAATATGGCAATAACTAAAATGGTCAACCTGAACTTATAATTCCTTTTCAAAATATCCTCTGCTTTCAAACACCTTATAAGGTGGATTCATTAGTTTTTTATCATACATTGACGTATGGGATTATTATATCACACGATTAGGTATACTGAAAATTTATTTAAAATTATTTTAAGTGCTTATGAGTTTGAATAAGAATGGAGTTAAATATCTTTACTTCTAATAGTATTGCAAATGCAAAAATATGTGGACATCAAATGGATGCGAAGTGGGAAATAAAAGTTAAGGAGTATGAGTAAAACTGTAATAAATAGACTTTATTTGTACAAGACTACGGATGAGGGCTATTTATTGCAGTTTTTTTATAGAGGATTTAGTATAAAAGCCAGGCTTTTCATTCTGAAGACGGCAATAAGTGTATAGAAATATAGATTACATTTACCTAGATTGATATAAGCACCGAAGTTGATTGAAAACCGGTAGACAAAACTATATTAATATGCTAATATACTGATATATTAGCTAGAAAAATCGTAATAGAATTTGATTAAAAGGAGAAAGGTGAATAATTATGGATATGACTTTAAGATGGTTTGGAAAACAATTTGATTCAGTAACCCTGGAACAAATCAGACAAATTCCTGGAGTAACAGGTGTTATTACGACTTTGTATGATACGAAGCCGGGAGAGGTTTGGGAAAGCGAAAAGATTAAGGCAATCAAAAAAGAAGTTGAGGATGCAGGTCTTAAAATCAAAGGCATAGAAAGTGTAAATATTCATGATGCCATAAAGGTTGGCGCTAAAGAAAGAGACCAGTATATTGAAAACTATATCACAACACTTAAGAGACTTGGAGAAGAGGGGATTGACTTAGTTTGTTATAACTTTATGCCTGTCTTTGACTGGACGCGTTCAGACTTAGCTAAAGAAAGGCCAGATGGATCAACTGTTTTATCTTATGATCAGTCTATTATTGATAAAATTGATCCAGATAAAATCATGGAATCTATGGATGAAAAGTCCAACGGCTTTGTGCTTCCAGGCTGGGAACCAGAGAGAATGGCAAAAATCAAAGAGCTTTTTGAAATGTATAAGGGGGTAGATGAAGAGAAATTGTTTGATCATTTAAAATATTTCTTGGAAGCTATTATGCCAGTTTGTGAAAAGTACGGTATTAAAATGGCTATCCACCCAGATGATCCAGCGTGGTCAGTATTTGGATTATCTAGAATCATGACATCTAAAGAAAAGCTTCTTAGACTGACAAGTATGGTAGATAGTCCTTGTAACGGGGTTACTTTATGTACAGGATCACTAGGCTCTAACCCTAATAATGATATTGCGGATATTATCCGCTCCCTTAAAGGCAAGATTCACTTTGCACATGTTAGAAACGTTATTCACATTGGCGAAGGGAAGTTTGATGAAGCAGCGCATCTTTCTTCAGATGGATCACTGGATATGTTTGAAATTATGAAGGCTTTTTATGATAGTGGCTTTGACGGCGTGATGCGTCCGGACCATGGAAGAGCGATTTGGGGCGAAGTTTCAATGCCTGGTTATGGACTATATGACAGAGCTTTAGGTGCTACGTACCTTAATGGTCTTTGGGAAAGTATCGTTAAAATGTCCTAGTTATTAAGATGAAATCCCTATATAATATAGTGTAGTGATAGTTTAATAGACGTATAGGGAAAGAGGCTGGGTATGTACTATAGAGACAATGAGAAAAATGTGATGACAATTGGCGATAATGTGTATCATTATTTGAGAAACAGCATTATCGAATTAAATATTAAACCAGGTGAAATAATTAGCATTAAAGATATCTCGGCTCAGATGAATGTAAGCCGTTCACCTGTAAGAGATGCGATTATCAAGTTGGAGAAAGAAGGCCTTATTACCACCATGCCGCAAAGAGGAACAATGATTTCTAAGATTGATCTTGGCAGGGTAAAAGAAGAGCGGTATATAAGAGAATGCCTGGAAGAAAAAACGATTGTACTATTTATGGAGCGGCATACGCCAAGCGACATTGACAGGTTAAAGGCAGTAGTAGCGGAGCAAAAACAAAGCATTGAAGAGGGTGACTATAGAAAGTCATTACAGCAGGATGAGGCTTTTCATAAGGTCTTTTTTGATGCAACCAATAAAAAACTTTGTTGGGAAACGCTCCAAAATACTTCGGGGCATTATAGAAGAATTAGGCTTCTTTCTTTATCAGATCAAATTATATTAGACAGTGTCATCAAACAGCATGAAGAGCTGATAGCATGTATTGCTGAAAAAGATTCAGAAAGGCTTGTTCAATTAATTCGTAGGCATTTGACGAAGCTAAATACAGAAGAACTAGATTTATTAAATAAGTATCCCGATTTATTTGAAAGTTATCCGGCTCAGGTTCAGGAATCAGATGATGTACTACAAAAGGATTTTTTTAAAATGCTAAAATAAGAGAGGCCACTTATGAAATTAACTATCAATGAATTAAAAGATAAGGAAGTATGGCAAAAAGCAGATATTAAGCTGCCAGAATTTGATTATGAAGCAGTCAGCAAAAAAACGAAACAGTCCCCTAAGTGGATTCATTTTGGAGCTGGTAATATCTTTAGAGCATTTACGGCAGCCGTTCAGCAGGAATTATTAGATAAAGGCATAGAAGATACGGGTATTATTGTAGCAGAAGGCTATGATTACGAAATTATTGATAAGGTTTTTGATCCGTATGATCATTTGACTTTGCTTGTGACTTTAAAAGCAGATGGAACAATAGAAAAAACAGTTGTTGCAAGTATTGTAGAAGCACTTAAAGTAGACAGCGAAAACGAAAAGGACTTTGCAAGGCTTAAAGAAATCTTTGCAAATCCCTCCCTTCAGATGGTCAGCTTTACGATCACTGAAAAGGGGTACTGCTTAAGCCGCGTGAGTGGCGAATATATGACAGATGTGGCAGATGACTTTGAAAAAGGGCCTGCTAAGCCGAAAAGCTATATCGGTAAGCTGGCAGCCCTATGCTACGAAAGATACACTAAAGGAAAGCATCCGATTGCTTTAGTCAGTATGGATAACTGCTCGCATAATGGAACAAGGCTGTTTGAAGCAGTCAGAGCTTTTGCTAAAAAGTGGGAAGAAAACAACCTGACAGAAAAAGGCTTTTTGGCCTATATAGAAGATCCAGCCAGTGTTTCTTTTCCATGGAGTATGATTGATAAAATCACTCCGAGACCTGACGAAAGTGTAAAAATGATGCTTAAGGAAGTTGGATTTGAGGATACAGAAGGAATAATCACTTCAAAAAATACGTATGCAGCACCGTTTGTAAATGCTGAAGAAGCCCAGTATTTGGTGATAGAAGATAAGTTCCCGAACGGCAGACCTAAGCTTGACTTAGGAGGCGTTATTTTTACAGACCAAGAGACAGTAGATAAAGTAGAAAAAATGAAGGTATGTACATGTCTAAATCCGCTGCATACAGCACTCGCTGTTTATGGATGCCTATTGTCTTATACTAAAATTTACAAAGAAATGCAAGACACCGAGCTTAAAAAGCTGGTTGAAATGATCGGCTATGAAGAAGGGCTGCCAGTTGTTGTAGACCCAGGCATTATCAGTCCTAAGGCCTTTATTGATGAAGTCCTTAACATAAGAATGCCTAATCCTTTTATGCCGGATGCGCCTCAGCGTATTGCAACGGATACCTCTCAAAAGCTGCCGATACGTTTTGGTGAAACGATCAAAGCTTATGCAAAAAGCGAGACGCTGGACGTAAAAAGCCTTAAGTTTATTCCGCTTGTCCTTGCAGGATGGTGCCGTTATCTTTTAGGCGTTGATGATAAGGGAGAGGCATTTGAGTTAAGT
>CALJNR010000031.1 GCA_937981575.1 uncultured Clostridia bacterium | reverse complement strand
ACTGTAACTAACCTGCTAAAAAGAGTGGGAAAGACAAACTCTTTTCTTATTTTTCGAATTTGTAACCTACTCCCCAGACGGTTTTTATGCTCCATGTATGATCACCTTCAAACTTATCTCTGAGTCTTTTAATGTGTACATCTACTGTTCTTGTATCTCCCACAAAGTCATAGCCCCATATTTTATCAAGCAGCTGTTCTCTTGTAAAAACTTGTCTTGGATGACTTGCTAAAAAGTATAAAACTTCTAATTCTTTAGGAGGAAGCTCTACGACATTACCTTCATAAGTTACAGAGTAATTGTCTTTATCTATAATGAGCTGCTCTAGCATAATTCTATTTTTAGACTTTTCTGGTTCACTCTGCGCAACACAACGTCTTAAAACAGCTTTAACTCTTGCAATAAGCTCTTTGGGATCAAAGGGTTTAACAATATAGTCATCTGCTCCAAGCTCTAGGCCTAATACTTTATCAAAGACTTCTCCTTTTGCCGTCAACATAATAATAGGTGTTCTGTTAATCTTACGAATTTCCTTACATACATCATAACCATCTAACTCTGGCAGCATGATATCTAATAAAATAATATCTGGACTATAGTCTTCAAATGCTTCTAAAGCCTCTTTGCCACTATATACTTCTTTGGTATGATACCCTTCTTTTTTAAGATATAAAGAAATAAGCTCTGAGATATTGGTATCATCATCTACAATCAATACTTTTATCATATGCAACACCCTCCTCCTTATTTAATCGTTACAACTGTTACGCCCATTTCACCCTCACCATATTTCCCTGGTCTATGAGCTTCTATATGCGGATGCTTTTTGAGCATAGTCGTAATCCCAGCTCTTAGTGCCCCTGTTCCTTTACCATGTATAATCGTTACTTGTTTTAAGCCTGATAAATAAGCATCATCCAAATATTTATCCACCACTTGAACGCCTTCATCAACTAACATTCCTCTTATATCAATTTCAGGTGAAATAGCGCTTGTTTTTGAGACATTATAGCTGACTGTTCCCTTTTGAGATTTAGTTTTAGTTGTTTTTTTCTCTTGCTGCGTTTTCACTTCTACTTTTTGCAGATTTGTAAGATGTACTTTCATTGGAATAATACCAAGCTGCACCACTACATGACCACTGCTGTCTAACGGCTCTATGACAATACCTTGCTGCATAAGTGAAGTAACTGTCACTTCCTCGCCTACACTTATTGTTTTTAACTTTTTTGCTACAGTACTTTTAATACCTAAACTTTTACTGATTTGCCGCTCTTGATCTTTAGTCATCTGACCCATATTGGTTTTAGCTTGCTGAAGATCTTTCTCGTCAATCATGACTTGCGCTTTGCGCGCTGCACCTCTTACTTCTTTTAAAACTTTATCTGTCTCTATTTCGGCTTGCTTAAGGATTTCTTTTGCCTTTAGCTCCGTGCGTTCTAGTATTTTTTTGCGTGTTTTCTCTATCTTTTGTCTCTCATTTTTTATTTCTTCCTTTAACTTTTCGGCCTCTGCTCTAAACTCTTTGGCACGGGCACTTTCTATTTCGGCAATTTTTTTACTTTGCTCTAGATCCACAAGAATATCTTCCATTTTTACATTCTCTTTGTGTAAAAAGACTTTTGCATCTTCAATTAAATGCTCAGCAAGTCCAAGCTTCATTGAAATAGCAAATGCATTACTCTTACCTGGTATCCCAATCAAGAGTCTATAAGTTGGTTCTAGAGATTCAAGGTCAAATTCAAAACTTGCATTTTCAACACCTGGTGTCGATAAGGCGTAGAGTTTAAGTTCACTATAGTGTGTAGTCGCTACTGTTCTAATCTGTTGTTTTCTCAGATGTTCAAGAATAGCCATCGCAAGAGCTGCTCCTTCTACCGGATCAGTTCCTGAGCCTACTTCATCCATAAGCACCAATGAATTGGTCCCCATATGCTCTAATATGCTTACAATATTAGTCATATGAGCTGAGAAAGTACTTAAGCTCTGCTCAATGCTTTGTTCATCACCTAAATCTGCATAGATCCCATCAAAAATAGCTACATCACTACCTTCTGAAGCTGGTATTTGAAGACCTATCTCCGCCATCAGTGTAAATAAACCTATTGTTTTGAGCGCAACTGTTTTCCCGCCTGTATTAGGTCCTGTTATAAGTAAGGTGGTAAAGTCTTTACCAATGCTAACATCAATCGGCACTACCGTATCTTTATCTAAAAGAGGATGCCTTGCCCGCTTAAGCTGCGTATACCCCTCGCTATTTAGTTTAGGTTCTCGGCAGTCATACTTAAGTGAAAACTCCGAGCGCGCAAAGATCACATCCAACTTAATGAGATTATCGTAGTTAATGGCAAGGGCTTCGGTAATGCTTGCTATCTGCTGGGTAAAATCAATCAGAATTTTTTCTATTTCGCCAGTTTCTTTTGTTTCTAGCCCTTTAAGCTCATTGCCAAATTCTACGACAGCCATGGGCTCAATAAATACCGTAGCGCCTGTTGAGGACTGATCATGGACAATCCCTTTAAATTGATTTTTATACTCTATTTTAACCGGCACACAGTATCTGTCTCGTCTCATTGTAACAACAGTTTCTTGCAGCATGTCTTGATACTTATTAGAATGAATAATACCTTGCAGTGCTTCTTTGATTTTACTATTAACT
>CALJNR010000030.1 GCA_937981575.1 uncultured Clostridia bacterium | reverse complement strand
GCTGTAATAAACCATGTCAGCCCAGTAGTAATCCATATGCTCCAAACCCCAAGCAGCGGGATCATAGCCAAAGCGCTGGAAAAACCGATTCTGCCGATCACCTCTACCACGCCATTAATCATTGCATAAACGGCATCCCCTGTGCCATTTAAGAGTCCCCGGGTAATATAAATCATGCCAAGGAAGAAATACATACAGCTAGTAATTTTAATACCCTTTGCCCCAAGCTGGATAACAGCTTCGTCTTTAACAAAAACTTCCATAATGATGCGTCCTCCAAACTGGGCAGCCAGAAACGCTATGACACTAAATATGAGCACGATGATAATACTCTTACGATAACCTGTTTTGATACGTTCTAATTTATTCGCGCCCATATTCTGTCCTGCAAAAGCAGACATAGCTGCCCCCAAGGAATTGAAAGGCTGCTGTATAAGCTGCTCTATTCTGCTGATGGCTGTATGAGCTGCAACTGCCGTTTCTCCAAATCCATTGACTACGCTTTGCAGTGCCACTAACGATACGGCAATCAAGGCATTTTGCATAGCAATAGGAACACCGACTTTTATACACTTGATAATAATCTCTCTTCTTATTTTCCAGTGCTCTTCCTTCAGTTTAAAATAAGGATTCTTAAAGAGTGCAAAACCTGCACACCCTAAGGCCGCAATGCCTTGTGAGATAATAGTGGCAAAAGCTGCGCCTCTCACGCCAAGTCCAAACTTTAGAATAAAGACTATATCTAAAAAGATATTAATGAAACAAGCTGTAATCAGAAAAATAAGGGGAGTTTTTGAATCTCCTAAGGCTCTAAGGATAGCAGCTATGGCGTTATAAGCTGCTACAGCCAGCATGCCTCCCGATAATATTCTTAAAAAATCAGCGGCTTCATCTATGATTTTAGGCGGTGTCTGCATAATCTGCAAAATCGGCCGAGCAAATATAACCCCGATCAGACTCATGACAATGCCTGCTCCTGCAATAACATAAACGGCGTTGGCGATTGCACCTTTTACTTCCTCATCTTTTTTTGCTCCAAAATATTGAGAAATAATGATCCCTGCTCCAATAGAAAGCCCTAAGCATATCGAAAAAATGAGGAAGTTAATAGAGCCTGTGGACCCTACCGCAGCTAAGGCATCAGCCCCTATAAGCTTTCCTACAATAATCATATCAGCTATGTTATAAAATTGTTGAAAAATATTGCCAAATAGCATTGGCAGCGAAAACTTTATAAGAAGTGAAACCTCTTTTCCTTCCGTCATATCCTGTATGTAACCCGTTGACATCTTCCATCCCTTACTTTCCAGCCTTATAGGCTAATAATTATAGATATACATTATATAAACCAAACTATCTGTAGTATAATCCCAGTATCTAATTATTGCAATCCGTATATTCTATCTATCATCTTTTTTTGCTATTATATAGCCCAATTAATAGTTATGCTTAGGACGATAAAAATAGAAATCGTCCTAAAGAGCATCTCGCAAAAAAATCTTAGGACTCTGTTTTTTGTTCAGAAACCTAAGATTTAACTACTTATTATTTTCTCTTTATGTACATAATTTTTTTATTTGGAACATCGTATATTTCCATTATGTCTGTCTGTTCTATTCCCTTTCCTTCAGCATATTTATTCATTTCAGGATAAACTTTTATAATACCCGCTATGATGGAGAAAGGGTTTTTAAATGGAAACTCTGTCACAGCAGCATTTTCTTTCGGCAATTCTTTAATTTTAAAACCTGCTTCTTTCAAACTTTCAATTTTAGCATAATCTAATGGTTCCAGGATGCACCCCGCAATACTTCTTAGCTCTTCTTTTGCTACTTCCTTAGGATCATCATAGTAAATACTGAATCCTTTAAACGTTTCTATGTTATACTGATTAATCAGCCGATAATAAATGTCATCTTGTACCTTTGCCGTTCCCTTGTAATCTCCCTTATGATCGTCATAAACCAAAACGAAAGGCCCTATTTCCCTTTCCTTAATGATCACTTTAGAAAATAGTCCTATATCCATCATAAATAAAATAATCCCGGTTATTATAATAAGCAGTGCTACCACAATGATTCTTTGTATTATCATGTCTGATTCTTCCCTTCTCATACATTTTTCGCTTTTAGATTCTCTTCTGCAGCTAGTTTTCTTTAATACTAGTATAACCTTTGTACTCATAAAAGGACCTCACATCTTCTGCCCAAAAATGTGAGGTCCTCCAAAATACTGCTGTCTTATCTAATATCTCCTTGCCATAGGCTTATCCCCTTAAGAGTCTTATATAGCTTACCCATTCTGTAGGTTTATCCCTATCCTATTTTTGCTTTTGCATATACTCCTCAATTAGTGCCACTCTATCCAGCCTTTCTCTTCTTTTGTTAGCATTAAGCTGCAGATTGACTGGGGGTACTTTGATCAAATGTCCCCTCCATCTGACTTCTTCTAAATTTGCTCTTGCATAAGGACCACAATCTATTGGCTCTGGATCATCTAAACACGTCTGCGGATCAGATGCAATATCAATTCTCGCATGAAGAAATATGACTCCAAATTCCTTTGTCAACCATCCATTAGTATCCAGAATAGGTTCAATTATATAATCTTTAAAAATTTCATTTACTTTATTAATATCTGCCGAGTCCACCATGATATCAATATCATGAGGGCTAAGAGGGATTCCTCTAATGCACGCCGCACAGCTTCCGGTCAGCCACCAGTTTATTTGTTGTCCTTCTATTTTATCAAAGAACTCAAGTAAAGCCTTTTCCCAAGGTATGGGCTTAAAGTATCCTAATTGATCAAACATTTCTTTGAAATTGCTGGAGTAATAAGATTGTATTTGTTTAATATTTTTTGTATCCCTAGGAAATGTCTTTATGTAACTGCTTGAGTCTGGTTCATAATAACACATCTTTAGTACCTTCTCATATTTACTATCAAAATCATATACTCTAAATATAACATTATTCTCATACTCTTCAAATCTAACTTTCATACGCTTCCTCCTCTTTATTTCCCTACTCAGTGATAATTGTACACTCAATTAAATGCAGTTTATCACATGAAAAAGAATTGGGGTTATAATGGAGGGTTAGAAATTTTATTTTTTAATACTGCTATTACCTTTTCTGCTTTTTCTATGTGTTTATCTAGAAAATTTATCCACTCATTTGTCTGACAGATCGTTTCCTCATCCTTGTAGATTTCTTTAAAGAACTCTAAAGGCGTTTTGCATTGCGTGTTATGAAAAAACATATATAGCGATTGAATGCTAAAGCCCGCTTTTCTTAACATATAAATAATCATAATTTTTTCAAATTCATAAGCTGCATAACGATTTTTATTACCATTTTTAACTGAAGTCACTAGCCCCGATCTTTCCCACGTTCTTATCGTTTCCACTGGTATTTTGCTTAGGGTGGCCATTTGCTTTCTCGTAGCAGCCATGACGGCTTGATCAATTACTAAGTTGTCTTTCCATGTATTTAATATTTCCAAGGCCCTATCAGTCTTTGCTCTTTCCTCTATAACCTCATTATAATAGTGCTGTGCATACGAAAGGGCCATTTCATATTCCTGCTTTGTATAGTATTCAATCATCCGTAATACTATACTTTTATCAACCGGATAAGGTCCTGGAACAATCATTCTTGCAAATTTCACCTCATCGATATGCCGCTCTGAAAAAAGTCTATAGCCTTTCTTATTCCTAGGTACATTTGAGATTAAATGAAGCTCTTCATAAAGCCTTACAGTATTAGGATGAACCCCTACCATTTTTGCTATTTGACTTGTAAAGTACTGCATATATCCTCCTGCACATTTAATCTAAATACTATCTAACTTTCTTTTCCTTAGATGTAGTGCCCTAATATCTTTTCCTAATGCCATACTGCTTAATAAAAATACTGTTTATTCATCTTCTAAATTATATCAGAATTCAGAATCATTTATAAACATCCTAAAGAAATTTTCCTATACTACGTTTACCTGCAGTGCCTGCTTTGCCATCTGCATATGGAGATATAGGGCGTTTCGTTTGTCTGCTTTATTAATAGAAGTACATGATTATCCTTGATACTGCATTAATCAAATTAAATATAGCATTTTTTTGTCTCGATTAATTTTTCTATAAATATCATTTTATCTTCATTATCTTATAAGATATTCTGCTTATAAATTCACTTTAACATAGTAGATATATTCTAATTGGCTTTACGTTCTTGCTATCTCAGCCACCAGCTATCCTTCCCTTTTGGAATGTCAAAAACAAAAACCAGGACATCAAATCGTCCCTTCCGTTAATTCCATTATTGTTATTCCCCTTTACCTATTTATTGTACGAAGTCGCTGCAGCAAACTTACCTTAAATGAATCTTAAAAAGCAAAAAATCCCCTGACATGAGTCTAAGGGACTAGGTTCCTTGATAAGTAATAGGCTGAATATATAGTTGTCTCTTTTATAAATTATTCTCATTTTCCCTGATCTCTTTGCTGGTATTTACAGCACAAAGATTTTGTTTATAATAATAAATCAGGAATAGGCCTACTCCTACATCTACATAAAAATCTTTTATATCACAACACATAAAGTCAACAAATAATATATAATCCAAAGTATATCCGTAACATATACTATCCAGCAAACTACAAAAACTTGCACTGAAAAATAGAATAAATGCTAAATTAATATAACTAAAAAATTCTCCCCCTGATCTTTTAATAAAGTATTTATAAGTTACTATAATAAGCATCGCAAACAAAATCTTGATTATTATTATAATCCAAAAACTATAACTAATATTAAAATAATTTAATAGAGCATTTTGATTGATATTTTTTGAAATACTTACTTCTAATATATCTCTAAATAATATAATAGGCCTATTAAGTATGCTATATATAATTATTTTTATACCCATATCAATAAAAATAAGTAGAATGATAGCTATATGTGTATAATACTTTTTGTTGCAAAACATTTCATAAAACTTCATTATCGAAATCCCAAGAATCAAACATATTAAAGCATATATTACTATAGCTAAAACGTTATTTATACTACCAAACCTACGATTATTCAACATCATGATAGTATATAGTACTGGCATAATCATAAAACATAAATATAGCTTTCTTTTCATGATCGTCTCCAAACTCAACAATTGCCGATATCCTTTAGGCATATCGGCAATTATTGTTATTAAGTCACTGTTTACTTATCTTTTGCAGCCTCATCTGTGCAGCCTTTAACAGCTCCTGCTACAAATATTGTTCCAGCTGTTATAACAAGAGCTTTCACAACTTTAGCTGTAGTTATCCCCGCAATAATAACAAGCGGTGCAACTCCTCCATTAATATCATATTGCTCTGAAATAGTTAATTCATTAAACATAGTATCCTCTCCCTTTTTTAAGAAAATATTGTTTTTACATCTTTATAAAAATCATAACATGCTCTTCCAAATTTAACTCCAGCAGCCCCAAAATCTTGTCCAGCTTTATAAATTGCTTTTCCTGCTTCGATAGGGGATACCTTTTCAAAAATATCACCTAATATTCCTCCGCCATTAAGCGCCTCTAACTCTAAGTTAGTTAATTCACAGAACTTATTATTCACACTAATCACCTCCTTAGATTAACAATGTATAGCTAATTGCTACCCCTTACTTTATTTTCCCTTAAATTATGGATGAACTCCTAAAGCTTCTCCAAATAATTCAACTTTTTGATTTAGCAATTCTCTACAATGTATTTATGTATAACAGTTACCCTGCTCGAGTTTAGTACTAGTAACTATTATTCACATTAAATTAATATACCTATCTCCAAAAGCCTTTCGCATGCTATAATTTACTCTGACAATTTTTGAAGATAATGTTTGTCTATGTTATTGAGACCTAAAGACTTAAGCTTATGCGATAAAGTTATATTAAGCTTATTAATGCTATTATATTGTATTTTGAATATTTTAAAATATATTTTGCACAACATGTATATTTCTCCTACATGACTTGATAGTCAGTATTCTTTTAATAAATATACATGCTTATGCGAGATAGAAAAATCTGGTTTTTGTTAGTAAGATACAATTTAATATCTCATAAAACAAAAACGAGGACAATCGAAATGTCCTCGTGTCTCTTTTATTTATTTTTACCTTTGCCCGGCGAGCTGCCTTTGCTACTTTCTTTACCAGTTTCTTTCCTATTTTCAGGCTTTGGTTTTTCTGTTTTAACTTCAATAGGTTTTTTATCAGAAACGACCTTTTTCTTTTCTAACTGAGCAGCCTTATCTTGTATACCCTCTTTATCTTTTATTAGCCTGTTCGCTTTGACTTCAGACATAATTTCTTTTACTGACTTTTGTGACCACTCTTCATAGTTGATTTCTTCTCCAATAGCTGCTGCCAACTTTTCAAGCAAACGCATTTTTCCTGGTGTAATCCCTAACTCTTTTGCCATAGCAAATCGCCTTGCGATAAACTCAGGCTGCTCGCTTGTCTCCGTTTCCACTTCCACTTCCTCCCCAACAACTTCCTTCAGGGATTCTGTAATGGCCGCAGCTAATTCTTCATTATCTGATGTAACAGCTACTGTGTACTTAGCTTCTTCACCATAAGTCGCTGCTATCGCCAAAATCGATTCATTTAAAGTTTTACCTTCTTCGAATAACATGGCAATAAGTTCTTCTTTGGGTCCTTCAATAAGCACAATTTCTCCATTTTCGTTTAATACGAAGATATATTCGTCTTCGATTGTGAGTGTCACAACAGCAGCAACTTTTTCTTCTGTCGCCGTTTCTTCAGTCACTAAAACATCAGTGCCTGGCGCCGCAGATGGTAGTTCTGCTGCACGTGAAGTAACGTTAAAAGTAAATAGGGACGTTCCAACAAGTGCTAAACCTAGTAGTCTCTTTAATACATCTTTCATCATATAACCTCCTCAGATTGTTTTTTTGCCCCTATAAAAGGCCGCAAAAAAAGCGCTATTTAATTTCATCCTAGAGCGCTAGAAGAGATTTTATTTAATTCTCTTCGGCAACTGGCTGCCAACTCAGGTAGAGTAAAGGCCCTCTAGCTTTGCGTCCCATTTTTTCAAATGGTTTGCCTTTTCGGATGTAAAATTATTGTACCATAATTATGCGTAAAATACCATGCTTTGGAAACAAGATATCGTCTTCATTACATCATTTTTTATCCCTTGTATGGATTTTCTCATTCTCTTCGAATAGACCTCTAGGTAAAATTTTCACTCACTGCAAATTGATCTCAAGTATACTCCGAAGGTTCTCTCACAAATAGTATTCTTCTACCAATAAAAATAAATATCTCCATCTAAACATACTAAACAGATTGCTTTTGGCATAAATATAGTAGGTGATTAGTGTTATTTAGTAGTAAAAATAAAGTTTCCAAATACCCTGTAATACCAGCTTGGAAGTGTAATCTGCATGCCTATTCGGGCGACTTCTGCATTTTAGCTGCTCATACTACTGTCTATACCTTAAATAGGAGGATTTATGAAACTTATTGTAGAATACGAGGAGCAAAAAAAAGTAAACTTATTACACTATAGTCCCCAAATCGAACAGTTCGGACAAGACTTTGCATATGTACAGTTAAGCAAAAGACACTTGAATCAGCTAAACAGCTTAATAAAAGGTGTTGAAGAAAATTCAATCATTCATCTAAAGGAACAAGGCCCTAATCCAGACTCTCTTTTTACAGAAGCAGATGACGTTATTTTAGCTTTTATCGGCCACAAGCAGACACATCCGCAAGTAACTCACTACTATAACATAAATGTCAATAGGATGAAGCCAGTTAACTGCAACCATCGCTCTAATCATTCTAAGCCTAACAATAAAAAATACTATATAAGCTGTTTTAGTGAAAATAATACAACCGATACTATAGGGATTGTGCGGTGTATAAAATACCTGTCAAACTTATCAGAAGAATACGATATGCCCCTAGTCATCTACTTAAGTATCGGGGAGCTTCGCGGCAAATATAAGCCACGGAGATTGTTTTACCCTATTATCAATCAGTATTTAGAAAAGATCAAAGGTATACTAGTCATTAATTCTCAACAAGAAAATGAGCGCTATAGCGATACAGCTTCAAAAGGCGTACATACAAATCACTTAAGCTGCATAATGGAAGGTACTAACGATATCAATAAGGATATAAGAAAAGCTCTGTCTGCTTTAAAATCTTTTGCAGACAAATCCCGCCTCCCTATCCATGAATGCACAAAATCAAATATCAAATATAGCGACAATAGACAGCCAGGAACGCTCTTTAGTGACCCTTTTTATTTGAGCATAGACCCAAACGAAGAAATATATGTTCCGCTCCTAGCAGAAGCTTATGGTGATCCGCAGTATTATGAATCCCTTGGATTTCAGCATATTCTTTTAGAAAGTGGACTACGCATACTGTATGGCAGAAGAAGTGAGTTCGATAGACTTCGAGGGTATCTTAGAGGAGTTGGCGGTGAATTTCGGCTTATTATTATAACACATCCCCCTTGTATAAGAGACAATAATAATCCAATGCTTCCCTATTATCTCCCTCCTGAAACCCAACGCTATACAGGAAGGGGCGTTTATATAGCCATTATTACAGCTGATGATATAGATTATACGAATCCAGTACTGCGTAACCCAGATGGTTCTACACGTATAGCCTATATTTGGGAGCAGGTTAGAACTACCGAAGGGAATGTTTATACCTCAGAGCAAATCAATACAGCCTTAGCAAGTCCAAATCCAAGCGAAATAGTCAGACTTCCCACAGGCGAAAGCATGAGTACAGTTATGGCAGCAATTTCTGGTGGCTGGAGTGAAGCGCTGGGCTATAGAGGAATCGCTCCACAAGCAGAATTTATAATAGCTAAAATACGACCCGTTTCCGAGAATCTGCAGCGTGTGTATGGTGGAATGCCAAGTCCAACAGCTATTACAATGTTTGATGCTCTTATAGGCTTACTGGAGCTTGGAAAATATGCAATCAATCAAGGAAGACCTTTATCACTGATTTATCCTTTTAATGGTAATCTTGATTCCCATGATGCCGCTCTTTATACGCAGCAGGAAGTATCACGTTTAACAAAGTGCGTCGGCTTAACCATCATTGTCCCAGCAGGTGACGAGGCAAATAAACGTCATCATTTTGAAATCCAAGGCGAGCAAGAGGGGAGAAGGATCATCAATCTAGTGGTTGAGCAGCCTAACCAAAATGTGGTGGTAGTGGTTTATCAACGGGGAGGTAATGTGCGAAGCATGAACTTGTATGCTCCAGGCACAAACGATCTTATTAACTTAAAGCAGTCTGGAATGAGTGTATCAGGGCGTACAACCATTTATTCTTCGGGATCAAACATTAGCTTTTTAAACGGTACCATCCGTACGCTTTTTAGACTGGAAAACCCAAGTGTTGGAACATGGCGCATGGAATTAGATGTAAAAATGGGTGTAACTAGCAGAATACAAATGTGGATGTCTCAAGAAGAGCTTAATCCCTATGTTCGGTTTAATCCTAATAATGCACTCACAACCATGGGGGCGACGGCGGCTATTCCCTATGTAATGAGCGTAGGAGGTTATGATTTTAATACGCAGACTGTGCTCAGTATGTCAGGACGCGGCGATCCTCAAAGTTCAAATATAATACCTATGCTCGTAACATATGGCAAGAGTATTTTGGCCCCTTGTCAATTGGGTGAATGGTCAGGGGTAACCGGCATGATCCCAGCCGCAAGTATTATGGCAGGCGTAGCAGCAGTGGTTTATCAAAAATATATCGAAGAAGCCCCGAACCGAATACCAAATACTGTTGTTATGAATAGCTTGATACTTAATGTCCTTATTCAAATTCAAACATTGCAGTATCCTAATCCAAACCAAGGCTATGGAATGTTTACACTCGAAACACTTCTTCAGCTGCTTTTAGAAACGGTATAATGGAAGGTAGTAAAAAACAACTTTAATGCAAGAAGGTACCTATGAAGTTATTCGTCAACCAAAAGAACTCCTTCAGGTAATTTCTACATTTGCCATATAGCATTGTGCTGCAAACAGTCAGTCCAAACCTTAGTTTTTTCAAGCCTTGCGAGATTAAAGCTCCCTTATTTATGATAGAATTTTCTGTATCATAAATAAGAGAGCTTTTTTATCATCATCAATTTTGTTTACGAACTAGGGCATATTCATCACCTATTTTATAATAAGGGCAACATTTGCTGTAATGATAATTCATTCTTGCAAAATCATCTTCATCCATAATAGGCTCAATGCTGCAAAAATACTGGTCCTTAAATTCATCATACTCTAAATGCATACAATTCTCACACATCTTATTCTACTCCCATTCTTCTTAATAATTAATCTTAAAGCTTGTATTCAGTAATGCTTAAATACTAGTCTATATTTCATCCACCTATATTTTTATAGTTTCTAAAGCATTCAAACCTATAGTCGTATTCTGCTAAATCTAAAGCTCTAAGTATTTCAACTATATGTGTAAATAAAACCCCAGTTAAAGCTACCCTCTTATTCTTTTGTATATGGATTTTCAACCGTTCTAGTGTTTTTACTTTTTTCATATACTGCTAGTAATTCTTCCACACAAATGCCATTGATTTTCATGTCTTTTAGTTCACAGTTTTCTATCTCTGCCCCTTGTAAGCAACAATCAGATATTTTACTATTTGATAAGTCACATCTTTCAAAACGCATTCCTTCTCCCGTTTGATGAAAACCTAGATTAGTGTCATGAAAATAAGCCCCTCCCAGTGCTGCTTCACAAATCTCTATCTGGTTTAAGTTTATATCTCCAAACGTACTTCCATTCAAATTAGAATTATGAAATCGGCTGCTTGTTAGATTCACATCGTTAAAAAGTGCTTGTCGCATCCCCGAATTCGTAAATGCTGCTTCTTCTAAATTCATTCCACAAAAAATAGCTTTTGGCATTGCACAGTTATCAAATTCTGCCATAGACATTTGATTGCTTACAAATATACTTTTTTCTAGATTTTCTTCTTTAAAAACTTGTGTGTTTTCTTCCTGCTCATCTTGGATGTATTTTTCAAAAAAATAATAGTCTTCACTCTTATGAATTTTGGTATACCCCACTTTTTCATAAAAATAGTGATTTTGTTTGCTTTTTGCTGAGGTGCCTAAGTCCCACTTTTTTACTATTGGAAATTGTTTTTCTATTAGGGTTATTACTTCTTTGCCAATCTTTTTATTCTTAAACCTAGGGTGGATAAAAAACATATCGATCGTTCCATATTTTTGCCCAATTATAAAAGCACAAATCCCCCCAACTACTCTATCATCTGCTATAATTTTAAAAAAGTTAGATACTTTAATGAGGTATTCAACATGTTGAATTGAATTATACCCCCCTGGTCCCTTCGCATCTCCTTTACTGGTCCAACTTCCCCAAACTGTTGCATGATCTTCAAATGCTTCGATCTGTATATTTGTCAACATTTCTGCATCTTGTACCTCTGCAATCTGCAGTGTAATTGTATTTTGCATAATCATTCTCCTTTTTTTACAAATTTACGTCCTTTAGGTGATATAGTTTTATTATATCGAATTACAGGGCTCGTTTGCCTGAAGTTTCAAGATTATTGTGGATTAAACAAAAAACACCAACTCTTTTATATTTTATATATAGAATCAGTGTCTCTTCGTTTTTGATTATTATTTCCGTAAAATCTTATCCATCGCTTTCCCCTTTGCTAACTCATCGATCAGCTTATCCAAATAGCGAATTTCCCGCATAGTTGGTTCTTCGATGTCTTCCACCCGAACACCGCAGACCACCCCTTTGATCAAAGCCCGCGAAGGATTCAGCTTTGGCGCTTCCTCAAAAAAGGTCTCAAAGTCTGTCTGTTTTTCCAGCTGCACGTCTAACTCTTCCTGGCTATACCCTGTGAGCCAACGGATGATTTCATCGACTTCTGTTTTCGTACGTCCTTTTTTCTCCGCCTTCGCAACATAATAGGGATAGACTCTTGTGACACTCATTGTATAGATATGATGTTTGGTCATGATACATCCTCACTTTATGGTTTTCTTTATTATATCACGACGAAAAGCTAGGTTCAAACAGACGTTACTTTATCTCCGTCCCTTTTTATCTATTATTTTTATCTTAGTCAATTAGCAATTCTATCTCAAAATATAATAGGCCTTCTTTAAGGCGCAAAACCTTTTTTTCATTATAGAAAGCCTATTCCTCCATAGTTTAATTATGAATTGGAATAGCTGCTGCTTGTTAAATATCCCTTTAAATCATTTTTTCTCTATCAATAAATCAATCTTCACATTCTTCGTGTTTAAAACACATCTAAATACGCCGTCACTT
>CALJNR010000029.1 GCA_937981575.1 uncultured Clostridia bacterium | reverse complement strand
CTAGGACTTCACCGATTGATCTCATGGATGAATGAATGAGCACGGTATCTGTAGGCTCTATACCCATTTCTTTTATCATGTTTTTTAACTCTTGCTTCGTATACATCACTCGTCCTCTTTTTCTTAGCATTTTTTATTGTCATAGCTCATTTCTCATTTGGTCTTTCCATTTATTAATATTTGCGATTGCACTTTCTTCACCGCCTAGGTATATATCAAATAGTTATATCCCAAACTCCCCCTAATTGAATGTGTAGTACTTAATACAATAGCATACACCTCATTTACTGTAATAAAATCATTTCAACATATATCGCTAGAACCGTCTATTTGGCGGCCTACAAAATCTCTTTATTAAAATGTCCTCTTGTGTCTGTTTCCTGATTAAAGACAGCATGATCCACTCTGTCATTTAATTTGCTTAAGGCCATATTAATGACTTTCACAACCTGCTCTTTTGATTCAACTGTGAAGTTTAATCTGAATGCCTCGATTCCCTTGATGTTTAGTAGTTCATCTAAAAGATTAAGCGTCTTCCCATTAAGGATAGTCGCTGTACAATCATCATGAACAGTAATAGGGAACGTCCCGTGCTCATCTTTTAACTCATAGGTCTTCGCTTTGCAAATACCGCATTGATTCATTTTTTTCAGCGGACAATATTTTGTAAACATCAAAGGAGCCTTACCATATACAATCATTTCTAGTGCAGGATAGCCATCATTTTCTTCATAATAGGCATTTATTAAATCTTCAATTTGGCTCTTATTTAGTTCATAAGATAAAGTAACTCGTTTTGCACCTAATTTATATAATTCATAGCAACTGGCAGCGTTAACAACATTTAGAGAATAGTCCGTAACAAAAGGATTAGTTTCCCTGTAGTGATAAATTCCGCCATATCCTCCGATTAGCAGCTGCCCTTCTTTTTCCTTATAATCATTCTGGTTTCTTCTAACAACGTTTTCAAAATAGATTTCCTTAATGCCACAGCTCATGCAAGCATCATACTGCTCCTTAGTCGTTACAGTAGCAGTAAGGTATGGTTTTTTAGGAGCAAAACTTATTTTTTCTTTTGCTTTCAAAGCCTTGGTTCTTTTCTTTTGGCTATTAAGCTTTAAGTCATATAAGCCCTGTACAATATCTCTTCTTGCTGCATTTAACAGTTTAGCTGGAATAAATGCATTGCATTCTTCAAAATCTACAGATTTAAGTTCGAATATCGTATCATTTAATCTTGAAAATTGCTTGATTACCTGGTCTTTTGTTGTTGGATTATTAATGGCTTCGCCTAGTATTTCCTCGCTTTCATATAAATAATTAAAGCCTAATCCCTCAGCATCTATGATAAGCTTTGACCCTGGATAGGCATGCACTCTAATATCTAGGTTAAAACGCTTATATTCTTTTTCCAGTGATGATTCTAACGCTTTATAATAGGAATAATCCTTCGATATATAGACTAAATCACCCTTAGACAACTTTTCTTTGATTTTGATATAGCAGATATCATCTGCTTTGCTCTTTAAATTGCCATCTTTATCGTACAGCTTTACAACAGTTAAATTCACATCTTCATTGTTATGACTTATTCTGATGATATCGTTTTGATTTAAAGTACGTGTCAATGTTATTTCATACATGTCTTTAATAACCTTGCTAATTTTACCAATTTCATAACCAAAGTTATTAGGTCTTAAGGTGTTTGTAATATCTTTCGGATCTTCGTGAAACAAATAGCCTTTAGTAAATGTTCTATTGAATGTTTTGCTCAGATTTTCTTTGTCTTCTTCCGCTATTTTATGATCTAATGCCATGCGATATCTTGATACAACATTAGCAACATACGCAGGCTCTTTCATTCGGCCCTCTATTTTTAAAGAATCAATTTCTTTTAAATCATTGATATAATCGATTGTGTTCAAGTCCTTGGTCGATAGAATGTAGTTTTTCCCTAAAGATGTATCTGCTAACTTATCAATGAGTTCATACGCCTTACGGCATGAACCAACACATCTTCCGCGATTTCCGCTGCGATAGCCGATTAATCCAGACATTAGACAGTTTCCAGAATAAGATACACATAAAGCCCCGTGAACAAAAATTTCTAAAGGTATTTTAGCTACTTTTTTTATCTCTTTTACTTTTTCAATCGGAACCTCACGGGACAGAACAACCCTTTTAGCACCAAGTTCTTTAAATAATAAAGTTCCGTCCAAATCGTCTATTCCCATTTGAGTTGAACAATGTACTTCCATATCAAAAAAGTTATTAACGATATAATCTAAAGCAGCCAGGTCCTGGACGATAATGCCATCAACACCGATTTCATTTAATTCGTGTATCTGCGCTTTCATCTCTTCAATTTCGTTTTCAAAAACGATGGTATTCATTGTAACATAGATTTTAACGTTCCTCAGGTGTGCATACGTAACAGCCTCTTTTAACGATTCTAAATCAAAATTAGATGAGTATGCACGTGCACCAAATTTTTGCATTCCTAAGTATATTGCATCACAACCATTAGAAATTGCAGCTATTAAAGCTTCCATATTTCCAGCTGGAGCTAATAATTCAGTCATTTTTTTCTCCTTATCACCCATAAATTATAAAAAGTTTGTGCATCTACAGCATGCACAATAGTTGTCCCTATTATTTGATTGAAAGTTTCTTTTTGGATACTATTTATTAATACTGACATATATGACTTTCTAAGTAAGTACACCATATTATCATCCTTTTTCTCTAAAAAAACAAGATATATGATGTAATAAACTCTAATATTTCTAACCTATTTATTCTGTCATATTCTGACACTCTAACTAAAAATTCTAAAAATATAATTAAACTATCTTGTGTTGTAGTCTGTTCAAATATCTGTTTCGCTTTCTCATAGTCTATATAGGCCTCATCCCTTAATTGAGATTTGAAATGTCGAAAAAACCTAAAGATTAGATATCAATAAGACAGATTGCTAAATACTAAGCCTTCTCTGCTGCCTTAGGTTAATATCTATAAAACAAGCCTCAGGTATAAACCTTATCTTAACCCAAAAGCACCTTTAGCATCTTACAAATTCTAACAAAAGTCGAGTGATACTGGATACCCTAGCGAAGGAGCTCAGCGACTGAGCTTTCTACAAGCTTATCATCATAATTGCTTAAAGCGCCTTCTAAAAGCACTTTATAAGAATACGGAAGTCTGGAGATATCACTATCACATCTCCCTATCTTTTGAGTTTGCTTTTATAAACTGCATTTGGTATCATATAATTGGTAACACTATTACAAAAAGAGATTAAAAACGGAGGAAAGAATGAACTTAATTTTTTATAAAACATCTATTTCAAAATTCGAATTAATATATGGATAATCAAGAGCCAAAACGTCAAAGACGTATCCGATATAAAGGTACTCATCCTAAAACCTTTAAAGAAAAATATAAGGAACTGCAGCCTGAAAAGTACTCTGATACTGTGGCAAAAATTATTCAAAAAGGCAGCACACCTGCTGGTATGCACCGCTCAATTTGTGTTAATGAAATATTAGATTTCTTACAAATTAAGCCTGGACAAACCGGATTAGATGCCACACTGGGCTATGGCGGTCATACTTTGGAGATGCTCAAACGTTTGGATTCAAAGGGGCACTTGTATGCCACAGATGTGGATTCTATTGAATTACCGCGTACTAAAGAGCGTTTGGAGCGCTTAGGTTACGGCCCTGAAATTTTAACCATCAAGCAAACGAACTTTTCCAATATAGATCAAGTTACGCTAGAATCAGGACCACTAGATTTTATATTAGCCGATCTAGGTGTCTCTTCCATGCAAATCGACAATCCCGAAAGAGGTTTTTCCTTTAAAACTGATGGACCATTAGACCTACGTCTGAATCCTAACAAAGGTGAACCTGTAGCCACCCGTTTAAAAACTATTTCACAAGACGAATTACAAGGTATGTTGTTAGAAAATGCAGACGAACCTCATGCGGCAGTTATTGCACGTGCCATCATTGCCGAAATAAAAAAAGGAATAGACTTATCAACAACAACGCAGCTCAAACAGGTGATCAAAGATGCGCTCCAATTTATTCCCGAAAACGTGAGAGACCTCGAGATTAAAAAATCTTGTCAGCGCTGCTTTCAAGCCTTACGCATTGATGTGAATAATGAATTTGAAGTGCTGTATGAATTTTTAGAAAAACTCCCTCGTGCACTTGCTAAGGGTGGGCGGGTCGCCATACTTTCCTTTCATTCCGGCGAAGATCGCTTGGTCAAAAAATCTTTTCAGCGTTTTTTCCGTGAAGGTATCTACTGCGAAATAGCACCCGATTTTATTAGACCCTCATCTGAAGAATGTAATACCAATAGCCGTGCCCGTTCTGCTAAATTGCGTTGGGCCATAAAAGCATAAAATTTATAGCCATTATCATTCTACACTTATATTTATTAACTATTCAGATTAATATCGTTTATTTTTTAGTAGTTTTATCCTAAACAATTCAACTTTTATCTTTACTTTATGTAGATATATGTTATAATACAGTTAAGGAAGAAAGCAATACATCTTCTCACATACCCTATTTTCTTATTACAGTTTTATCAAGTATTTGGTATTTAGTAATACGTTATAAAGTCGGTTTTTTTAGTACCTAAAATAAATTGCGTTAGGTCTGTCGAATTTATTGAGTCGGGTTTATGTGTTAGGTTAAAGCTTTATCTATTAAATATTTGTAAGTGTCGTTTATTACTATTTTCACTAGGTATGAAAGCGTTATGTTTGCAATTGGAAGGAATGAATGAGTAATTAAATTATATGCAATGTTAAATCGAATAGGGTATGGTAGGTAGCCGATTTGTTTGTTGATTTCACACAAGCAATCGGCTACTTATTTTTTATTTACTAACACGTATATATTTCTGCAAGTCTATTCATAAGCAATACTATTTCTTCTCACGTAAATAGTACAGCTATTTATAACAATCTTAAATCTTTATACATAAATACCCAATCAAATCATCTATGTATTCAAAAATATCACTTGTTTGTGGTACGGTTCATTATTAATCTAAAATTTTCCTATCATAAATGCCAATAACCCACGGAATCCAACTAAGTTGTCAGAAATTCGCGGGTTATAACCATGGAGGTGAATCATTATAATTCTATTCACCATTATTTATATATTTATTCTAAAAACTTTATTTGTAATGTCCTCTGCATTTTACAATGTACAGATTCGTATCATCAATACTATAAATAAGCCTATGTTCATCTGTAATGCGTCTGCTCCAGTAGCCTGTAAGCTCATATTTAAGAGGTTCAGGTTTACCTTTTCCTTCATTACCATTTCTTTCAATATCTTTGATAAGCTCATTAATTCTTTTAAGAATCTTTTTGTCTTCTCTGTGCCAATAAAAATATTCATCCCATGCAATATCTGTAAAAACCTTATTCATCTAAAAGCTCCCTTTTTGTAAATCCCCCAGCTTTAAGTTGGTTAATAGACTCCATCAGTTTATCATAATACTCTGGATTACTTCTGACAAAAAGGTTTTCTAACATATTATTATATTCATTTTCTGAAATGAGTACTACATTGCCACCATTTTTCCGAGTTACAATAATGGTCTCAAAATCATCATTCGCTTTATCACAATAAGTTTTTAAATCCTGACGTAAATTTGTATAATTAACCGCTAGCATAACA
>CALJNR010000028.1 GCA_937981575.1 uncultured Clostridia bacterium | reverse complement strand
ATGCCTGATATTATCACCGTCTAATAAATAGGTTGCACAGCCCAGCTCAAACAACCTTTTTTCTACTGCATTAGCTACAGTTGATTTACCGGATCCTGAAAGACCAGTAAACCAAAGGACAATACCTTTTTGTTTTAAAAGTGCTTCGCGGTCTTCTCTTTTAATATTTGTATCATGCCAGACAATATTTTGATCATTCATTGTTAATCCTCCTAGTCAATCAAAAAATGAACTTTATTTATCTAAGCCCCACCGATATCTTATATTAGCTTGTATTTTACCAAAAATCAGATGATCTATCGTTAGTCCTAAGACGATGATAACAATCATTATTGCAACTACTTGGCTGATATTTGCAAGATCTCTCCCTATCATAAGAACTTGCCCAAGACCTTTTGTTGCAAAAAGCATTTCCCCCGCCATTAGGCCACGCCATGCAAAAGACCAGCCTTGTTTCATTCCTCCTATAATTCCTGGAAGAGCTGCTGGGATAATAACCCGTCTATACAGCTTTAAGCCGCTTGCCCCCATCGTTCTGGCAGCTTTTAAGTAAATGGTATCAATATTTTTGATAGATGACTCCATTGCCATGGTAATGGAGAAAGTGGAACCTATTGCAATAACAAAGATAATCGCTTTTTCATTAAGGCCATACCATAAAACTGCAAATGGAAGCCAACAGACGCTAGGCAGTGTTTGGAGTCCCAAAATAAGCTGGGTAAAATATTGATCAATATATTTATAACGAATAATAACGAGTCCCAGCACTGCTCCAATAAGTAATGAGAGTACATATCCAATAAATAAACGCTTCATACTGGCTAAAATGGCAATACCTATTGTATTATTCCCAATAAGCCTTACTAGCGTTCCCAAAACGTCAAAGGGAGAAGGGAAAGTATAAGGTTTCCAGAGTTTTAGAACATCAACCCCTATTTTATAAACCAATTCCCAAATTACTATCAGGATGATATAAAACAGTATCTTTTTCAATACTCCAATCACTATCGTATTCAATTTTTGCAACTTTCTCAACCTCCTCCTTTAGTTCTCTCATTACCTCTGCAGCAATATAGGTTAAGTCTATACTTTCAAGTCTTCGAGGTCTTGCCAGCTGAATAGGAATATCTCTTTTAACTTTCCCAGGATTTGCAGTCATAACAATTACACGATCTGCCAGAAGGACGGCTTCCTCAACGTTATGGGTGACAAAAATGATTGTCTTTTTTGTTTCCCACCAAATTTTTTGGAGTTCTTGCTGAAGAATGGTTTTGGTCTGGCTGTCTAACGCAGCAAAGGGTTCATCCATCAAGAGAACTTCCGAATCTAGGGTTAAAGCTCTTGCGAGTGCAACTCGCTGCCGCATTCCCCCCGACAGTTCATGAATATAAGAATTCTGGAATTTAGTTAAATGCACCATTTTTAAGTATTTTAACGCTCGCTCACGTTTCTCTTCTTTAGAAATTCCAGCAATACTCATGCCGAACTCTACGTTTTCCAACACATTTAGCCAAGGAAACAGTGCATCTTGCTGGAACATAACAGCACGTTCTACGCCTACTCCTTGTATTTCCTTATCTCCTAAAAAAAGTCTTCCACTTGTTGGTTTTTCAAGCCCTGCAATGATATTTAACAATGTAGATTTACCGCATCCGGATGTTCCAAGCAGACATATAAACTCTCCTTTTTCAAAAGTGAGGTTAATATTATCTAATGTATAGGTTTCTTTATGTTTGGTTATAAATTTTTTGCTCACTTCCTGTATGACTAAGCTCAAATCATTTCCCCCTATTCTGCCGATACTTTAGTCAGCCGGTTATAAATATCTAAGTTAAACAAGCTGCTTATATCAGGATTCCCCTGCAAGAACTCAACTGCGACTGATAGTTCAACCATTTCACTGATGGCTTCTGTTGTAGGCGAATCGGTAATGATTAACCGTTTATAGGCTTCATCAAGTACTTCTTGCGGCAGTGCTACTCCAGTAAGCTCTTTAATCTGCTCATTTACAATTTGCTGTGCCTTGGACTTATCATCATTAATAGACTTTGTCAGCTCTATATGTGCTTTAAGAAATTTCTCCACAGCTTCTGGATTTTTTTCCAAAAAATCTTTTCTGACTACAACTACTGCAGTATTATAATTGCCTTCTTTCCAAACCTCATTATAATCTAGAACAATGTTAGCATTTACTTCATTCACAAGTCTAGCACCCCATGGTTCAGGAACTAAAGCTAAATCGATTTCGCCGCTGTCTAGCAGCGTTTTAATATCAGGATTGGCTACTTGGATAACTTCTACATCCCCGCCTCTTGTCGTTTCTTTTAGATTATTTTGTAAGAGCAAATTTCTAAGAGATAAATCTTGAGTATTACCAAACTGAGGAACGGCAATTTTTTTACCGCTAAGTTCTGACATAGCATTGATATGTAAGTCTTTACGTGATACTAGCACTGCTCCGCCATTTGTTGCCCCAGCAATGATTTGAATTTCGCCTTTTGTTCTTACGTGGCCATTGATAGCTGGGATAGGGCCAATATATCCAACATCAATGGCCCCTGCCATTAAAGCTTCAATTTGTTCAGGCCCTGCATTAAATTCATTCCACTCAATTACGTATTCATTACCAAGAGCCTCTTGAAAATTTCCTTCTGCCATTCCAACAAGTGCTTGAGAATGTGTAATATTCGGAAAGAATCCTATACGTAAAGATGGATCTTTACTAGACGTAGCATTTGTACAGCCTATCAACGAACCTAATAAAACAATTAAACTTAAAAGCATTGATAGTTTTTTGTTTAAAGTAGATGCTTGCATTTATATTTCCTCCTTATTTTTAGTGGCTATTGCAGCTACTTTTTTAAAGACATTGCAATGCCCTTTCGATATCTTCCAAAATATCTTTAGCATCTTCTATTCCTACAGATATTCTGACTAGGTCCTCATAAACACCCATTTGTAGTTTTTCTTCCGCAGTATTATTGATACAAATGGTTGAAGCAGGATGTACAACGAGTGTCTGGGCATCTCCAATATTGACAAGATTAGCAATCAGCTTCAGATGATCTATAAAATCATAAGCGTTTTGTTTACTTCCTAAACGGCAGGTAATTAATGCGCTGCACCCTTTTGAATAATACTTCTTAGCTGTTTCATAATACTGCGATGTTTCAAGGAGTGGATAATTCACCTCTGTTACCTTTGGATGCTGACTGAGGTACTTAGCAACTTCCATTGCATTTCCACAATGCGCCTTCATTCTAAGTGCAAGTGTTTCTATGCCAACTAAATTGAAAAAGCTGTTCATAGGTGCCATAACAGCACCAATATCTTTACCTATTTCCTGACGCAGTTTAGCGGCAAAGGCAAACCTGCCAAAACGTTTAGCATACTTTTCAAATCCTCGATATTTTTCATCACTGTATTTTTTGCTGCCGCCATCTACAATGATTCCCCCGATAGCATTTGAATTACCATTGATATATTTAGAAGTTGAGTGAATAACAAGATCAGCACCATATGCGATTGGTTTAATTAAATAAGGTGTTGTCATCGTAGCATCTACGATCAAAATAATGTTTTTTTCCTGACAGACTTTAGAAACTGCCTCTATATCTAAAACATCCAGTTTTGGATTACCAATCGTTTCAGCAAATACTACTTTTGTCTTATCAGAAACTTCAGTGTTTAGTGTATCTGCATCCAGGCTTTCTAAAAATTTAACCTGAATATGATAATCTTGAAGATTTTTTAAAAGATTGTAGGTTCCCCCAAATACACCGGAAGATGAGATCACTTCATCACCAGGTTTAACAATATTCATGAGTGCCAGATAAATAGCAGACATGCCTGAGGCTGTAGCTATAGCAGCTATTCCGCCTTCTATTGCCGCGACTCTTTTTTCAAATACATCTACACTAGGGTTAGCAATACGTGAATAAACATAGCCTGCATCTCTACCTGCAAAAATGTTTTCAAGCTCTTTTGCAGTGTGATGCGCAAAAGCATTGGAGTAATAAATAGGGACATTGGTTGCACCTGTTTTGTCATCTCCCTGCCAATTGCCATGGATTAACTTAGTTTGAAATTCCATTTAATCACCTTCTTAATCATTAAATAGTGTGGTCGAGAGATAACGTTCACCTGTATCCGGTATAACAGTCAGTACTTTTTTACCTTTGCCAAGCACTCTGGCAACTTGAAGAGCTGCATAGACGTTCGCCCCGGCTGAGATGCCTCCAAGAATGCCTTCTTTTTGACCAAGAAGTCTTGAAGTGTCAAAAGCTGCCTTGTTACTTACTTTTATAATTTCATCATAAATGGTTGTATTTAAAGTTTTTGGAATGAACCCAGCCCCTATTCCCTGAATCATGTGGGCTCCGGGCTTTGCACCGGATAATACCGCAGAATCTTCCGGCTCAACGCCTATGATCTTTAGAGCATCGATATTGGCTTTTAAAATCTCGCCGACTCCTGTTATAGTGCCGCCGGTACCTATTCCTGCTACAAAAGCATGCAGGTCCTTTCCGAAATCTTTTAGGATCTCCAGAGAAGTAGTTTTTCTATGGGCTTCAGGATTAGCAGGGTTTTCAAACTGCTGAAGCATCAAATACCCTTCTTTTTCTACCAGTTCCATGGCCTTTTCAATCGAGCCCTTCATTCCTAAAGGTGCTTTTGTCAAAATAATCTCGGCTCCATATGCTTTAAGCAGCGTTCTTCTTTCAAGAGACATGGATTCTGGCATGGTTAAAATGAGCTTGTAACCTTTTGAAGCTGCGGCAAGTGCCAGACCGATCCCTGTGTTGCCGCTTGTTGGTTCTATAAGGGTATCGCCTGGTTTGATAAGTCCTTTTTCTTCTGCATCTTCAATCATATTCAGTGCAATGCGGTCTTTAACAGACCCTCCAGGATTAAACATTTCAAGTTTAACGTAGATAGATGCAGCACCATTTTCTGGTATATGATTAAGCTTTACTATAGGGGTATTGCCAATTGTCTGAAGAATGTTATCATAAAGCATATGTTAGAACCTCCCTACTTTTTTCTTACGACAAGTAAATTGTATCCTTCATACTTATCATCTATATTTATAATTTCATGTCCTTCGGCTTCAAGACTTTTTGGAACATTAGCAATAGGATCGCCATTATCTAAATAAAACCCAAGAAGCCTACCGGAGGCAATTTTTGCTATTTCTATCTTAGCTTTTACAAAGTTAATGGGGCATTTTACACCTTTTAAATCAACGATATTCAAAGCTTCATCTTGTATCTCCTCGTGAAGTTCCGGTGCCTTTTTGATTTCCTCTTCCTTTTGAAGGGTAATTTCTAGCTTAGGGCTTAAAGATTCATACATAGCGCTCACCTTATGAATAAGATATTTAACTTCATCCAAGTGGCCGTCAAGCTGATTGATATCTCCGAGCTTATAATCTAAAAGATCTTCTACTAACTTTTTGACCTGTGTTTTAACATAGCCTGTATCTACAAAATGATGGATAAATTCTTTAAAAATCACACGGTCCTTCGTTGTATCTACACCCTTTAAGATTAAAAGAGCACGGGATGCTGATACGCTGGCAGCATAAAGTTTTTCGGGCTGATTAGTTTTTTCAAAGTCACAGACAGCGCTATTAGCATTCGAAATATCCAGTTTAATAACATCTAATACACCAGCGCTGCATTCGCCAGGACCTCTACCTTTAAGAGAAAACTTCTCCGCTACGCCAAAGTCGTAATAAAGTTCAGCGTTTTCACTTTCAGTTTCTATGCTTGAATAGCTTTCGAAGAGCTGGCAAACAGATGTCTTTTCCTGCTCAAGAAATGCCATGAAATCTGATAGTCCAGACTCTTTTTTTAGCCATGCGAGTTCCAGTAAAAAGGCAGGAATTTTTTTAGCTGGAAGCATGCCATGATCTACACCAAGCTTTGCCTTGTCAGCGCCTACAGCACCTCCAAATAACACCGCATACATTGGAACCAAACCACTTTCTACTCTTTTAGCTTTGCCATGCAGGCCAATTTCGCCCTTTTGATGCTGTCCACAAGAGTTTTGGCAGCCTGATATAAAAAGTCGTGGCAGTTGAAGTTTTATTTCTTGTTCAGCATCTTCAAACTCTTTTTTGATTGCTGACAAAAGATTTTGTGACAGACAAAGTCCAAGTTTACAGGTAGCCGCACCTGCACATGCAACCGAATTATCCACATCATATTTAGATGTAAAGGCACTTGTAATAGCTAATAGCCTTTCTGTATCAGCAGCAAGCAGGTCTCTTACAAAAAAGCCTTGTGTACTTGTAAGTCTAATAGATACTTCATAGGTTAGCTGTTTGATAAATGCAATAATCTGATCCAAATGTGAGGCACCTAAATTGCCATTTTCAGGATGGATGTAAAGCGCATAGTATCCTGCAGTTTTTTGAGGAACAACAAGCGGATGGGTAACTTCGATAGAAGCTGCCGGTTGTTTATCGATACTTAGCTCATCAACTATTAAATCAATATTTTTTTCATTTTTTACTTTATGTAAAATCTCCTGGTACTTTGCCTTAAAAGCTTCTTCTCCAAGTCGCTGCAGAATATATCTGATGCGGGCTTTATGCTTATTGGTTCTATTCCCTTCATTTTCAAACAATTCTTTCATAGCCTGAACATGATAAAGCGCATCCTTGGCTGGTATAAAATCATCAAGCTTTATTGAAACATTCGGACTTCCGCCAAGTCCGCCGCCACCATAGAGTTCAAAACCTTTTTGGCCGTTTTGTATTTTTGCAACCAACCCTAAATCAGCAATAGTTGCATTCCCTGTATCTTCTGGGGAATTTGAATATGCAATTTTATATTTTCTAGGAAGATTAAATATTGTAGGATCTTTTAGAATATACTCTGTTGTTGCAAGGGCATAAGGGGTAACATCAAACACGTCATCCGTGGATACGCCGGCTAACGGAGAACATCCTACATTCCTTGCAGTATTTCCTCCTGTTCCTCTGGTTACAATCCCTGCTTTTAAAAGCTCTTCCATAATGTTAACTGTATCATCTAAAGTAACCTTGTGGAACTGAATATCCTGTCTTGTTGTAAAATGAATATAACCATGCGCATACTGTTTGGCTAAGCTGTTTATTTTTTCAAGCTGCTCCAAAGTAACTACTCCAGATGGAATTCTAGTCCTTATCATATAGGTGTCATTGTCTCTTTGTTCATAAATTCCCATAGAAACCCTATAAGGCTTAAATCTTTCAGCTTCCAGTATGCCGTTTTTAAGTTCTTCTACTTTATTTCTGTAATTCTTTTCTTCTTGTATAACTTCTTGAGGTATTTTCAGCATTTCATATCCCCCTTATTGATTAGATAAATAGGCACTCTAGTTTTTCAACAGTTTCATTATCTGTTATTCTAAAAAAGTTTAGTACTGGCTCGTCATCTTTTAAAGATAGGATGCCATAAATGATATGAGGATCATAGGCCAGTCGTTTATCTTCCTCAGATGGTCTGGATGGCGTATAAGGGTGAGAATGGTAGTTCCCTATCATTCTATATCCCTCAGAACGCATTGCCTTAATTACAGTAAACTGTTCTTTAGGATCCATCGAAAAGTGCTCACTGCTTTGATCTATATTAATCAGCGGATAGATCCTTTTAATTGAGACAGCTTCTTCTGTTTGAATACCTGCTAGAAGTCCGCAGCACTCTAATGGAAATTCTTTTTTTGCTTGCTCTACGATCTGGTTATAGTGTTCTTTAGCTATTTGTATATGCACTTGCCGTTCCCCCTTCTCGCACCTATTTATAGACTGCAAACAGGTGGTTTGTAATCTATAAGCTCTTGAATGCTAGGTTCGTCTCCACAGATGCCGCATTTTGCATTATGTTTAATTTTTATCTTTCTAAATTCCATTTTGATGGCATCATAAGTCATCAGATAGCCTGCTAAAGTCTCACCAAGCCCTAATATATATTTGATAGCTTCTGTAGCCTGCAGCGTACCAATAACACCTCCCATTACGCCAAGTACGCCAGCTTCACGGCAGGTCGGCACAGCTCCTTCTGGCGGAGGCTCCTTGAACATACATCTATAACAAGGGGTATTGTTATCAGGAATATAAGTCGTCAGCTGTCCGTTAAAGCGTATAATCCCTGCATGAGAAAATGGCTTTTTAGCAATCACACAGGCATCATTAATGAGGAATTTTGCACCGAAGTTATCCGTTCCGTCAATAATAAAGTCATAGTCCTGATCTTTAATAATCTCTAATATGTTTGATGCATTAACAAAGGTATGATAAGTAATGACATTGACATCTGGATTCATTTCATTGATTGTTTCTTTGCCAGAAACCACTTTTAATTTACCTACATCTTTAGTCTGATGTATAATTTGTCTTTGAAGATTAGATAAATCAACTGAATCAGCATCTACAAGACCGATTGTACCAACTCCAGCAGCCGCTAAGAACATAGCAGCCGGAGCACCTAACCCGCCAGTTCCTATAATAAGAACTTTAGACTCAAGCAGCTTTTGCTGCCCTTCAACGCCTACTTCTGATAGAATAATATGCCTTGAATATCTTTCAATTTGTGCCTCATTAAAATCCAAAGCTGCCACCTCCCATGAAATAAAGAAGTTCAATGGCATCATTTTCTTTAACAAGTGTCGTTTCAAAGTCATCTCTGTCTAAAATTTCACCATTTAACTCTACAGAAACCATTTCAACCATCTTAACTTCTTGGAGTGTTAGAAGTTCTAATATATTAACTTCTTTTTCTAATAGTTTTTCTTCACCGTTTACTCGAATTGTCATTATTTAATCCTCCTCGTTTTAATCCCTACTATTCCTATAAGTATTATGGGATTGATTGATGTTATTTAATCTATCATTTTTTCTATCTATTGTCAATACAGTTCTTTGAATTTAATAAAACTTATTACAACTTATTCTTAGATCATTATGATTTGTAAGCTTTGGCAAGAAAGTGTGAAAAGAGTTAAATCGTGAGCAATAAGAAATCCGGGCGTTAGATATGAGCTAATCTTATCATTTGTAAACATATATTAAAAATACATGCCCATGTAAGAGAGGAAAGATTGATCCCTTACTAGTAATGGGCCTTTGCCTGCCTAAAAAAACACCGCTAAGTCGTTTTGACAGCTTAGAGGGGCTTTGACATACTTGATTTGATTTTCGCTAAAATATCCTCATCATAATCCAACTCTGTCTTTACCATTTTTCTTAGCTTTATATAAGGATCATGTGCTCTTCCCATAAAAGTGATTATATTTTCTTCTTTGTCAAGCTGTGCTATGCCTGTACATACTTAAATTGTCTCCTCCTACCTCAAAGTTGAGATAGGAAAGTTCGCCCGGGCTGGCAAGGGACCAAACTTTCCTATCTCCTATCAGGTATCATACTTTTCAATAAACTAGCCCCTAAATGGTATAGCAAATAACGGGTGAAGTAGGAGTAGATTAAATAATAATTATATGATTACGCCAGTCTTTAAGTTTCTTCTATCTGCAATTTCTAAAGTTAACATAAGCCATGGCAAAGAATATAAGTAATACATGAGAAATTAATAGTACATACAATGATTTTGCACTTTAAATCTTCAGACACAAAATAGGCTTATACATAACATTTCATAGGTATATTAACAGAATATTTATAATGGAAGGCTTAACCCAATATGTGAAATTATTTCAAATTGCATGAAAGTAAACGTTTTAAGGAGATCAGATAATAGAACATATCAAAGGGAGATTTACATAATACAAAACAACTTTGTAGTATAAATAATACAAGAACTACTTCTAATACTCTATTATATGTATTACTACTGCTTATTCTATTTGCCTCATCTCAGTTAGGAATTGATATTTGTCATATAAATTAAACTGTTTTTCCTTTGAAATAATATTTGCTTATAATACACTATTGTAAAATAGATTTAAATGTACGGGCACAATTTAAGCTCCTCTTTCATAGAATAATTATGAGCCCTTTTTTGTGGAGGTGTGCCTTGCTATGCTCCCCTTTTTTTGTTTTTCTTATTTTAACAGCATATCTTCATTTCCTCAGCCGCTTTCTGCTGAAGAAGAAAAGTATTATTTAGAACTTTATAAAGCGGGAAATGAAGATGCAAAAAACATTCTAATAGAAAGAAATTTAAGACTTGTGGCACACATAGTAAAAAAATATAGTAATTTGAATAGCGATATGGATGACCTTATTTCTATAGGCACCATCGGTTTAATAAAAGGTATTACATCTTTTGACCCTAATAAATGTACTAGGCTTGCAACCTATGCAGCGCGTTGTATTGAAAATGAAATATTAATGAGCATTAGGTCATCACGCAAACAGCGTTATGAGACCTCTTTACATGCTCCTATAGGCGTTGATAAGGAAGGCAATGAAATAAGTCTTTTGGACATCTTATGTAATGAGAGTGATACCATATTTGATCAAGTTGATTTTGGCATTGAAACCAAAAAACTATATAGTCAGATAAAAAATATACTTAAACCTAGAGAAAAAGAAATCCTACAGCTGCGCTATGGCCTCAATAATGAAGAAGAAAAAACTCAGCGGGAAATCGCTGAGCAGATGGGTATTTCACGTTCGTATGTATCACGTATTGAAAAGAAAGCTCTTAAAAAACTTTATAAAGAACTTTATAAAACATAAAACACCAGCATTAAGCTGGTGTTTTTTATGAAACAAATAAAACGGTTCTTTTCCGGTTTATTTATTATATCTCCATAATAATTGGTAAAATCATAGGACTGCGTTTGGTTTTTTGCCATACAAACTCTCTTAAATCATCTTTAACGATTGTTTTGATCTGTGACCATTCAGTAATACGCTTTTGTTCACATCGGTCTACAGCCTTTCTTACAACCATTTTAGCCTCATCCATAAGGTTTTCAGCCTCTCTTACATAAACAAACCCTCTCGATATAATGTCAGGGCCTGAAACAACTGTTCCCGAAGCTTTCTCCAGAGTCATAACAACGATAAGCAGTCCATCCTGAGACAAATGTTTTCTGTCTCTAAGTACAATATTTCCTACATCTCCTACCCCAAGTCCATCTACAAGTACTTGACCTGATGTTACGCTTCCTGCTAGTTTGAAGCTGTCTGGCGTAAGCTCAAGAACTTCTCCTATGGAAAGAATTTGTATATTGTTGCGTTTCATGCCAAGTTCTACAGCTAGTTCTGCATGTTTTTGCAGGTGTCTGTATTCGCCATGTACAGGAATAAAGTACTTTGGAGCAACTAATTTATGAATAAGCTTAAGCTCTTCCTGAGCTGCATGCCCTGAAACGTGAGTGTCTTCTCGAATAACCTGAGCACCTTTTTTAAAGAGTTCATTCACTACTTTAAAAACAGTTTTCTCATTGCCAGGAATAGGTGTTGAGCTTAATATAATCACATCTCCAGGTTTAATTTCAATTTGTTTATGATCAGATGTAGCCATTCTTGATAAAGCAGCCATAGGCTCTCCCTGACTTCCCGTCATAATAATTACAACTTGATCATCTCGAAATCTTTTTACCTCATTGACATCAATCATCGTTCCTTCGGGAATTGAAAGATAGCCAAGTTCAGCTGCTGTTTTTACAACATTAACCATACTTCGGCCGACCACAGCAACTTTTCGTTTGAATTTGCAGGCGGCATTAATGATTTGCTGTACACGGTCAACGTTTGAAGCAAAGGTTGCCACCATAATACGCTTATCCATATTGCCATTAAAGATATCTTCGATTTTCTCACCAACAGTTTTTTCTGACTGTGTATATCCAGCTCTTTCAACGCTTGTACTATCTGCCAGCATGAGCAGTACTTTCTTTTTGCCGATTTCAGCGAGACGGTGAAGATCAAGTGTATCGCCGCTTATCGGCGTATAATCCAGCTTAAAGTCTCCGGTGTGAAGCACCATGCCAACTGGTGTTGTAATTGCCAGCATAACCGCATCAGCTATACTATGATTTGATCTGATAAATTCAATCTTAAAATGTTCACCAAGTTTAATCGTATCACCTTGGGTTACATTGTGTCTTTCGGTCGTTTTTAATAGGTTATGTTCTTTAAGTTTATTTTCTACAAGTCCAATAGTAAGCTTTGTCCCATAGATCGGAACATTTAATTCCTGTAAGACATAAGGCAGTGCACCGATATGGTCCTCATGACCGTGAGTCAGCACAATACCTCTTACTTTATTTGCATTCTTAATAAGATACGTGACATCAGGAATAACTAAATCTATTCCTAACATTTCATCTGCTGGAAATGCTAAGCCGCAATCGACTACAAGAATATCATCTTCGCATTCGAATACGGTCATATTTTTTCCAATTTCACCAAGTCCTCCCAGCGAAATGACACGTAATTTACTCCTTGTTTTTCTTGGTACCAAAACTACACCTCCGTATATATTTAGTGATTATGATTCACCTATTTTCTTCATGCATTCTTTACAATGACCATAAAACATCAGATTATGGTCGTGTATTTTAAAATGATATTTCTTTTCTATTTCAGACTCTATTTCATCCAACAAGTCATTTTCAACTTCAAAAACCTTATTGCATCCTTCGCAGATTAAATGATGGTGATGATGAACAGTATCATTAGATGCAAGCTCGAATCTGCTACATCCATCATCAAAATTAAGCCTGTCTATAATCCCCATATCTTCAAATAATTGAACAGTTCGATATACTGTGGCGAGTCCAATCTCAGGATAACTTTTCTTTACCTTAGCGTAGATTTCTTCTGTAGATAAATGTTCATCACAATGTTCAATTAAAACATCTAATACGCTTCTGCGCTGTGTTGTCAGCTTGCAGCCTTGTTCTTTTAAACGTTCCTTAAATATTGCAGTATTCAACTCACTTCAGCCCCTTGTATATCTTTATATATTATATTTCAATGTCATAATCCTCATTGGTCATAAATTCAACCGCGACCTTTTTAAACTCTTCTTCATCTTCAATAAGCTGATAAGTAACTTCTTCCCCGGCTTCGCTCACTTCTTTTAAGATAGTTGCAACATCTTCGCTGTCTACAACTAAAATAAATTTATGACCTTCAAGAACTAATTCGTCCATTACCTCAAATAAGATTTCTTCACCTGTTGTCTCATCAAAAAACTTTATTTGTTCCATAAAAAATTCCCTTCTCATTATTTAAAATCAGTAGGCCATTAGCGTAGCGAATCCAAATAATTCTGTAAAATAATGGTCGCAGCTAGCTTATCAATCACCTGTTTTCTCTTTTTTCTGCTTACATCTGCTTCTAAAAGAAATCCTTCAGCAGCGACGGTACTTAATCTTTCATCCCATACAACTACAGGAAGTTTAAGTTTTGCTTCCAGCTTTTCTTTAAATTGCAGTGTTCTTTCACCTCTTTCACCTATTGAGTTATTCATATTTTTAGGAAGGCCAAGAACAATCTTTTCTACTTTGTATTCTGAACATAATTCGCCTAACCTCGCTAAAGTAGGCTTTAAATGATCTTCTTCTTGCCTTCTTATAATCTCAAGTCCTTGGGCAGTCCAGCCAAAGGGGTCGCTAACTGCTACACCTGTTGTTTTTGTGCCGAAATCTAAACCTAATATACGCACATGATCCTCCTATAAAAAAGCTGTAGAGTAAGCCCCTACAGCCAACTTTTTATTGTTTCAAATAGCAGGTAACTAATTCTTCTAATATCTCATCTCTTTCTAATTTACGAATCTTATTCCTTGCACCGTTGTGGCTTGTAATATAGGTTGGGTCTCCAGACATAATATAGCCTACTATTTGATTGATCGGATTATACCCCTTTTCCTTAAGTGCCGTGTAAACCTCCATTAATATTTCACGAGTTGAGGCTTTTTCTAAGTTTTCTAAATGAAATTGCATGGTTTCATTAATATTTGTCATTTATTTCACCTTCCAATACTTACACCTATGTCTTTAAGTATATCATAATACAAAATAAAACTTTATACAATTACAAAATATTAAAACTTTACTTAGTGAGCGATAGTTCCTGCTAAAGTATCGTTTTCTATTGCATTAATCTTAACAGTTTTTATGGTATTTTCATAATCTATGTCACTTAGAGCGTGGACTTTGAGATAATTGCTCGTATAACCTGTTAGTATGTTATACTCATAGCCCTCAAAAAGTACTTCTGCTTCTTTGCCTAAATGCTTTTCCATGAAGGAAAAACGAAGTTTTTTTTCTACGCTGCTCAAAGCTTTTACTCTTTGATCTTTAGTATGAGCAGTAACTTGTCCTTCCATAACAGCTGCCGGAGTTCCAGAACGCGGAGAAAACGGGAAGATATGAATTTGGCTAAAACCTATTTCTTTGACAAAATCGAGGGTTTCTTGAAATTCATCGTCGCTTTCACTAGGAAAGCCAACAATAATGTCAGTCGTAATTGCAACATCCGGCCATATACTTCTCAGCCTATCAACACTTTTTTTATATTCTGCTTTTGTATATTTTCTATTCATTCTTTTTAATACCGTATCACTGCCGCTTTGAAGCGATAGATGAAAATGTCTGCAGAGTTTCGGCATTGCCTGAATGGCTTCAATAAAAGCATCTGTAATCACTCCAGGCTCTATTGAGCTCATTCGTATACGTTCAACAGCGTCAATTTGATGAACTTTTTTCAAAAGCTCAATCAAATTTGTATTACCTAAATCTTTCCCATAAGAGGCTACATGTATTCCGGTTAAAACAATTTCTTTATAACCTATTTTAGATAGTCTTATAGCTTCTTCAATAACCTGAGCTTCTTTTCTACTTCTAATTTTACCCCTTACGTAAGGAATAATACAATAACTGCAGTAATTATTACACCCTTCTTGTACTTTGAGATAAACTCTTGTCCGCTCGCCCATATCAGATATTTTAAGTTCTTCAAACGCATCAACCTGCATAATATCAGATACTATGTTAAAGTCTTCCTTATTTTCATGATTATATTCCTGAACCAGATTAACAATTTGACTGCGGTTATTAGTTCCTACTATAATATCTATTTCTTTTATTTGATCTTTAATTTCATCACTTGCTATTTGAGCATAGCATCCCATAGCAACTAAAAGACTTAAAGGATTAATTTTCTTTGTCTTTCTAAGCATTTGTCTACATTTTCTATCACTTAAATGGGTAACGGTACAGGTATTTACAACATAAACATCTGCATAGTCATTAAAGTTTACGATTTCATAACCTGCTGCTTTGAAATCTTCTAAAACCGCTTCTGTATCATATTGATTGACCTTGCACCCCAAAGTATAGAATGCTACTTTTCTCAAGGTTTCACCTCTTTCTTATTGACAATTATCTCTTCAAAATATATTATACAAGTATCTTAAAAATATTTTAATATATTTTTGTGACTATTATAACTATAATAAATATAATAGGGTTAGGAGGTTAAAAATGAAGTCAGTTACTATTTCACTTAATTCAATTGAAAAAGTAAAACAGTTTGTTAATCTGATAAATATTTATGACGGAGATTTTGATTTATCATCAGGCCGTTATATTATTGATGCCAAGTCCATCATGGGGATTTTCAGCCTTGATCTTAGCAAACCGCTTCGTCTGGATATTTATAACGACAGCTACGCTGATGAAATTATTGAAAAACTTAATGCTTTTATTAATGAATAGCATGTATTTAAAAGTCCATATTTTATGGACTTTTAAATTATTTGTACAATTTCCATCTGGCTTATTGCACTTACAATCATATCTTCAAGCGTATCTGATAAAACTTGTTCTGAATGTTCAATAATATCCAGTCTTGGTTTAGTTTCAGGATGTTTAGGAACAAATATCGTACAGCAGTCCTCATAAGGTAAAATAGATGTTTCATACGTGTCAATTTTTTTAGAAATCTGTACGATCTCTTCTTTATCAAATCCAATTAAAGGACGAAATACCGGCATTGTCACTACACTGTCTGTAACAACTAAGCTCTGCATAGTCTGACTGGCAACCTGACCAATGCTTTCGCCTGTTATCAGCGCCATACTGCCGTTCATTTTTGCGATGCGTTCGGCTATTTGCATCATTATTCTTCTCATAATAAGCGTCAGCTGCACATGGGGACATTTTTCATAAATCATCATTTGGATTTCTGTAAATGGAACGATATGCACTTTCATGCCGCCAGTATACTGAGCAACTTTTCTCCCCAGGTCAACCACTTTTTCTTTAGCTCTTTCACTGGTATAAGGCGGACTGTGAAAATAAACAGCATCTATTTCAACGCCGCGTTTTGCAACCATCCATCCAGCAACAGGACTGTCAATGCCTCCAGATAAAAGAAGCGTTGCTTGTCCATTTGTTCCATAAGGCATTCCGCCTGCGCCTTTATAAGTAGTCGAGTAAACATAGGTACTGTTTCTTAATTCTACCATCAAAAGTACATCAGGATGATGCACATCAACTTTTACCGAGTCTCCTAATTTATCTAAAAGATATGCACCCAGCTGCGCACTGATTTCCATGGAATTAAGTGGAAATCGCTTATCCGCCCGTCTCGTCTCGACTTTAAAAGTTAGTTTTTTATCTGCACATTCATTTCTCATATGTTCATAGGCAAGTCTTTTAACGGCTTCCATAGATATTTCTTCATCTTTAAGTCCATAGGCTATGCCTACAATGCCAAAAATTCTGGATAACTTATCAATAATAGCCTGTTCATCAATTACAGCATCCTGAAAAGGTTCAACCATAATCCTTCCCTGTTCTTTTTTTACACTAAAATCCCCTAAAGTTTTCACGCTTTTTTTGATTGTATCTACTAATCTATTTTCAAATAAATATCTATTTTTGCCTTTAATAGCAATTTCGCCATACTTTACTAAAAATACTTTTTTCATGGGCGTTTTCCTCCTAATGTATATCTGCGAAGCAATTCAACTTGTTCTTTTAAAACGGCTGCTGTTTTATCCAGCATTTCTTTATTCGTCTCGAGTCCAAAAGAAAATCTTATTGCATTATCAAAGTCGTCCTTTTTATTCCCAATAGCAGCAAGCGCATGACTATGCACTTTTTTGTTGGATGCGCAGGCTGAGCCCGAAGAAACATAAATCCCTTTTTGTTCAAGTGCATGCAAAAGCACCTCAGCTCTTACATTCCTAAATCCAATATTTAAAATATGCGGGGCGCCTTGATCTGCTTCCGGTCCATTCACAAATGTATCCGGAATGTTATGAAGGATATGATGTGCTAAATAATGCTTGCATTCCAAATAGTGCGTTCTAAGCTGCTTACTATTTGCATGAACATATCGGCAAGCTTCCAGCATACCTGCAATGCCAGGCACATTTTCTGTACCAGATCGGTTGTTTTTCTGCTGTCCTCCTCCATAAAAAATGGGGACTATGCGGGTAGATTTTGCTTTATAAAGAAATCCTATTCCCCTCGGCCCATAAAATTTATGTGCACTTGCAGATAAAAGATCAATTTTAGCTTTTTTCACATGAATAGGCAGTTTCCCAAAAGACTGCACAGCATCTACATGAAAAAACGCCGCACTATTTTTAACCTTAACTAATCGGCCGATTTTTTCCAAATTCTGAACGGTACCCAATTCATTATTGACATGCATAATGCTTACGAGAATCGTCTGAGGATTGACAGCCTCTTCTAATGCTTCTGTCTGTATATACCCCTCACGGTCAACAGGAACAGAAACAACTTCAAAGCCTAATGACTCTAAATACTTAAAGGTTTCGAGCACTGATGGATGTTCAATAGCTGATGTAATAATTCTGTTTCCAGTTCTGTGGTATGCAGTACTTATTCCTATGATTGCTGCATTATTACTTTCAGTACCGCCTGATGTATAAATGAGTTCGTCCTGCCCGCACCCTATCATTTTGGATATAAATTCGTTAGACGACTTGATAATAGTTTCTGCCTCAACACCTTTTTTATGCAGCGAAGAAGGATTGCCATATACATTGATCATCGTATCTGCAACAACATCTGCAACCTCTTGAAGCGGTTTGGTTGTTGCCGCATTATCTAAATAGATTTCTTTCATCACTATGCCTCTTTCATCTATCATTTACACAAAAAATGAGGGTATTATCCCCTCATTTTTTATCTATTCATCACATTGTAAATAGCTTGCAAAACACGAGTCTTTTCAAATGGTTTCACTATGAAGTCTCTGGCACCTCTTTTAATTGCTTCAACAACTTTTGAATGCTGTCCCATAGCTGAACACATAATTATTTTTGTATCTGGGCTTACTTGTAGTATTTTGTCGATGGCCTCAATGCCATCCATTTCAGGCATTGTGATATCTAGTGTAACAATATCAGGCTTTAACTGTTCTGCCATTTCTATAGCTTGAAGGCCGTTTCCTGCTTCACCAACTACTTTAAATCCTGCTTCAGAAAGCATTTTCTTAAGTACGGTTCTCATAAATATTGCATCATCCACTACTAGAAAAGTTACGTCATTCATTGTCAAATACCACCCATTTCGTACATAATATTAGCAAGTACAACTAATCCTGCCGTTTCGCTTCGTAATATTCTTTTGCCGAGAGTAATAGGCGCAAGCCCTTCCATTTTGGCAAATGCTATTTCTTCTTCTGTAAAACCGCCTTCTGGACCGATAAAGATGCCTATAGACTGATAAAGGGATGTGTTTAAGAAAGCTTTAATATGATGAGTATGTTCATTCTCAAATGGGATACATGAAATCTCACAATTGTTTTTTGAATAGGCTATTGCTTCTTTAAATAACATAGGAGTAAGAACTTCTGGAACCATTCCTCTTTTACTTTGTTTTGCAGCACTTTCAGAAATCTTATTCCATCTGTCTAGTTTGGACTGAATTTTCTTGGCTGATTCAATTTTTACAACGCACCTTTCGGTACATATGGGTACTATTTTGGTAACGCCGATCTCAACACTCTTTTGTATGACAAACTCCATCTTCTCTCCTTTAATAAGGGATTGAAAAAGAATCGTATCAACTGAAGGTTCTGTCTCGCATATTAAAATTTCTTTAATTTCAGCACATATGGCATCTGTATCCATTTTTTTTATTATACACTTGTAATCCTTGCCTTGTCTATCATTAATTAAAATTTCTTTGTTTTCACTTAACCTGAGCACATTTTTGATATGATTGACATCTGTGCCTGTTAGCTGGATATGCCCATCATAAATTGCCTGTTTGTTTACAAAAAATTTTGCCATAATTTTTCCTTTTCATACTAAACTATTTTAAATATGCAGTAATTGCGACCCAATCATTTTTCTCAGTAACTTCTATTACACTAAAGCCACTAGTGATTAATGCTTCTTTAACTTCATCTGCTCTTTCACCAATAATTCCTGAAGCAATAAGCACGCCATTAGATGTTAGCAATCCTGCAAATATATCTTTCATCAGTAAAATAACATCTGCCACAATATTAGCTACTATAAGATCGTACTGATTAGCTTGAAGTTTTTTTGCAAATTCATCATCTTCAATAACATTTCCGCAATATACATCAAAAACCTTGGGTTCTATAGCATTCTTATTAAAGTTTTCCTTTGCAATCTCTGTTGAATTTTGATCAATATCTACAGCAATTACGCTTTTGGCGCCAAGTAATACCGCTGCAATGGAAAGAATACCGCTGCCACATCCCATATCTAACACAGAACTTTGCGCAGTTACTCGTTTTTCCAGCTGTTCAATACAAAGCTGTGTTGTATAATGCTGTCCTGTGCCAAAACTTGAGTTAGGATCTATTTCTAAAATCATTCGGTCAGTCTGCTCATTATAGTATTCCCATGATGGCTTAATGATAAACTTTTCGCCGACTGCAAAGGGTTTGAAGTACTGCTTCCAATTATTGGCCCAGTCTTCTTCGTTAACATTGCCTAGGCTTACTGTCAGTTGGCCATAGGCATCATCTTCATCAGCAGCTTTCAGTCTTTTTAAAGCGTTCTTTAATTCAATAAATATTTCATTCCCCTGCATATTATCAGGCAAGTAAATTTTAATGTTCGTATCAATATCTTTTAATTTCTCGACATCTTCATCCATATAGTCCCAGGTGGTCCCCTTTTGAGTCATAAATTCATCAAAATCATCTGGATCTTGTATGACAAAACCTGTTACACCCAGTTGCAATAAAATACCTGTTACAATCTCAAGCCCCTCTTTTGAAGTAAAGATCGTTACTTCTAACCAGTTCATAGATTCATCTCCAATGTATAAGTTATTTAAATTATATGACAGCAATTTTATTTAAGCAAGCTTTTCACGTCCAAGGCATCCTCAGTTAATAGGCATAATATTATAAAAAACTTCCTTTTAAATAGGCCTTCAAAAGGAAGTTTTTAAACAGTTATTTTTTCTTAAACAAATTTTGCCATCCCTTTTTTGACTCTTCTGTCTGATCACCTGTCTCAGCTTCAAATTCCTTAAGGATACTTTTTTGTTTTTCAGTAAGGTTTTTAGGAACTACGATATAGACCTCTACATACTGGTCGCCGCGGTACTTTTTGTTTCGTATGCTTGGAATACCTTTGCCCTGCAATCTGAAGGTTGTAGAAGTCTGTGTTCCAGGTTGTATGGCAAACTTTACATTGCCATCTAATGTAGGAATTGAAAGTTCAGCTCCAAGTGCTGCCTGTGCAAAACTTACAGGCATTCTCATGTAAACGTCATTGCCTCTTCTTTCTAAAACTTGATGAGGCTTAATGGATATTGTTATGAGAAGATCTCCTGGAGGTGCTCCAATGTCCCCTACTTCACCTTTACCCGAGACTCTTAAGGTCTGACCATGGTCGATTCCGGCAGGAATACTTACTGTTACTTTCTTTTGAACTCTTATTTTGCCTTGGCCATGACAATTTGAACAGGGTTCTTTTACAATTTTTCCTTCGCCATGGCATGCATCACATGTCTGTACACTTTGCATTGCACCAAGAATTGTTCTTTGGGTTACACGTATTTGACCGGCACCGCCGCACTTACTGCAGCTTACTGGACTGGTTCCAGGTTTAGCTTTGTTACCGTGACACGTACCGCAGGTTTCGGAGGCATTGACAGCGATGTCTTTTTCACACCCAAATGCCGCTTCTTCAAAAGTAACTTGTATCGTCTGACGGATATCTGCTCCAGGCCGCGGTCCACTTTGTCTTCTGCGCCCTCCTCCGCCAAATATATCTCCAAATACACTTCCAAAGATATCATTCATATCAAAGTCAGCATCAAATCCTCCAAAACCACCTGCTCCGCCGCTTTGATCAAAAGCGCTATGTCCATATCTATCGTAAGCTGCACGTTTTTGCTCGTCACTAAGCACCTCATAAGCTTCTGTAACTTCTTTAAACTTAGCTTCAGCTGCTTTATTATCAGGATTGGCATCAGGGTGATACTTTTTTGCAAGTTTTCTATAGGCTTTTTTGATATCAGCATCCTGAGCTCCTTTGGATATTTCAAGAACTTCATAATAATCTCTTTTTTCCACGCATTTCACCGCCCATATCGCATTTTTCGAAATCTCATTTATATATCTTACTACATCTTAGGGAATTTTTCAAAGATTAACACAGAAACAGCCAAAGAGTTATGCTCTTTGACCGTTTGCTGCATTATTATTCTTCTTTAAAATCAGCATCAATTACATCATCATTTTGAGCACTGCCTGCTCCTGCATTCATATCAGCACCCTCAGCATTTGGAGCTGCTTGACTATAAAGTTTTTCTGATATTGCGTAGAAAACGTTTGTTAATTCTTCTTTTGCAGTTTTGAGTTCTGTCACATCAGCCTCTGTCATTGTTTCTACAGTAAATTTATTATTAAGATCTTTCAACTTGTTAAGACTTTCCTCTACTTTTGCTTTATCACTTGGATCAAGTTTATCTTGCATATCTTTTAACATTTTTTCAGTTTGGAATACCATGCTTTCGGCTTCATTTTTAACATCGATTGTTTCTTTGCGTTTTTTGTCTTCTTCCGCAAATTTTTCAGCTTCCTGTACAGCCCTGTTGATCTCGTCATCACTTAAGTTAGTACTTGCAGTAATCGTAATATGTTGCTCTTTGCCAGTACCTAAATCTTTTGCTGAAACTTTAACGATACCGTTAGCGTCTATATCAAATGTTACTTCAATTTGTGGCACGCCGCGCATTGCAGGCATAATACCATCTAATTTAAAATTACCAAGTGTTTTATTGTCTCTCGCCATTGGTCTTTCACCTTGAACTACGTGGATGTCAACCGCTGGCTGATTATCTGCTGCTGTTGAGAATACTTGGCTTTTCTTTGTTGGAATGGTTGTGTTTCTAGGAATAAGTACAGTTGCTACGCCTCCTAAAGTTTCAATACCAAGTGAAAGCGGTGTAACATCAAGAAGCAGAATATCGCCGGCACCTGCATCGCCTGCAAGCTTTCCGCCTTGAATTGCTGCCCCTATTGCAACGCACTCATCTGGATTGATGCCTTTAAATGGGTCTTTTCCGGTAATACGCTTAACAGCATCTTGTACAGCTGGTATACGGGTTGAACCCCCTACTAACAATATTTTATCAAGTTCAGATGCGTTAAGTCCCGCATCATCTAGCGCACGTCTTACTGGTCCCATTGTACGTTCTACTAAATCAGCTGTAAGTTCATCAAATTTTGCACGTGTAAGCGTAATATCTAAACTTTTACCTTCACAGATGAATGGAATAAGAATAGATGTGCTTGTTTTTGAAGACAGTTCTTTTTTAGCTGTTTCTGCTGCTTCTTTTAATCTTTGCATAGCAATTTTATCTGTTGATAAATCATTGCCTTCCATCTTTTTGAATTCTTGAACAAGGAAATCTATAACCTTTTGGTCAAAATCATCTCCACCTAAATGATTATCTCCGCTTGTTGCAAGTACTTCTATAACGCCGTCACCAATATCAATGATAGAAACGTCGAATGTCCCGCCGCCTAAGTCATATACCATGATTTTTTGTTCATGCTCGTTGTCAAGGCCATAAGCAAGCGCAGCAGCTGTAGGCTCGTTAATAATACGCTTTACATCAAGCCCTGCAATTTTTCCAGCATCTTTTGTTGCTTGTCTTTGGCTGTCAGTAAAGTAAGCTGGAACAGTAATAACAGCTTCTGTTACGGATTCACCTAAATGACTTTCTGCATCGGCTTTAAGTTTTTGAAGTATAATGGCTGAGATTTCTTGAGGTGAAAAATCTTTGCCATCAATATTTACTCTATAATTTGTTCCCATATGTCTTTTAATAGACATAACTGTTCTGTCATGATTTGTAATAGCTTGACGTTTTGCAACATCACCTACAAGACGTTCGCCTGATTTTGTGAAACCTACTACTGAAGGAGTAGTTCTGCCCCCATCAGCATTTACAATAACAACGGGCTTTCCACCTTCCATAACTGAAACACATGAATTTGTTGTACCTAAGTCAATACCTATAATTTTTCCCATGATATTATCCTCCTAACGATTAATTAGCTACTTTAACCATACTATGTCTAATAACTTTTTCTTTATATAAATAACCTTTTTGAAGTTCTTCGACCACTACATTTTCTCCATAGTTTTCATCTTCAATATGCAAAATAGCATTATGAAGATTTGGATCAAACACTTGGTCTTTTGCCTCAATTGCAGTTACATTCATATTCTCTAAAATGCCTAAAAACTGTTTGTAAATCATTGTTACACCATCATAGAAAGCTTTATCCTGCGTCTCTACTTTGAGCGCACGTTCAAAATTGTCTATAACAGGAAGCAGTTCAGTAAGTGTGTTAGCAACGGCATAATCATAAGCATCTGATTTCTCTTTTTGGCTGCGCTTTCTAAAGTTATCGAATTCAGCCATCAGCCTCTGCAGCCTATCTAAATATTCACTTGCTTTGTCTTCTGTGTGCTCCCCTTTCAGGCTTTCATCACCTGCTTCATTTGTTCCTTCATACCCCTTCTCTTTTGCAGCTTCTGCTTCATCTTCTAATGTAGTTTCTTCCTGCACATCAGATAGACTGCCCTCACCAGCTGCTTCATTATCAGCATCAAGAACTGTTTTGTTTTCTTCCATGTTTTCACCCTTTCTGCATTATGAATCATTATATTCATTAAGCATATTTGTAATATGTGTTGTAACATACTCCAGAACTGATACAACTTGACCATAATCCATCCGCGTCGGGCCAATAATGCCTATATTGCCAAGGGTATAGTCTCCTATTGTATAGCTTGTTGTAATAATACTGCAGTCTTTCATAGGACTAAAGATATTTTCAGCCCCTATTCGAATTGTCGTTCGGTGTTTTGGATCATGATCTAAAAGCTTAACAAGATGCAGCTTCTCCTCAAAGAGCTGCAAAATTTCCCTGGTCTTTTCTTTATTGCTGAATGCTTCAAAATCCAAAATATTATTGGCTCCTCGAACAAATATATCAGGAACATCTTCAGTTCTTAAGGTATCATCAATAGCATCTAAAACACTGGATGCGATATCGCTATATTCTTTCATTTTCTCTTCAATAGATAATCTGATTTTATCAAGACTAATCTCGTTAAGCGTTGTTCCCTTTAAAGACTCATTTAAAATATTAGTTAAAATCATACACAAATTGAAATCCAGTTCTTTAGGTGTTCGAATCACATGATTTTTAACAATATTTGTATCTGTTACAATAACACATGCAACGCTCTTTTCATCGATTGGAACAAGCTGCAGATGCTTAATCTTTACCTGCGTAATAGGCATAGATGATGCAATAGTTGCATAATTAGTGAGCATTGAAATAAGCCGTGCAGTCTCTTCGACCAGCATATCTATTCGGCTTATTTTTTGTTTAATCATCTCAGCTATAATACGTTCCATATCAGGATGAATATTCCTGCGTTCCATTAGATTATCTACATACAATCTATACCCCTTATCTGAAGGTATTCTGCCTGCGGAAGTGTGGGGCTGCATGATAAACCCTAATTCTTCGAGATCTGCCATTTCATTTCGAATAGTAGCAGAGCTAATTCCTAAACCATACTTTTTAGAAATCGTTCTTGAACCGACTGGATCACCCGTTTGTATATAATCACGAATGATAGCTTCAAGTATTTTAACTTTTCTTTCATTCATGTCCATAACATCACTTCCTTCTATTTTGTTAGCACTCATCGCTCATGAGTGCTAACTACAAAATAAAGATATCATTATTTTTTTAATATGTCAATATAATAATAAATAATTTTTGCAATTATAAAAAGGAACTAAAAACCTCATTGCATACATCCATACCGTAATCTGAAAGTCTCAAACTGTCATTATTTTTTACAAGGACATGATGTTTTATCCACTTATTTAATGGATTTTCGTAAATATCAAATAAGTCCACTCCGAACTGTCTGCTAAAAGCATCTATACTGATGCCTTGTGTCATACGCAGTCCTAAAAACATAAATTCCTGCATAGCCATTGCCTTTGTAATGATTTCATGATCAATCTGTAATACTTTTAAACAGCCATCTGCCTGAATGTATTTTTCAATCTGCTCCTCATTATGGTATCTGGTATCTTCAAAAAACGAGTGTGCTCCAAGTCCTAAGCCGATATACGGTTCGCGTTTCCAATAGAGAATGTTATGCCTGCACGCTTTTCCTGTCTTTGCCCAATTAGATATTTCATATTGCTGGTAGCCTTTATCCTTTAAATAAGCTTTAGCATGATGATACATTTGGCGATCCTGATGCTCATCACAGCCGATTAGTTCCCCAACATCATAAAGCCTTCCAAACTTGGTCCCTTCTTCAATAATAAGTGAATAAAGAGAAAGATGCTCAAGCGGATAGGTCGTAAGTATTTTAAGCGTATCTTGAAACGCTTCATAGGTTTGAGAAGGAAGAGCGAACATAATATCCGCATTCAAATCACAGGAAGTGTTTGTTTTTATAAGTGAATAACTTCTATGCCAATCTTCAAATGTATGACAGCGTCCGATGCTTTTCAAAAGACTGTTATGGGTAGACTGAAGCCCGAGGCTTATACGGCTTATGGGATAAGTATTAATGATTCGAACATGGTCATTCGTAACAGTACCTGGGTTAGCTTCAATTGTCCACTCGGCATCAGGAGCGATTTGAAAGTGCTGAATGAGTGCCATACAGATTTTGTCCAATAAAACGGGTGGAAGCACTGTCGGCGTGCCTCCACCAATAAATAAGGATTGTACCGTATAATGTTTCCCAAGAAGCGCAGCATAGTTCTTTATTTCATTAATAAGTGCTGATGTATACGCCTCTTGCATCTCAGGTCTTGCAAAGGATAAAAAATCACAATAATAGCATTTTGAAACGCAGAATGGTATGTGAATATATAATCCTATCTTCATTATAATCCCTCTATTCATCAAGTTTAAGTACACTCATAAATGCTTCTTGAGGCACTTCTACATTTCCTACTTGACGCATACGTTTTTTACCTTCTTTTTGCTTTTCTAAAAGTTTTCTTTTACGCGAAATATCTCCTCCATAGCATTTTGCAAGAACATCTTTACGCATTGCACTAATCGTCTCTCTTGCAACTACTTTATTGCCGATAGCAGCTTGAATAGGAATCTCAAATAAATGCCTTGGAATTTCTTTTTTTAGTTTTTCAGTTATTTTACGGCCTTTCTCTACTGATTTTTCTTCATGTACAATCAGTGAAAGAGCATCCACGATTTCTTTATTAACTAAAATATCTAATTTAACAAGCTTTGACTGTGCATAACCAGTCAGTTCATAATCAAAGGAGGCATACCCTCTTGTCCTAGACTTGAGTGCATCAAAAAAGTCGTAAATAATCTCATTAAGCGGCAGATTGTACGTTAATACAGTTCGCGTAGCTTCTAAATACTCCATGCCCAGATAAACCCCTCTTCGGTCTTGACACAAGTCCATAACAGCCCCTACATATTCTGAGGGCACAATAATTTGAGCCTTCACCATAGGCTCTTCCATATACTTAATTTGTGATGGATCCGGAAGGTTTGCAGGATTAGAAAGTTGTATCTCTTCACCGTTTGTCTGGTGAACCTTGTAAATAACGTTAGGCGCTGTTGTAACAAGATCAAGGTTGTATTCTCTCTCAAGTCTTTCTTGAATAATTTCCATGTGCAGCAGCCCTAAAAAGCCGCATCGGAATCCAAATCCAAGAGCAATGGATGTTTCAGGTTCAAATACTAAAGCTGCATCATTAAGCTGTAATTTCTCAAGGCTGTCTCTTAGGTCTCCGTATTTTGAGCCGTCAGCAGGATATAAACCGCAGTAAACCATAGGGTTTGCTTTTTTGTAACCTGGAAGCGGTCCACTGGCAGGGTTTGCTGCATCTGTTACAGTATCCCCAACACTAGTATCTTTTACATTTTTAATACTTGCTGTAAGGTATCCAACTTCTCCAGGCCCTAACACATTCGTAGGCCAAAATTGACCCGCCCCAAATGTTCCTACCTCTACTACTTCAAATTCAGCCTTAGTCGCCATCATGCGGATCTTCATGCCTTTTTTTACTGTTCCTTCCTTAACGCGGCAAAAAACAATAACGCCTTTATAAGGATCATACAGCGAGTCGAAAATCAGTGCTTTTAAAGGTGATGCGGCATCCCCAGATGGGTGAGGAACAATTTTTACAATCTGCTCGAGAACATCTTCAACGTTAAGGCCTGTTTTAGCTGATATAAGAGGCGCACTGCTTGCATCAAGTCCGATAACATCTTCGACTTGTGCTTTAACTGCCTCCGGGTTTGCACTGGGCAGGTCAATTTTATTGATTACAGGCAGAATCTCAAGATTATGCTCAAGCGCCAAATAAACATTAGCCAGTGTTTGTGCTTCTATGCCCTGGGCTGCATCAACAACTAAAATAGCTCCTTCACAGGCCGCAAGACTTCTGGATACTTCGTAGTTAAAGTCCACATGTCCGGGTGTATCAATTAAATTAAAAATATACTCTTCACCATCTTGTGCGTGATAAACAAGCCTTACGGCTTGGGACTTGATAGTAATTCCTCTTTCACGTTCAAGGTCCATATTGTCAAGTACCTGTTCCTGCATTTCTCTTGCAGTAAGTGTACCTGTCATTTGGATAATACGATCTGCAAGCGTACTCTTGCCATGATCAATATGTGCAATAATGCAAAAATTTCTTATTTTTTGTTGTATTGAAAGAGACATGCTGCCCCTCCTCATTTCTTTTGTGTATTGGTATGCATATAGATTTCTCATCTTTACATTTAATTTATTAACGATGGTACATGATGTGAATTCTATATTATCTTATCATAAATTGTATTATAGCATAGGGTTTATTTTGCTATCAATCTTTTTCAATGACTTTTGCAATAATATTAGCAAGTGGATCTGCTGCATTCAGTGCTTCTTCTCCTGTATTAGTCTGCGCACCTATTTCGACAAGCAGCGATAAAGGTTTCATATGTAAGCTATAGCGGTATTCTTTCAAATATACCTTTTTCATCAAATTGGGATAATACTTATAGCCCATTTCTTGGGCCTGCATAGAAAAGGCCAGGTTATCATTAATATAGGGATTAACCAGCTCCTTTTTTTGTACGATTTCACCATTTAAATCTCTATTCATACAAAGGCCATTTACAAACATAATTTTAGCGGTATCTTTATTGTTAATATTGGTCATAAGATGGACATTTTCTGCGACACCGTCTCGATGTATATCAAGTACTATTTCAATGGAAGGATGATCTTTCAATATTTTTATAATACTTTTTTCCATGATTTCATAGGCACCTGTTACATTTGCCGTATCATCAGCATAAAATTCTTTTACAACATGGAGTGTTGACAAACCGTAGTCTTCTTCAAATATCTTCTTAAGTTTTTTTCCAACATCAACTACGGTTGTACCATCTTTATATTTTTCTCTCGCGTGAGTATGAAAAATTAAGATTTTAGGACCGTGATCAACACTATTAATGCGTAAAGGCTTATTCATCAGGCTGTAAAAATCCCACTGCTTTAAAAAGCTGCTGTCTATCTTAAGCGTAGAATCTCCTGTTATAAAGTATTTAAGAACATAATAAGGATTTTTATAATTTTCTTTAGATAAGCTGACCTGCTTCAGACTTGGCAGTTTAGGCGCATAATCATTTTCCTCTATATAAATAAAAGATTCATCATTTTGTCTCACATCAAAATATCCTGGAACATCATAGCTGGGAACCCCCTCAAGATTTCCGTTTCTCCTTAGATACGGAATCGACTGGGTAAGAAATGTAACAGGCTCCCCTAGCATAATGTTCGTGCAATTATAGAAAAAAGTTTTTAAAAACAATGTATCATCTAGTTCTCCGCTAAAGTCAGGCAGTGTTTTGTTTAGAAACATCTGTGCATTAGAATAAGTATATCTTTGATTCATTTGATAAAAGGTATTAAACAGGGAAATTGCAATAAAAAGATAAATAATAATTTGCTTTATAATACAATCCGCCATAGAAGCTTTAAAATTTAAATAAAGTCGATGTAAACTTTTCATGGCAATCCCCCAATCTATTACTTTTTACTAGTGTATAGCCTTGTCTTAGGTTTTATGACTAAAAAGTATATTTATTAATATCATCAATTGTTATGCCTGGATGGACAGCAATATTAATACCATTTGCGATAATGTTAGTCAGGTATTCAATAACTTCATCAATTTCTTTTGGGGTAACAAATAAGTCTGCAACTTCTGGAAGTAAGGTCTCTCTTATCAGTTCATACTGCTCCTGGTCGCTTAAAGCTTTAAGCATTTCATAAATTTCGGAGCGCTCAGCCTGTTTCAGCATATTTGCAATCAGTTGTCCAAAGGCATCTGATACTAAAGTTGCAGTATCAACTACTGTTGGAACGCCTATGGCGATTACAGGACATCCAATAGTTTCCTCATTGAGTTGTTTTCGGGCATTCCCTACACCTGCTCCTGGAGAAATTCCCGTATTTGTAATTTGTATTGTCGAATTAATCCTTGACGTACTTCTTGCTGCTAATGCATCAATTGCAATAATACAGTCCGGCTGGGTTTTTTCGCTGACACCACTTATAATTTCAGCTGTCTCTATCCCCGTAAGCCCCATAACCCCTGGGGCAAAGCTGCTTAATCGGCATACAGAATCATCTATAGCTTCCGGCATTTTTTGGTGGAGGTGCCTTGTTACAAGAACTTTATTAGCAACCTCAGGGCCCAGAGTATCTGGCGTTGCAAAGCGGTTGCCAAGTCCGATTACCAATACCTCAAGATCTTTTTTGTTTCTTTCTGGAAGGAGCTCTGCTATAGACCCTGCCAGAAGATTGATGACTTCTTTATGTGCTTCGGGATCATTATGCTTAATATTAGGACACTCAATAGTAATATATTTTCCTTTAGGTTTTCCCATGTTTTTTTCACCCTCTTCATCTTTGACAATGACATGGGTTAGATTAATATCATATTCATCTATGTGCTGCGTACTTACTTCTACTCCTGGAATTTGATAATCTTTATCTTGATTAAGTTTTAAACTGCTGCTGATTTCAATAGCTAAATCTGTTCGTGGATACCAATTTTTATTAGCGTTATTGTTATTCATAGATTCTCTCCTTATATTTAGACATTACCTAAGCTTATGAGTTTGACACAACTTATGCTCATATTAAGTAGCTTTACCATTATTTTTCGTGGTATACATCAGCAGATATGCTTTAATCCATTGACTTAATCTCAAGAACAAGGTATAATGAACTTGTTTTATAACCGTTCATAATTCCCCAAACCGTGTCCATAGAATATGAATGGAGGTGCCATCTCATGGCAAATATTAAATCAGCAAAAAAGCGTATTAAAGTTATCGCAACAAAAACAGCTCGTAATCGTTCAATTCGTTCAGCGGTTAAGACTCAAATTAAAAAAGTAGTTCTAGCTACAGATGCAAAAGATTTAAGCGTTGCTCAACAAGCATTAACAGCTGCTGTTAAAGCTATTGATAAAGCCGCATCAAAAGGCATTTATCACAAAAAAACAGCTGCACGCAAAAAATCTACACTTGCAAAATTAGTGAATGCACTTGCTTAATCATTAATACGCATAAAACAAAAAGACCTCTTAAGGTCTTTTTGTTTTATGCGTATTAATTTGTATGCAGACATTCCATAATGAGAACTTCTACACGCTTTATGCCATCCATCTTTCCGCTTTTTATATCTTTATCTGTTTCCAGGCACTTTATTAAGATATCTTGAAGATCTTTGAAGCTATAAAGTCTAACTTGTTCAGCTAGATCTTTTAATGCAAAAAAAGGAAGCTTTAACTTGCTCGCAATTTCCTTTGAGGGTATTTTGTTTTTCAGTAAATATTTAACTTGAAGCATGACACGATACTGCCTTGCAATTAACACAAGAATCCCGATGGGAGATTCTTTGCTTTCAATAAGCGTATGATATATTTGAAAAGCTTCTTTTGTGTTACGCTGAGCTACTTTTTTAACCAGTTCAAAAATCCTTTTTTCTAAAGAAAAAATACACACCGCATCAATTACAGATTGTGTAACTTTATGGGTTCCTGCATAATCACATAATTTATTGAATTCTCCCATTATATAAGCGATATCTTCAGGCATATTTCTTAAAAAATAGGTTAAAACATGTGAATCTATATTAAGCTGAAGTACAGCAGCTTGCTTACGCAGCATTTCAAAAACTTTATCTTCTCCTGGATAGTCAAACACAATAACTGTATATAAGCTATGAATTGTCTTATATAACTTGCTACGTTTATCTGTTTCTTTTTCATCTATAATAAGCACAACATGTTCAGGCAGTGTCTTAATAAGCGTTTCAAATTTATCTGTATCTTCTTTTTTTCCAGCTTTCAAAAACCCCGAATCTTTAATATAGATTAGTTTTTGGTCTGCAAAAAATGGCAATGTTTCTATACTATCTGCAATCTTTGATAAAGTTATTTCTTTGTCTTTCAACTCGAAATAGTTCATCATTTCATTGCCTAAAGATAATATTTTATTTTTAATTTCACAAACAAACTGGCTTTTAGTCCATTGATCTTCTCCTAAAAGCAAGTAGCATCTATCTGAATTTTGATTTTTTATCATACGAGTCCCCCTTTATCTGTGTATAGTATGACATTTCTTCGCCATTTGTCCTAATAGAAACAGCACCTTGCTGATCCGTTCTTAGCAGATTAATATGATATTTACCAAGTGTATCTAAAGTATTTTTATGAGGATGATTATATCGGTTATTGAGACCACAGCTAATAACTGCAATTTCCGGTCTTGCTCTTAAAATCAACTCTTCTGACGTTCCTGTGCGGGATCCGTGGTGACTGACTTTTAAAACAGTAACCGCATCAAGTAGCTTACTCATCTGACGCTCAATAGTTTGATCCATATCTCCTGTAAATACTGCCGAAAAGTGTTTATACCTTAACAGGCACCCTAAGGAGTTATTGTTGTTATCACCAGACTTTTGAGTACTAAAAGGGGTTAAAAAAAGAATTTGTATATTATCTATATAAAACTCATCCTGGCTGCCAACGGCATAAACAGTTGTTTTTTGTTTCCGGCACTTATCGAGCAACTCATTCATTAGATCTGATGTATCTGATTTTGAAATAAATAGTCGGTTAACCTTAACCCCTTGATCTAATAATTCGATGAGGCCTCCTATATGATCAGCATCGGAATGGGACAAAATAAAAGCGGAAATTGTCTTATGCCCTCGGTATTTCACATATCTTTCCAATGTTTTTCCTTTGCCGAAATCGCCTCCGTCAATCATAATAAGATTTCTGCCTGGTGTTTGAATAACTGCTGCATCTCCTTGTCCAATATATAGATAAGTTAATTCTAATGCGTTTGGAGTTATTTGAGCGAAAAGCAAGATCATCCCCGCTGCTGCAGCTGCCGTATACATGAATATTTCCTTTTTAATATAACCTATTATTGCAAAAAAAACTATATTTAATAATCCATAATAGATTAAGAGACTGATAAATTCGGGTTTTCCGGTACATAATGTAGCAAGCGGCACCGCTAAAACCTTTTCCCCTATATACTGTGTCATATTCAGAAAAAAGACAACCAGCTGGGCTGTAAACAGTGCTAGGCTTAAACTGACAGTACTTACAACAAGACTTAGCCACCCTAGAACAATTATAACTGAAAAAACTGGAATCAGAAAAAGATTAAGCAGACTGCTGATAAACGGTATCTCATAAAAGTGCACCGCTAAAACAGGATAAGTGCCAAGTGTTACAGTTATCCAAGGCATAAATAGACTAAGGATCTTAAAGCATTTTTTCGAGACCCTAAGCTCTAATTCTGAGAGAATATGTCGGCATGCCAATAAACTTGCAACAGCCGTAAATGAAAGCTGAAAGCCTGCTTGATACAGCTGGAAGGGATTTATAATAAGAAGTACTGCAGCAGCAAATGCCAAGCTGGTTGGCAGGTCTTCTTCCTCCCATATACATCTTGCGGCTATGATGATGGTGGCCATAATACAAGCCCTTAGGGTTGATATACTGGCTCCTGTTAAAACACCGTAGATCCATATAACAGCTCCAATCGATAAATATTTAGGGGTATAAGGTATTCCTAAAAAACTCAAAAGACCATGCATTACAGAAATAAGGAGTGCAATATGAAAACCAGATATCGCTAAAACATGTCCAATGCCAGCTCTTGAATAGGTTGTATAAATATCATCTGATAAATCATCTTTATCACCTATAAGTAAAGTCTTCATAACCCCTTGGTCTTTGCCCTCATAAAGCATATCAATAGCGCGTGACAAAAAGTCTATTGCTGGCATATGAATTTTTGAACACTTCTTATTTACACTCATCCTTTCGGCTTGAAGCGTCGCTGAAACGCCTTGACTTCTTAAAAATTTTATATAATCCTTATCGCTTGGATTCATTTTTGGCAGAGATCTTATAACCGTTCCTATTATTATAATTCTATCGTGATGTGTCAGATCATGTTTTTTTGGAATTCTAACTGTAATTTTAGCCCGTATTGGACGCATTTTATTTTGAACTTCGATCTTAACTTTCTGCAATGTAAGGGTATCACTATAATTGCCTACTGCAATCTTTACGACTTCGCCTTCTACCTTAAGCTGCTCATTTTCTAAAAAATACTTTTCATCTGTGTATACTGGATGAAAAATAACTATAACTAAACCGAAACACAGTATACTTAACCATAAAAATGCTATTTGATAACTTTGCTGACTGTTTATAGCCAGCATCAATCCTACAGCAGACAAAAAAAGAGGGAAAAGGTGTATATGCTCTTTATACACTGTTCCCCCTAAAATACCTATAATGAGCCAAAGCGTCATTTTTACGACAGGTCTTTTTATTTTATTCAATCAAAGCTTCCTTTCTTTCAAAAAACTCACTTAGATCTATATCCTTACTGAATTCTATCTCTTTTTTTCCATCAATTAAAAAAGCTACTTTTTGAATACGGTTTAATTCAGTAAGTGAATTAACTATCGAATAAATCATAAGGGCTTTGCTTTCAGATGTTGTAAAATGCTTGGATTTTATATCAAAAGATAAATCAACCTGGCAGACACCTTCTTTTGTATTAATATCATTCATAACGGTTTCTTTTGGAATTGCCGGAAATATGCCTTCTTGCTTAGGGCCCTTAATCAGCTCTTCAATGATATACCTCTCGAGAGCAATACTATTATTAACTTGAATATCTCTTTGTTCTTTGACCAAGCTCTTGCCATCTGAACTAATGAAATACAGCGTAACGGTCTGAATCGTTGTTGGTGGGTTTGGATTAAGTACATTTAATATAATATCATTTCGCGAAATTGCCCCTATTGCTTGTCCATTAATATTCAGAATCGGCGTGTCATCAACAAAAAATTCCACCCGTTCTATAAAACTTAACTCTGTCAGCGAATAAACGAGTGAAGCTCTAATCCCCATCTGTTCTTGTGAACTTAATTGATTGTACTGCTTATCAAAAAGTACATACGCCAGTCGGTCATCCAAATTAACCTCTTGAATAGGCATATCCACATTAGTTTGTATAGCCGTAGACTGAGACCCTTTACGTAAAGCATTAATAATAAACTGAGTCTTATCCCGATTGGTCTTTATTTCGTCATAATCTATAGGGATGTTTTCAGAAAAAAGGCTCCCTCTCCCATAATCTGCAAAGTATACCGTAACAGTATCTTTTACTTTTCCTTGGGGTAAATTCTTATTACAAGAAGCCAGAATAAGGGGTAGTATAAATAGCAGCATAACTGCTATAGCTGTCTTTTTTATTTTCATCTAACTACTCCTTCCCATGTATGGCGTAGTGGGACTTGTACAATAAATGTAGACCCTTCACCTTCTTCGCTTTCTACTTGTATTGACCCATTGTGCATTACAATTGTCTTATAAGTTATAGCGAGGCCAAGACCTGTTCCGCCTGTTTCCCTGTTCCTTGTTTTATCAGTTCTATAAAACCTCTCAAATATTTTAGACTGCTCCTGCTTTGCAATGCCGATTCCAGTATCTTGTATAGTAATAAAAGCATCCTGCAGGTCACTTTGTATAATGACTTTTACATCTCCTCCGCTAGGTGTGTATTTAATTGCATTTTCTATCAAATTTGAAAGTGCCAATGTAAATTTAACTTCATCAATTTCAGCCGTAATATCTTTGTGACTTTCATAAACAAGTTTTATTTCTTTTTTCTTAGCAAGCGGAATAAGCCGCTTGAGTATATTTTGAGTCATTTCATTTAAATCTACACTTGTAATATTCATTGGAATTTCCCGTTGATCCAGTCTTACAAGTGTTAATAAATCTGAAATAATGTTGTTAAGTCTATCCACTTCTGAGTTGATATCCTGAAAAAATTCCTGATACATTTCCACTGGAACATTATCTTGGAAAATAAGTGATTCTGTAAGTACTTTAATAGACGACAATGGTGTTTTAAGCTCATGGGACACATTTGAAACAAATTCCTGTCTTGATTGTTCGACCTGCTGCAGCTGCTCAGCCATGTGGTTAAAAGCATTGCCTAGTTCAGCAATCTCATCTTTGCCTACAACATCTACCTTTTGTTCTAATTGACCGCGTGTAATACGCTGTACAAACTTCATCAAGGTTTTAAGCGGCTTTGTAATAAACGATGAAGTTATAAAACTAAGAAGTCCCGTAAATAAACTAGTAGCCAAAGAAAGCAGGTAAACCTGACTTTTCATTGTGTCCAGAGAACTATAAATATCATCAATATTTGCTGATAAGATAACAGCCCCTAGTACTTTGTTTTTGTCATCCTTATCTACTACCGATACTGCCGCAGTCATAATATGGGCATCTGGTGCTTTTTCTGCTTTATCCTGCCTACTAAGAGCTGAAAAAACTTGTTGATTCATTATCGTTTTATTAAGTGCTGTCCCGCTGGAATCAGCAACAACAAATCCTAGATTATCTACTACTACAATTCTGCAGTTTAAATCTTTTTCATGACTTCTGCTTTTTATCAGTGATTTAAAAAGATTATAGTTCTTATTTTCTTTTAAATAATTAGCTTCTTTAATCTGCATGGCAATGCCGTTTGCTTTGCTTAACCACTCAAGCTCACTTTTTTTAATAAAATAGGTCTCCATTCTACCAAGCAAAACAGTAGAAAAAATGGTAAGAGGCAAATAGCTGACAATAAAAAATAAAATAAACAACCTCCATCTTAAACTTTGAAACCACTTCATTTTAATCTTTAAAATAGTAACCTACCCCCCACTTCGTATAGATGTATTCAGGCTGTCCCGGACTTGGCTCTATTTTTTCTCTTAATCTACGGACATGAACGTCTACAGTTCTTACATCTCCTGGATATTCATGTCCCCATATTGTATCAAGCAGCTGATCTCGGCTGTATACTTTTCCAGGGTGTGTTGCAAAAAGCTCCAACATGTCAAATTCTTTAGCTGTAAGGTTAATTTCCTGAGTTTTTATGAAAACACGCCGGCTGTTTACTTCCAACCGCAGATCCCCTACTTCAATAATCTTTTTATTAGGTTCTTTTTCCACATGGGTTGATCTTCTTAAAATGGCCTTTATCCTGGCCTTAAGTTCTAGAATATTAAATGGCTTTGTAACATAATCGTCAGCACCATATTCAAGCCCCATAATTTTATCCATATCTTCTCCTTTAGCAGTAAGCATAATGATCGGAATAGTTGAAAACTCCCTAACCAGCTGACATACTTCAAGCCCATTATATTTGGGAAGCATAACATCTAATATCATGACGTCATACTTATCGTTTCTTACATAATTAAGCGCCTCTTCTCCATCATAAGCTGCATCTACTTCCCAGCCTTCTTGTTCTAAACTAAATTTTATGCCTTTTACAATGAGTTTTTCATCATCTACAACTAATATTTTATTTTTCATCCTTCTTGGCCTCCTTTTATATCGTAATAAATGGTTTGATTTTTTCTAATGTTTTACTGCCAATCCCCGAAACATTACATAGTTCATCTATCGACTTGAAGCGTCCTGTACTTGTGCGGTATTCAATAATCGCCTTAGCTTTAACTTCTCCGATTCCTGAAAGTGTCTGAAGTTCCTTTTCAGTTGCAGTATTAATATTGATAAGCCCTTGCTGGGTATTCTGATTTCCATTAGCTTTTTGACCATTTATTTGAATTTCTTGATTTACGCCTACTTCTATATTGTCGTATGAATTTATCTTTTTGTCAATTTCTTCGCCGATTTTAGGAATATATATTTTCTGATTAGGCAAAATGATACTGGCTAGGTTTAAATAAGTACTGTCTGCCTCACTTGTAAATCCGCCGCTCATTAGTACAACATCATTGACAATGGCACTCTTTTCAACATAATAGACCCCAGGTTCAGCTACTGCTCCGCATATAAAGATGGGAACCTTTACACTTTTTTCTTGAGTCAGTATTTTGTCTAAATTCATAGCCGGCAACTGCTCTTTTTGGAGTTGAATTTCATCGGCCGTAAATTCATGATCTATTGCTTCTTTCATTTTACTGTGCTCTTCACTTTCAGATACGCTCTCCTTTTGCAGACTAAACAAGTCGCCGCTATTCTCTTCAGATAAAGCAGCTGATTGACTGCTTAAATGATTTAATTGAACAGATACTGGCTTATCTCTATTTGCTAAGAAGATTAACCAGCCTATATTAGCAGCAATCATGATAAATAATAATCCAGCAACTTTATATTTTTTTAACAATTCTATCATATAATCACCTCACATACAAAGTGTTAACATATTTTTAATAAATTAGACTATTTAGCCTTACTAATTTTAGATAAATCTGATATACTATAAAGGTTGAAAGGAGTATAACTAACATATGAAACGTAAACTTAATTTACTAATTGGCATCTTTCTTATGTTAAGTTGTGTTTTTCCAACTTATTCCATGGCTGCTTCTACTGCTACCGCTTCTCCAATTATAGATGCCGAATCAGCCATATTGATTGATGCAAAATCTAAAACTGTTTTATTTGAAAAAAATGCTTATAAAAAACAGTATCCTGCGAGTATTACCAAAATTATGACTGCTCTTTTAGCTATTGAAAATCTTTCCCCTACGGACATTATTACATTTTCTAAGGAAGCTATTTTTAGTATTGAAAGAGGCAGCAGTCACATCGGTATGGATGTAGGTGAACAAATAACTGTAGATCAAGCTCTTCATGGCGTCCTCTTGATGTCTGCCAACGAAGTAGCTAACGGCCTGGCTGAAGCTGCCAGTGGGTCCATTGAAAACTTCGCCATCAAAATGACAGACCGAGCTAAGGAATTAGGCGCTGTTAATACGAACTTTGTGAATCCTCATGGACTTCATAATGACAATCAGTATACAACAGCTTATGATATGGCACTTATTGCAAGCTATATTTACAATAACTCCTATTTTACTGAAATCATGAACCATACTACGTATCAAATACCTAATACAAATAAAACAACCGAAACAAGATATCTTTCTCAGCAGCATCGCTTGATGAACCAGCAGCGAGATAGTAAAATGTATAGGCCAGATGTTATAGGGGGTAAAACGGGTTATACAGATATAGCAAGACATACACTAGTTACCATTGCCAAACATGGAGATATTGAACTCATTGTTGTCATTTTAAAATCTGAAAAAGATAGTCTGTATAAAGATACCAATAAACTGCTGGATTATGGCATTAACTCTTATCGCACCTTAAATCTTCATAATCCTAACACTACTTTGAAGACACTGCCTATGTATTCAGTAAAAAGCGGCAAACTTTATCAGGCAGGGAACTGTGCTATTTCAGCAGAAGACCCACTCTCAGTACTTGTAAGAAAAGATATTAAGGAAAGAGATATTACAACACACATCGACCTTCCCGAATACATTGAAATCGGCTCCCAAAAAGGCAATGTCATTGGCCAAATTACTTATTTACATGGCACGCAGGTGCTTGCAAAAAACAATTTACTTATAAAAGATATTGAATTTTCACCTTCACCTTATGCTACAGTTGTTCCAGTTCATACAAAAATATTTTCTGATAAATCTATTTATGTTGCTATTTTTGTTACGCTGCTCATTATGGGGCTATTAGCAATACGTATACGCACTGTTAAAAAAAGAAGACGAAGAAAAATCATGAAGTTAAAATTTGACAGACATCTTAAATAATAAAGGGCTAAAACATTGCATACGTAATGTTTTAGCCCTTTATTATTTAGTACTACTAATTAAAAGGTTATACTTTTAGCGTCCTTCCAAAGTCTTCCTAGTGCATAAAAAGATGCATCTTCTTCATGAAGAATGTGAACAATGATATTCCCATAATCGAGTAAAATCCATTTTGCTGTTGTATACCCTTCTTTCTGTTTTAGAATGATCTGCTCTTTTGTAAGTACTTCCTCAATTTCATCGGCGATAGCTTGCGTTTGTCTGATGTTATTTGCCGTTGCAATAATAAATATATCAGTTAACGTCGTTAGTTGATGAACATCTAATACTTCAATATTAACCGCTTTCTTTCGGTTAATGGCGTCATAGATCTGTTTAGCCAGAATCAATGTGTTATTATCCAAGTTATTAAAATCTCCTTTCTTAAGCAGCCAAAAAATTAAGTTGCGAAACGACTAAGTAGCCATAATAAATTACAAACATTATTAAGAACACTTTCCCCTCATTTTTAGAGATTTCGCGTTCTGATTTACTAAATAAATAAAGTACAAATGTACAAAAGATCATTACCATTAAGTCAAGGCCTACTGGATCTTTAGGTATAATATTTCCCAAAAGTGCCGCTGGTAGTCCTGCAACAAAGCATATATTAAAGATATTACTTCCTATAATATTTCCAATAGCCAAATCTTGCTTGCCTTTTTTCGCAGCTACAACGGATGTTACAAGTTCAGGAAGCGACGTCCCAATTGCAACGATTGTTAAACCTATAAACCTTTGACTAATGCCCAATGCTACTGCTATTTTACTTGCAGCTCCTACTACAAAATTACCTCCAATAATAATAGCTGCTAGACCTAAAAGCGTATAAACTATTGCTGATTTTAATGAATATTTTGCTTCAATGACTTCACTTTGCCCATTTTTTGCAAGCTGAATTAAATAATAGATAAAGATAGTAAAAACAATTAAGATAACAATTCCATCACTTCTTGAAATCATGTCAAGGGGCCCATTTTGCAAACGCGTATCAAAAAAGAGCACGCTCATTAATAGTGATACTAACATCAAAAATGGGATTTCTTTTTTTATCGTATTGTTTTTAACGCGAATAGGGGCAATCATTGCAGAAACACCTAATATAAGAAGAATATTTAAAATATTACTGCCAATGATATTGCCAAGTACTATATCACTATTTTGACTAAGCATAGCTTTTATACTGACAGCTGCTTCTGGGGCACTTGTTCCAAATGCTATAATTGTTAATCCAATTAATATATCAGGCACATTAAGATGTTTCGCTATTGAAGAAGCCCCGTCTATAAAATAATCTGCTCCTTTAATAAGAACAAGAAACCCCACTACTAAAATAATAGCTTGTACTAATATTGTATTCATAACGCCTCCTTATTATTTATCTAATCGGTATTATAAATCATACTGTTTATAATATTCTAGTAATTTATGTGTAACAGGATGAATTTCTTGTTTTAAAATATTTGTCACATAACTATATGATGAATAAAGGGCTTTATACATGGCGCGGTTTAAATCATAGAGTGCTAAATGTTTAATTTGTTCTTTACCTTTGTAAGGACTTCTGCCTTCTTCTGTCATATCCGCTAAATAGATAATTTTCTCTAAATCGCACATACCTTCTCTGCCTACTGTATGATATCTGACACTATCTAGAATAGAAGGCTTATGAATACCCCATTCATGCTCTAGGATAGCAGCACCAATTTTTCCATGGGCTAGATGAATATGCCTTGCTTCAAACGTATCAAGTTCTATAGCATATTTTGCACATACAGCATGTTTTTCATCCTGAGGAAGTTCCTTAGCCACATCATGGAATAATGCTGCAATAAACACTTCATCACAGCTGATTTTATAGATATTCCCAAATTCCAGTGCCATTTCTATTACGCCTCTTGTATGTGCATAGCGTTTAGGTGACATTTTAGAAGCAACATAATTACACATTTGCTCTCGTTCTTTTGCTGTAAGACATATTTTATACTCATATAAATTATACTTCTTAATATAATTCTCTACCTCTTCTGGGACTAAGTATTTAATGGGCCTCATGTTATGAATTCTTTCTCGAATATTTGATGAAGAAATAGCAAGTGCAGGAACCTCCAAAAAATGTATGCTGCTTTGATAATTTCTGTTCAGCTCTTCAATTTGCCCTAATAGTTCTTGTTTGTTGTAGCCTGGTCTTGTTACAGCTACAAACTCACAAATTTGAAGTAGTTCTTCTGATTCTTTCCATGTTAATATTTTATGGATAGCATCTGCTCCCGTTATAAAATAGATTGTTACCTGCTTACCATATATTTTTTTGAGCTCTTTAACTGTGTCGATAGTATATGTAACCCCCTCACGGTCTATTTCAAGTCTCGACACCTTAAAATGCGCATTAGCAGCTGTAGCTAATACCGTCATTAAATACCTATGCTCACTTGTTGTCATATTCATATTAGACTTATGCGGAGGATGCCCAGTAGGCACGAAAAGGACCTCATCAATATTAAATTCGTGTCTTACTTCTTCAGCCGTGACGAGATGACCTATATGTATTGGGTCAAATGTTCCTCCCATTATAGCTAACTTACTAATAGCTTTTTCTTTCATTCGCATAAAGCTGCTTCTCCTTTAAAGTAAGTAACAGATTAAAACCAAGTTCACGATGTACAAATGACTCAAAATGGTTTTTATCACAATGCATCTTTTATATTATAACCTACTTTTACAAAAATTAAATAATAAAATATAAGAGCTGATTTAGCGATCAACTCTTATGTTCAAATTAAGGTAAAAGAATTTTAGGATTCTTCTTGGATGGTTTATAAAAAACAATTTTTTTTCCAATGATCTGAACAGGTATCGAACGGGTTCTTTCACTTAGGACTTCACTAATATACTTAGGTTCTAACAGGCAGTTATTAAGCACGCTGACTTTTATGATTTCTCTAGCTTCCAAGGCCAAATCAATGGCTTCTGTAAGCTCAGGGGTAATACCATTTTTGCCTATTTGAAATATAGGGTCTAATGTCTGAGCTAAAGATTTTAAATAGGCTCTTTGCTTACTTGTAATATTTTGCATCTCTTCATCCTTTCTATTTGAAATATTCAAATTCTAAATCATAAATTCTAACTGTATCGCCTTCTTGGATACCTGCTTCTTCAAGGGCATCTACAATACCTTTTTCACGCAGATACTTCTGGAAAAATGCAAAACCTTTCTCAGTGTCGAGCGATGTATAACCTATCATTCTTTCAACACCAACACCTTCTACTGCGTAATAGTCGTCTTCAACTTTAGTCACAGTGAACGGCAGATTCGACATATCACTTAATTCTTCAAACTCAGGCTCAAAAATAACGGTCTGATCAGCAACTTGTGCCAGCAAGGCTGCTGTTTTTTGCATAAGTTCCTGCAAATTTTGATTGCCCGCGGCAGAAATTGGAATGACTTCTATCCCTTGCGGTTCAAACTCAGCCTTTAATCTCTCAATATTTTCTGTACAATTATCAATGTCGATTTTATTTGCAGCAATAATTTGCGGCTTATTTTTAAGCATCTCATCATTATATAAATTCATTTCCTTTTGAATCGTATAAATATCTTGAACCGGGTCTCTGCCTTCTGTACCAGCAGCATCAACTACATGAATAAGCACCTTTGTACGTTCAACATGTCTTAAAAAGTCATGCCCTAGCCCTACCCCTTCAGCAGCGCCTTCAATAAGCCCTGGAATATCCGCCATAACAAACTGTTTGCCATGCTTATTAGTAATAACTCCTAAATTTGGCGACAGCGTTGTAAAATGATAATTAGCAATTTTAGGCTGTGCATTACTTACCATAGATAACAATGTCGACTTACCTACATTTGGATACCCTACGAGACCTACATCCGCAATCATTTTTAGTTCCAGAACAATCCAGTATTCCTTAGCGGACTGCCCTTTTTCAGCATATCTTGGTGCTTGTCTTGTCGCCGTTGCAAAGTGTTGGTTACCCCTGCCACCTTTCCCACCGCTGAAAATAATTTCTCTTTGATTAAGTGCATGAAGATCTGCAATAACCTTTAACGATTCGGCTTCCCTTAGTACAGTTCCTTGAGGTACTCTGATCACTAAATCTGCTCCGTCTTTTCCATGACAGCGCTTTTTCCCGCCACTTTCTCCATCTTGTGCTTTATAATGTCTGTTATGTCTAAACTGCATTAATGTATTAATCCCTGGATCAACTTCAAAAATAATATGTCCGCCTCGGCCTCCGTCGCCACCGTCCGGACCACCATTAGGAACATATTTTTCTCTCCTAAAGGAAACATGACCGTCGCCGCCTTTGCCAGATCTCACAAATATTTTCACTTTATCTACAAACATAACTTCACTCCCTTCATTTTATAGTTTGCGCACTTTTTAATATTTCATAATGAATAAAAAGAAGGTTTCAATTAAATATTGAAACCTTCTACAATAGTTATGCTTCTTGTGCAACCGGATATACAGAAACTTGTTTTTTATCTCTGCCTTTACGTTCAAATTTAACTTTTCCGCTTACTAATGCGAATAATGTATCATCACCACCGCGGCCTACATTTTCACCTGGATGAATTTTTGTTCCTCTTTGACGGTATAAAATATTGCCAGCTTGCACATATTGTCCATCTGCTCTTTTAGCACCTAAGCGCTTAGATTCAGAGTCACGACCGTTTTTAGTGGATCCAACTCCCTTTTTATGAGCAAAAAACTGAAGGTCGAAACGTAACATCTAACTCACCTCCTAATAATTTCTACTTGAATGTATTTTTCTCCGTACATTTTTTGAATAGTATCTAACCCTAATATCATAGCTTTTAGCAAAAGATCAGCTTCTTCCGAAGACTCATGGGTCTTTCTCTCTGAAAACTTGCAATCGAAAAACCCTTTATTAAAATCCATTTTTAATATAGATACTGGTTCATCAGTAAATTCTGTAATAGCATTTACTGTGTTAAAAACCAACATACTGACAGATGCACATACGATATCAGAACCTATAGCAGCATATCCAGCATGTCCTTTTATTTTAAAACGCATTAATGTATCATTATCATAATACAACTTTGCTCGAATCATAAAAATTATGCTTCGATAGCAGTAATTGCAACTTTAGTGAAAGGTTGACGATGACCATTCTTTTTGTGGTAAGTCTTTTTAGATTTATATTTGTAAACAATGATTTTTTTACCTTTACCATTGTCTACAACATCTGCTTTAACTGCTGCTCCTTTTACATAAGGGGAACCAACTGTTAAAGAATCTTCTTGACCTACAACCAAAACATTATCAAAAACAACAGATTCACCAGGAGCTACGTTTAACTTTTCAATACGAATGCTGTCACCAACCTGAACTTTGTATTGTTTGCCGCCTGTTTCAATAATTGCGTACATGTGTACACCTCCTCAATCTTAAGACTCGCCGAATGTGGTACTGCATTGCAGTTTCAAACCTCTTCGTGCGGTATAAAACACTTAAGTATTTTATCACAGCAGGTAGAACCTGTCAATCTTTATTCTTCATAATATACACATAGAAAATTCTCTTGTTGTGGCTTCTCCATTTTAGTAAGATGAATCTTTATTCCATATTTATTTTCAAGAAGCTGAGTAAGATGATAAGTTTTAAAATACTGAAACAGTTCTTCACAGCTTTTTATAGTTACCTCTTGATTTGAAGTATGATAAGCTGCAAACTTGATCTTTTTTTCAATAAGATAGACTTGATATTCATTACTTAGATCGCCTGTGCTGCTATTACATATTTTGCACGGTGTAAATATCTTGGCAGGGATACTTGTATATTTTTTACTTCTTGAAAGCTGCATGAGCCCAACTTCTGTTATAGGAAACACACGTGTTCTTTTATCCCCACTTTCGGTGATAATCTTTTTGGCATAATAATAAGCTTCTTCTTTATCCTCATCACTGGGCATTTCAATAAGGTCAATGATAATGATTCCCGATAAGTTTCTTCTCAAAATCTGCAAAATGGCTTCCTTAATTGCAAGATGGTTAAGTTCCTTTACAGCTTTTCGATGATTACTAGATAAAATAGCCTTGGCACTGTTTACATCGATAACGGTTAAGGCTTCCATATAATCTATAATAATGTTTCCGCCGTTCTTAAGCCAAATCTTCCTATGCTGGAGATTATTTATCTCCTTTTGAATATCATATATTTTAAAAATATCTTGTTCATTATCCAGCATTGTAATTTTTATTATCTTTTCTTCATTCATATAATCTTGAAAAACGCTTTCTAGATGACGCGCAACGTCTACATCATCACAAACAACTTCTGCCTCTTCAGAATAATTGATTGTTTCAATTACAATCTGAATATACATGGGCAGTTCTTCATATAAAGTTGTCCCCTTTGAAAGGTTATCTTTAATCTGCATCAGGTGATCTGTCTTTTTAATAAGAAGCTCAGCATCCTCCCTGATAGCGTTTATATCAATGTGCTCTGCATGAGTCCTTACAATAAAACCATATCCATGAGACTCAAATTCACTTAACACTTCTTTAAGTAAATGCCTTACCGATTGACTCTTTATTTTTTTAGATACGTTAATCCCTGACTCAAAAGGCAGACAGACGAGATACTTACCTTTTAAACTGATTTTCCCCGTTAACTTATTTCCTTTTTCGCCTTCATTTTGCTTAACGACCTGTATTGGAACTCTGCTCCCTTGATGAATCTTATTTTGGTAGGCTTTTGGCACTTGAGATAAATGCAACAGTCCTTTTTTCTCTTCACCATAATCTACAAATGCAGCATTCAGATTTTTTACTATTTTATCTACTTGGCCTACAATAATTTTATTCTGCAGATCAGGGTTCAGATTTGAATCAATATAAGTGGCAGTAAGTTCATAATCCGTAAGCACAGCAACCCTAGTAAATGGAATGGTCTTTTCAATAAGAATAAGCCTTTTCATTTTTTTCTCCTATAGCAGTCTAGTGCAATATAGTCACTATCATACGTATATAGTTCTTTGCGCATAATAGCTATGTCTTTTTTTTCAACTTCTTCATCTTTCAAGACAGCTTTTAAAAAAAGCTGCGGACTTAAATTTTCTTTGCTGCCTGCCAATACGTTAAGAAACATTTTTAGGCTGTTTGGCAATTCTTCAACGGAAAAATCTAAGATCATAGGTTTTATATCGACAGATTTCATCCCTTTTTTACCTTTTTTACGGGTAATAATTTCTTCCTGTTTTAGGCTCTCTTTAAGTATACTGATATCTTCATGAGAAAAATCTTGCTTCGGAAGATCTATTTCATAGGCAGCTGCATGAACTAAGCTCATGAGCGAATCTGAGTGCTCTTCTACTAAAAATGCATCTTTTATAACAATCCCTTCTACTAAAATATCATTAAGAAGTCTTTTAACTTCTTCAGGACTGATATCCGTATGTGTCACAATATCCATATATTCAGCCATGCTGCTTACCCCTACTGACAAGGGCATTGCAAAATAAACTAATGAATGGGGATTAAACCCCTGTGAGTAAGCTACAGGAATTTTTGCTACTTTAATGGCTCGTTGGAATAACCTCATTGTATCTAAATGTCCCACAAATTTAACTGCTCCTTGTTTTGTAAACTTCAATCTAATTTTCATTGCATACTCCTTCTTCAAACTTGCTGATTCCACAGCCAGAACACTTTTCTTTACAATGAGGGGTTGTAATAGATTCTTTGGACTTTTCATTTTCATTAATTAAAAACTTCTTGCTTACTCCAATATCAATATGGTCCCATGGCAGTAATTCATCATAGCTTCTTTCACGATTAGCATAAAAGGAAAAATCTATTCCTGTCTCATTTGCAGCCTGCTGCCATTTTACATAATTAAAATGTTCTCCCCAGCTGTCAAATGTGCACCCATTTCTAAATGCCCGCTCAATAAGCTTTGCAACTCTTCTATCTCCCCTTGCAATAACAGCTTCCAAAATACTTGTCTGGGCATCATGGTGATTGTATTTAATTTGTCTGCGCGTTATTGTGTTTTTCAACAAATTGTGTTTTTCCATAAAACTTTCTACACTATCTTGGCTAGCCCATTGAAACGGTGTAAAAGGTTTGGGAACAAAACATGATGTGCTGACAACAAGCTGAATAGCCCCCTGCCTTTTTTCTTTTTCAATTTGGTAGTAAATCCCAACAATTTTTTCAGCTAACTCCGCAATTGCTTTAACATCTGAAGTATTTTCACCAGGAAGCCCTAACATAAAGTAAAGTTTAACCCGATTCCATCCTCCTTCAAAAGCAAGCTTACAGCCGTTTAGTATTTCTTCTTCTGTTATATTTTTATTAATTACATCTCTCAACCTTTGGGACCCAGCCTCCGGAGCAAAGGTTAGACTGCTTTTTCTTACTTCCTGTACTCTTTTCATTAAATCAACAGAAAAGGCATCTACCCTAAGTGAAGGCAGGGATATATTTACAAGCTCACTACTGCATAGATCCATCAACTCTTCTGAAAAACTTTCAAGATCCTGATAATCGCTGGTACTTAGTGAGGCCAAAGAAATTTCTTCATACCCTGTAGACTGAAGAAGATTTTTAGCATGCTTCATAAGAATAGGCTTACTTTTTTGTCTTACTGGACGATAAATCATCCCTGCCTGACAAAATCTGCATCCTCTTATGCACCCCCTAAACATCTCTAAAGTAACGCGGTCATGGACAGCTTGAATCCAAGGAACAACTTGTTTTTCAGGATAAAATACATCATCCATATTTTTAACAATAACTTTCCTGATACGCTCTTTTGCCAAAGGATGAAGAGGTGTTTTAGCTTTTAGTGTTCCATCAGTATTATATGATTCTTCATAAAAAGCTGGGATGTACAGCCCCTCAACTTCCAAAAGTTGTGCGAGAAAATCTTTTTTACTTCCTCCAGAAGCTTTCCAGAGCTGATATTTATCAAACAGCAGATCGTATGAAACCTCTCCTTCGCCAATATAAAAAATATCAATAAATGGAGCTAAAGGTTCTGGATTATAAGCGCAGGGCCCTCCGGCAATAATTAGCGGACCATCCTCGTGACGTTCATGACTATAGAGAGGGATGCCTGCAAGCTCGAGCATATTAAGTATATTGGTATAACTCATTTCATATTGAAGTGTAAACCCTAAAAAGTCAAATTCCTTTAAAGGAGTATGGGTCTCAAGTGAAAAAAGCGGTATGCTATTAACCCGCATCAGGGCTTCCATATCCTTCCAAGGCGCAAATACCCTTTCACAATAAACATCCTGTCGTTTATTAAAAAAGTGATAAAGAATCTGCATGCCTAAATGACTCATCCCAACTTCATAAATATCTGGAAAACAAAAAGCAAACCTTATCATATTTTCTGTTATTTCTTTCTTATAGCTGTTGAGTTCTCCACCGATATATCTAGCAGGTTTATCCACCTGATTTAAAATTGAATCCGACAAACGTACTTGTGTCATTTTATCCTCCGTAATATGTTGTTTATAAATGTATTTTGATCTTTATTCGCTCATATATTGATCTACTGTAAATTTTACATCACTTACAAAGGTTTCAATATCTTCAAGCTGTATGCTGCGTGTAAGTTCTCTGCTGATAAACGATTTAATCTCCTTGTTATTGTCCGTATTTAGGGCCATAAAAATACCAATAATAATGAATGTACTTAAGATGAGTTGATAAAAAAATGTATTCAGCATATGACTATCTGTTTCTTCTATCTGTGTCTCCCATGGACGTTTTCTTTTCACTTCTCTCATAATATCACCTCAAAAATAATTATTCATACTATATATATGGGACAAGTAAAAAACTTATTCTATAGATTTCACAGTTTAGAGTTTAATTTATTCATAAGATACATGCTGTGTGCTTATTTGTAGAAATAACTCTAAGTCAATGAAGAACTTAAGATTTATAGTGGTTTCTCTATATTCTCGCAGCAAAATAAAAAAGACTTAAAAAAGTCTTTTGACTAAAAAGTCTCTTAAACTTAAAGAAGTCTTTTATTTCATGATATCCCGCCAGCTTAAGTCTCCTCTTTCTAATGCTTTAATAAGCAGCTCAGCAGTTGCCAGGTTAGTCGCTATAGGTATATTATGGATGTCACACAACCTTTCTAAACTGCCTAAATCCGGCTCATGAGGTTTTTGAGACACAGGATCCCTTAGGAAAATAACCATATCAACTTGATTATGTGCAATCTGAGCCCCCAACTGCTGCGCTCCGCCTAAGTGTCCTGCTAAATACTTATAAATATTCAAGTTAGTAGCTTCTTCAACAAGTCTCCCAGTTGTCCCAGTCGCATATAAAGTATGCTTAGTCAAAATATGCCTATATGCAATCGTAAAATTCTCCATAAGTTTCTTCTTTGCATCATGGGCTATTAGTGCTACATTCATTTTATAAAACCTCCTTTAGAACATTGTTTCTTCTTTACACATTGCAACATTTAAAACCAATCCCATACCTATCATATTAGCCCACAAAGAACTTCCGCCAGCACTTATAAATGGAATAGGAATTCCCGTATTAGGGAGTAAATCGGTAACAACTCCCATATTTACAAAAGACTGCATGGCAATCATGCCAATATAGCCTACTACTATAAACTTACCTAAATCATCTACTGCACTATGAGCAATCCAGAACCCTCTTGTAATAAGCAATAAGACAAGAATAATGACTATTGTCGCACCAATAAAACCAAATTCCTCTCCAACAACTGCAATGATGAAATCATTATGGGATTCTGGCAGGTAATTAAGCTGACTAATAGATCCTTTATAAAGACCCTTCCCATCAAGTCCACCAGAACCAATGGCATGTATGGCTTGATTGGTTTGATATCTTTCAGCTAAATTATCCCCCCCATTAATTTTGTTTACTATTCTGTTTCTTTGATAATCAGCAATAAGCTTCTGGTTTGGATCCCTGACAATATATACAAAAGCAGAAGCAACAATGATTACTCCAATAACAATCGTTGTCAATATATATTTCATATTTAACTTTGTTACAAATAATTGTATCACTAAAATGATCATTAGTACAATACTCGTTGATAAATTTGGCTGTCTATTAATAAGAATAAAAGGAACGAATTGAAACATACCGATAATTAAGATTGGCCATAATTCATTAATTTTTTTATGATACTTATCGATAAGTTTAGCTGTACATAAAATCATTGATATTTTTGCAAATTCGGATGGCTGAATCTGTATTGGCCCAATCATGATCCATCTTGCAGCACCATTTACATGTTTGCCAATAAAGAAGACAGCTACTAGGAAAAGAAGTGTTACTATATAAATCATGAGATACCACTCTCCTAGCAAGTGATAGTCTATACTCATTACAACAAGCATAAGTACAAGTCCTATAACAAAAGAAATAATCTGCTTTTTAACTAAACCTTCATCTCCTGAATAGGCTGTTGCACTGCTGATTGCCAAAACCCCTATAGCTGTTAGTACAGTAATAAGCAGTATAAGCCATATATCAATTCGTTTAAAATAATTAGTAATAGACATTTGAAATATATTTATCCTTTCTGTATTCACATGAAGTAATCCTGCACCACATATTAGTTATTAACTTTCTTAAGATTCTTAATCGGAATATTAGCCGATAATACCGGAGACTTTTTCCCGCCTTCTTCACATTGTATATTGGAGATCTCAATGTTAAAGTCATCATCAATATCTACATATTTTGATATTACCGCTAAAATGTCAGCTCTCATCATCTCCAACAATTCAGTAGAACAGTTAATCCTATCATGAATGAGTACTAGTTTTAATCTGTCTTTCGCCACCGAACTTGATTTATTTTTTCTACCAAATAAACTATTAAAATCCAGCATCCCTATCACCCTCTTATATTTAATTGCCAAACCCAAAAACTTTTTTCAGTTTTCCTACAAAGTTGTTTCCTGTTGTTAAATCTAAAAAAGGTATCTCTTTCCCTTCAACACGGTCAGCAATATTTCTGAATGCTTTACCAGCTAAAGTATTTGCTTCAATTGCAGCTGGCTCTCCTCTGTTAGTAGAAACTACAATATTCTCATCATCCGGAACAACACCTATTAAATCGATAGCAAGGATTTCAACTACATCATCCATAGCCATCATATCCCCACGTTTTACCATATTCATCCTTACACGATTAATGATAAGTTGGGTATTGGAAATGCCATTAGATTCTAATAAGCCAATAATACGGTCAGCATCTCTAACCGCTGAAACCTCAGGTGTTGTCACAACTAATGCGCGATCAGCCCCTGCAATAGCATTTTTAAAGCCTTGTTCTATTCCGGCAGGACAATCTAAAATAACATAATCAAATTCTTCTCTTAATGTATCACAAAGTTTTTTCATCTGCTCTGGACTAACTGCATTTTTATCTCGCGTCTGAGCAGCGGGAAGTAAAAATAATCCTTCAAAACGTTTATCCTTAATAAGAGCTTGCTTAAGTCTGCATCTGCCTTCCACAACATCAACTAAATCATATACAATTCTATTTTCAAGCCCCATTACAACATCTAAATTACGTAGTCCGATATCCGCATCTACTAAAACTACCTGCCTTCCTAATAATGTTAAAGCAGTTCCTACATTTGCAGAAGTAGTTGTTTTACCAACGCCACCTTTGCCTGAAGTGATTACAATAACTTGACTCATCTTTAGCCCCCCAATAATATTAGTATTCTTAATTATTATTTTAACATATGATTTAATGTTTTAGAATCAATTTGATCAACATAAATTTGATCTTCATGTAAATAAGCTATTTGCAGCATATTACTGCTTATACTATAAGCAGATTCATTATTAGGCGACTGTGCAATAATGTTTCTTATGCCAATTTGAATGGGTTCCATAACATTTGCTGCAACAAAAGGCTGCTTATAACCAGCATCCAAGCCTGCATGTACTTTTCCTTTGAGTGCACCCAGAATAATCACACTTCCTCCAGCCGTAACTAATCCACCAGGATTCACGTCCCCAAGCACAACTACACTTCCTGAGTAATCAACATGATGGCCTGATCTTACAATCCCATAGTGAAAATGGGTAAGTGACGCATAATCGTTATCTAATTGATCTTTTATCCAAAGTAAATAATTATCATTTTCTTTTGGCAGCTCATGCTCAAAATCATGCATAAAAGAAATATTAATAATATTTTGATTTGCAAGCAAAGCCAGCATTCTATCCTGCTGATCTTTAGTCAGTGACCTTCCTTTAAAACGCATACTTACTCTGGATCCTTTAAAAAAATTCTTAGAATACTCAAGTTTCTCTTTAAAACAATTAATAAGTTCTTCAAAATCTGCTTCGTTATCTAACAATACCGCAATCCCATCTGCAGTTCCTTTAAAGATAACAAGATTTTCCTCACACATACCATTTCCCCTCTATTCTATAAATGTATTATCTAAAGTAGTTTTTTCTGGCTCACTGTTAAGCTTAAAATAACTCATCAGCATATCTTTAGCAATAAGCGTACCATATTTTCCAAGTCCATCGGAATTATATATAGCTACTACAACAGCAATATCCGGCTTGTCATAGGGTGCAAATCCTACAAACCAACTATGCTCATGAATACCCTCTTGGGCCGTTCCTGTTTTGCCTGCCACATCAAAAGGCAAATCATCGAATACACCTCTGGCTGTTCCTTCCCTGCCTTTTGTAACAGCTAACATCCCTTTATGAATTTCACTTATTGTACTTTCTGATACATCAATAGCTTTAACATTTTTTATGCCTGTACGTATATAATCTGTGGTTTCTTTGTTATCAAATATTCCACTTACAATCTTAAGATCAAAAGTATTTTTTCCATTTGCTAATCCAGCTATATAACGGGACATCTGAAGTGGTGAAAAAGCATTATTGCCTTGTCCGATTGCTGTACGAACAGTAAGTCCATCTGTCCAGTCAAGTTCTGCTCCGCTCAGGAGATTATTGGCAATAGCGTTTAAAATATTTTGTCTTACCTTAAGCATAATATATTTTTTGTACTCGTCTTTTTTGCTGTCTAGCTCATCTAAACGCTTATTAAGTTCTTTGGCTATGTCACTGCTGTTATTTCTTCTGATTTCATTGCGGTAAGCTACCGTATAAGCGTGATCATAGGCATCCATAATACTGTTAGGATCAACGCTATTAACAATCTGTTTAATTTGTTTTTCGGAAGCGCTTCCTACCATCTTATCTAATTCCAAAAGCATATGGGCTTTGGTCTTGCTCTTTAGAGATTTCTTGGAGACATCATTCATCGTGCCGGATACAATATTACTGATTGCTTCATTACGATTAGCCGTAAGATAAGTACCAATCTCTGTATAGAACTGTCCCAGCAGTTCATCATATTGTTCAGCAAGCGCTTGCTGAAGAATAGGTTCTAAATTTCGTTTAAGTTCATATTGAATCAAATAGTCTATCTGTGCATCTATGTTATCATTACTTGAATCAACGACCGGATAAATCCCCTTACTTAGACTATCTTTAATATCATTTATGCGTTTTAGTGTCCCTTCAGAGTCCATAGCCCGTAAGGCATTTAGTCCTTCAGTTACTTTTCTTTGCACTAGATTTCTTGGGGTTGAAACATTTGGAGGTGTTTCGGCAAGTTCAATGCCAGTTGGCTGATCTAGTCCAAATATTTGTACATACTTAGTTAAGGTATCAATATTTACATACGGATTAACTGCCCCGCGGCTTAAACGGTAAGCTACTTCATAAAAAAAGTAGTTGCACGATACCTCAATCGCTCTGGAAAGGTTTGTATTGCCGTGCCCGCCTCCTGATCTTGACAATACCCAGCATCTTGGATAAGGCTCACCGGCTTTAGTAAAAGTTCCCGTATCAAATATCGTAGTTGAAGGGGTAATAACCCCTTCTTCAAGCCCTGCAATGCCAGTGATCATCTTAAATGTAGAACCTGGTGCTTTTGTTGTCATAAGTGCTCTGTTCCATAACATGCTTCGCTTATCAAGACCATCAAAAAGCATAGAATAATACTGATTAAAGTTCATAATCATTTCATTGCTGTCAAAAGATGGATATCCTACTATGCTAAGTACTTCGCCTGTATTAACATCAACAGCTACTGCCGCCGCACTAAAAGGGTCCACAGCTAATTGATTCGGTTTTAAGTGTCCCTCTTCAAGCTGTTCAATAAGAATTTGTTCACTACTTCCCTTCATATTTCGTATTATCGCATTAATTGTCTGGTCACTTAATTTAATACTTTGCTGTTCATGCATAGCCAGCAAGATCTCTTTTTCTGTCACATAATTAGAGTCTTCCTCAAGCCATTGAATAAGTAATTCTTTAAGTGTCAGATCTTTTCTTATAAGCGTGTCTATCTCTTCATAAGATGCAAATAATTTATCATATATTGTCTTTTGACTGCTTGATGGAGCGGCTATTTTCATCTTATCGATACTTAGCTGATTACTTTCAATAAGTGAGATTATCAATTCCTTACTTTTCAGGGCTTTAACATATTTAGATCCACCTTTCAGCCTTTCAATAAGGGCATCACTCAGCCTTCTCTCTATACTTTCATAGGTATCGCGCTGAAAATCCAGGTCTATCGTTAAAAATACATTGTTTCCTTGTATTTGATCTTCACGGGTAATAGTATGTACCCGTCTGCCTACATTATCCACCTCAACTATTTCGCTCCCCTTTTTTCCACGCAGTTCTTTCTCCATAGACTGTTCAATGCCTACTTGTCCTACAACGTCATCTTTATCATATCCGAGACTCTTAAATTGCTCGTATTGTGCATCTGTTATAGTCCTTGTATAGCCAAGTATATTTCCAAAAAGCTGAGATTCTGGATAGTACCTAATAGGCTCAACCTCTACTGTAACCCCAGGAAACTTTGAATGATTTTCTTCTATTTCATTAACAGTCCGTTCGGATATATTGAAGGCAACATTCACCAGCTTATATTTATAATAAGCTAGTTTATAGATTTCGGCGCGGAGTGCAATAATCTTTCTAGCATCTTGATCAGAGATAGTATCACTGATTTCAAATTGTTTTTTTAAGTAAGTAATGAGTTCGTCAGCCGTATAAGTAAGAAGCTCCTGCCGATGGTCTTCCCCACTATAGGGAATAGTATAAATAAAGCTTTTAATATGTTGAGTATTCATTGTGAATTTAAAGGGAGCTTCCTTAGATATAGGAACATTATCAATATAGGTATCTCCATTTTTTTCTATAACATGAACAACATCCAAAAGAACCTTATTAAGTTCATTTTTTTTCATTCTAACCTGTTGATCAAACTTCAAAACATTTGTTGGTTTATTTAGTGCAAGCGGACGTCCATAGCGGTCAAAAATCAGCCCCCTGGTAGCAGGAATTTCGATTTGTCTTTGAACACTTGCTCTTAAATCATTTGAATACTTATCATAATTGATAATCTGAAGCGTATAGAACTTAAAAAATAGTACAATAAACATCAAACATATGGTTACAAACATAATAAAGATTCTATTTTTGAAGATTAGCAGGAGTTTATTTAAACCTTTTTTCACTTCATTTCCTCCCTACTAAAATATATTTCTAGTTTTTCTCTCGTGGTATTCTATCTTTTCATTAATAACATACGCAAACTGATAAACAACTAAAGATAGAGTAATTGTATAGATAAGTTCAGGAATAATAATCGCTTTAAAAAAGAATATAAAATTGATTTTACCCCTAAGTATAAAACCAAGCATAACAAATACACTATAAAATAAACTACTAAATAATGTACAAATAAATGGAATGATGAAGTTTTCTCTATAAAAGTTTTTATTAAATCTTCCGCATATATAACCTATGATGCCATAAATTGCAGCAGTTGGCCCTAAAAAGGTCCCAAAGGAAATATCATTTAAAAACCCAGCAGCAATGCCAATGATACTTCCTTCTTTACTTCCTCTGAGAAGAGCAAATGACACGATAAGCATGATCAAAAAATTAGGAGCTATGTCCCCAATTCTCAAAACTTGGAAAAGGGTCGCACTGAGAGCGTGCACTAAAAGCAGCAAAATGCCTATAATTGATATCCTCATTTTACCCCTCCCCGCTAATTGTCATTATTCTTAATGACTAAAACCTGTTCAATGTGTTTAAAATCTACGATAGGCTTGATATAAGCATATTGTGTCAGGCCGTTTTTCCCCTGAACAATTTCTTCAACAAGTCCTATAGGTATTCCCGGAGGATATATTGAACTAAGATGCGACGTAATCACCTGATCGCCCTTTACAACTTCTGATTCAATATTGATTTCAAGCTTGCATAATCCTCTATTTGCGAGTTCTATATCTCCACGCAAAATACCTGTGTCCCCTGTCCTAGCAATCTTGGCACTTACTGAACTTCTATCATCAATTATAGAAAGTACTTTTGAAGATATAGCATTTGAACTTAATACCCGCCCTGCTAAGCCTCCGTTTGCAAGTATAACACTGTTCTCACTGACGCTGTGCTGCAGTCCTTTATCAACGCTGAAAATCTTATACCAATTCCCAGGCTCTTTGCCAATTACATTAGCACCAGCACCAGCATACTCCTGATAACGCTGTTTCATTTCTAGAAGATTCTTGAGGTTGCCATTTTCTCTTTTATGCTCGGATAAAATAGAATTCTCATAAACTAGCTTCTCATTTTCCTGTTTAAGCTTGTTATTTTCGTCCGTTAACGCCTGTATGCTTTTAAAATGATACACAATTCCGCTGGATTGATTCGATATAAAAACAATTGATTTTTGCAGCGGATATAAAACATAACTTACAGTTGTACTTATAATAGGTATATTGTACCTTGCACCAACAACACCTATTATTATACAAACCGAACCTATCACTAATCCCATTTTTTTAAATTTCTTATTAAATTTCAAGGTACTCTCTCCTTGTTTTACTTATCTTCTGCAAAAAGAGCTGCCCATTTCTCAATATCTTCAAGTGCATACCCAGTCCCTTTAGCAACGCAGTCCAGCGGATCCTCAGCAATTTTAACAGGCATGCCAGTTTCTAAACTAATGAGTGTATCTAACCCTGTAAGAAGTGCGCCTCCGCCAGTAAGCATAATCCCACTTTCGATAATATCTGCTGAAAGCTCTGGCGGCGTTTTTTCAAGTGTATATTTTATAGCATCAATAATAGCATTAACAGGTTCTTTGATAGCTTCAGTTACTTCTGTAGACGTAATTGTAAGGATTTTAGGAAGACCTGTCACTAAGTCTCGACCTCTTATTTCCATTGTCGCATCTTCCCCTATAGGATAGGCTGCTCCAATATTGATCTTAATCTGCTCTGCCGTTCTTTCACCTATCATTAGATTATATTCTCTTTTAATATAGGACACAATGTATTCATCAAATTCATCTCCAGCAATACGAAGTGACTTGCTTGCAACTATTCCTCCTAATGAAATAACCGCAACATCCGTAGTCCCTCCGCCTATATCTACAACCATATTCCCTGTAGGCTCCTCTACTCTTAAATGGGCTCCAATAGCCGCAGCCATAGGTTCTTCCATAATTAGTGCTTTTTTGGCCCCTGCTTTTTCAGTTGCTTCTTCAACGGCGCGCTTTTCAACAGATGTTACGCCAGAGGGCACACATACAATAACCCTTGGTTTTGGAGTAAAAAGTGACTGTTTATAAGCTTTACCTATAAAATATCTCAACATGGCCTCAGTTGTTGCAAAATCAGCAATTACCCCATCTTTTAAAGGCCTGATTGCAACGATGCTGCCAGGGGTTCTCCCGATCATTTGTTTTGCTTCATCTCCTACTGCAAGTACTTCATTTGTTTTTTCTTTTATAGCAACTACAGATGGTTCGTTAACCACTATACCTTTTCCTTTAACAAATACAAGCGTATTAGCTGTTCCAAGGTCAATGCCCATATCTTTTCCAAACATACTTAAAATCCTCCTAATTCAATCTATATTTATATCTTTATTGACAAAATCTCATATTTACCATCATACAGTTTTTTTTTACCTTTTTCAACAGGTTGATACTAAATAAACAAATAAAAGTTAAATTTTGTAAGATTATCGGATACAGTTTAAATAAAACTTTTTTCTTTCAGGCTGATATAACTGCCATCTCCTATAATGATGTGGTCCAAAAGTGGAATGCCCATAATTCCTCCAACTTCCTTAAGCCGCGCTGTAATTTGTATATCTTCCCGACTTGGCGACGGATCACCGCTTGGGTGATTATGCAAAACGATAATACTATGAGCAGACTTTTGTACTGCCGTTTTATACACTTCTCTTGGATGGACAATAGATGCTGTAAGACTTCCTTTTGAAATAACTTCATAGCCTATCATTCTGCATTTTGCATCCAGCAGGACCACTATAAATTTCTCTTCCTTTACATGTCTCATCTCTTCCATAAAATAGTTCGATATACTTTCTGGCGACGATGCCTTAACATGACATGCATATCTCTGTTTTGATATTCTCTGACTTAGTTCTAGAAGTGCAAGTATCTGTATGGCCTTTATTTTCCCTATTCCCTTGACCTTATATAGTTCTTCAAAAGAAACTTGGTACAGTGAAACAAGTGAAGACTCTTTTTTATACAAACAAAGAATTTTTGCAGCTAGTTCCTCGGCATTGCAGTCTTTTGTACCACTTCGAAGAAGAATAGCTAAAAGTTCACTGTCTGTTAATGCCCTTTTTCCATATTTTTCGAATTTCTCATAAGGCCTCATGTCAGCCGGTTTATCCTGAATACGCATACTCTACCCCTCCTACTTTTAAAATTATTGCCTTATTCCTTATAATCCATACCAATTTTCCCCATAAAAAAAAACAAGTTTATTCAGAGAACTTGTTTTTAGTGTTTAAAATATTAAGATTGATAAACTCTTTATAAATCCTGTGTATTGGCAGCCCCATAACATTATAGTAATCGCCCTCTATCCCTGCGATAAAAACAGCACCCCTGCCCTGAATGCCATAGGAGCCAGCTTTATCCATCGGTTCACCCGTAGCTATATAATCTGCTACCTCTTTGCGCGTTAAAACATCCATTTTGACATAGGTTGTTTCCGCAAAACTGGTTTCAATGTTTTTCAGTTTACAGATTATTGCAACACCCGTACATACCCGGTGTATCCTGCCTGAAAGCTTTATCAGCGTAGTTTCGGCATCTGTAGCATCTAGCGGCTTCCCAAGTATTTGATCCTCTAGAACAACGATCGTGTCACAGCCTATTACTATATCTTCAGGCTGCCGACATGCAACTGCCATAGCTTTTTTCATGGCTAACTGCTGCACATTTTCTTCAGGTGAAAGACTGTTATCAATATACTCTTCTACTTCCTGTGTGATGATTTTAAAAGAAACATTTAATAGCTTCATAAGTTCATGTCTTCTTGGTGAAGATGACGCTAGTATGATATCCATTCTGTCTCATCCCTATCTACTTAATTTTTTTATATACAACAATACTGCCTATCATTCCTATAATAGCAGCAAGTGTAATATTCAGCTTGACTTGAAAAGAAAACCAAATGACACCTAGATCCAGCTGAAGGGGTTGATCAAGGCCAAAGTGCCCAGCATAATTCATCCACTTCAGGAAGCTTATCTGACTACACAGTTCACCAATAAAATTGCCGACAGTTAAACCAGCAAGCATACATAATATAAGTACCCAAAAACTTGTTATTTTATTATTTCCCATAAATCGTCCCCCTGCTGTAATAACACATTTTTATACATTTTATCATAAATGTCATGAAATACATAGAATAAGTTAGAAAAATAAGTTCACCAAAACAAAAAGAACCTTTAAATGTAATGACTCTTTAAAGATTCTTAAATATTTTTTTGATTCTATTATATATTCAGAAGGTTAGAAATTGCCTTAGTAGGACACTTCTGCTCACATTTGCCGCAGCGTGTACACTTTTCAATATCAATTTCTGCCAAATTATTAGCGATAGTGATTGCATCTGCTTCGCATTGCTTTTGGCAAATTCCACAGCCAATACATCCCACGCTGCAGCCTGCTTTTACTTCTTTTCCTTTATCTTTAGAAATACAGTTTACATTGTAACTTGCATAGGCAGGTAAAATGGTAATAATACTTCTGGGACAGGTATTTTTGCATGCTCCGCATCCAACACATTTTTCGGCATTGATAATCGGCAGTCCATCCACCATCGTAATGGCATCAAAAACACACACACCATAGCAACTTCCAAACCCAAGGCACCCATAGCCGCAGACTTTGTTTCCACCCCCAACGAGCGCTGCATCATGGCAGCTCTGGATGCCTGAATAATCATATTTAGGCTTAGCATTCGTATGATTACCTTGGCATCTTACAACAGCTCGGTACTTCTCACTGCTAGATGCTTCTATACCCATAATTTTTGCAATTGTATTAATTTGATCTTGATTACATACTGGACATCCGCTGATTTTTGCTTCTTCGCTTACGACAGCTTTAGCAAATGCTTCGCATCCCGCAAAGCCGCATCCTCCACAGTTTGCTCCCGGAAGGCTATCTTTAACGCCTTGCACGCGTTCATCGACAGGAACAGCAAATTTCTTAGCTGCTATACCTAGCCCGATTCCAAACAATAGGCCAATCCCGCCTATAGATAAAACAGGGTATATAATTGCTGTAATATCCATTTGTATTCCCCTTTCATAAGTTATATCATATTTTGAAAGCCTGCAAACGCAATAGCCATAAAGCCTGCTGTAAGAAGTGCAATAGGCAGTCCTTTAAAAGCAGCCAATAGTTCATTATTTTCTATTCTTTCTCTAATCCCTGCAAAAAGTACCATAACAAGCGTAAAGCCCACAGCACCTCCTACGCCGTTTACAATAGATTCAATAAGCGAATAGTTTTTCTGCATATTAAGTATTGCGACTCCCAAAACGGCACAATTTGTTGTAATAAGCGGCAGGTAAACACCTAGTGCGCTATAAAGTGATGGGCTCATTTTTTGAATGACCATTTCAACAAACTGAACAAGTGAAGCTATAACCAAAATAAAGGCTACAGTGTATAGATACTCGATTTGCAATGGTTTTAGGATATAGGCATAGACAATATAAGATATCATTGATGCAAGTCCCATAACAAATGTAACAGCAGCCCCCATTCCTAACGAAGTTTCTACTTTTTTAGAAACCCCAAGAAAAGGACATATCCCTAAAAACCTTGAAAGTACAAAATTGTTAACAAGTGCTGCTCCTAAGAATAATAAAAATAAGTTCATTGTCCATTCCTCCTAGCGTTTTCTAGCTTTAAATGCGTTTAAAGCTGCCATCAATAAGCCTAGTGTAAAAAAGGCTCCAGGAGCAAGTATCATAATATTAGCTGGGGTATACCCGGCCGGCAGAAAGGCTCTGCCAAAAAGTTCTCCAGTCCCTAGTATTTCTCTGATTACGCCAATAATCGTAAGTGCCGCTGTAAATCCTATTCCCATACCAACTGCATCAAAAACAGAAGGTATTATTTTATTTTTAGATGCATAAGCTTCTGCTCTTCCGAGAATAATACAGTTAACAACGATAAGAGGAATAAATAAACCCAGTGCTGCATGCAGATCAGTCATATAGGCTTGAAGCAGCAAATCCACCATCGTTACGAAACTTGCAATAATAACAATGAACGCAGGGATACGGATTTTAGAAGGAATGAATTTCCTAAGCAGAGAAATAACCAAATTGGAACATATAAGTACAGAAGTCGTTGCAAGGCCCATCCCTACCGCATTGGTTCCGCTGGTCGTAACAGCTAAAGTCGGACACATTCCCAATACCTGCGAAAAAATAGGATTATCCAGAATAATGCCTGCTTTCAGCCTATCTTTTAATGCATTCATTTAATTTCCTCCCTCCGTTAATACAGCTTGGTGTTCTAATACATACTTTGCAGCTTGATTAACCCCCTCTACAATGGCATCAGAAGTAATTGTAGCTCCTGTAAGTGCAACAATGTCATCAGCCTCTGGGGCAGATTTAACAACACTTAACGGCGGAACTTTCTGCAAAAACTGTCCGGTAAAGTTTTCTTTGGTCGCATTTGCCCCAAAGCCCGGCGTTTCAGTATGAGACAGGATTTTAATCCCTTGAATTTCTGCTTCTAAATTAAGTCCAACGAGTATGGCAATCGTTCCGCCATAGCCGTTTGGCATCACCTTTACTACAGTTCCTATGGCGATACCGCCTGTTTTTGCTATATATACTTCTTTAATCATATCTTCAGATAAATTTTCTACTTGTTCAAATACTTCCGCTTCCTGTACAAGCATCTTCATTGCCTGCTGCTGAGAATCGATAATGTTTTGTGAAATGACTGGACTTGTTACATTATTAATAAGTCCCAACAGTCCTGCGCATAAAGCAGTAATAAAAAACAAAATTATACCAAGTTTCAGTGATTCTTTCATGCTTTCTTCCCTCCCCCAAAAGGTTTTGTCTTCACATATCTGTCAATGAGAGGTACTGCAAGATTCATGATTAAAATACTATAGCTTACCCCTTCAGGATAGCCTCCATATAGTCGTATAACAGATGTAATAACTCCCGCCCCAATAGCAAATAATATTTGGCCCTTTTCAGTCATAGGTGAAGTAGTATAATCAGTTGCCATAAAAAAGGCTCCAAGCATAATGCCACCTGCAAACAAACCATAAAAGCTTGCATTGATATCAAACCCATTAAGCAGTGTTGTTAAGATAAAAATAGTTGCAATATAAAATAGAGGAATATGCCATTTTATAATCTTTTTATAAAACAAGTAAGCAGCACCAAGAAGTATTGCTAAAGCTGAAACTTCCCCTAAACTTCCAGGAATATTTCCAATAAATGCATCCATAAGGCTTGGGAGCTGCTCTAAATTTCCCTGTTTGATAAGTGCAAGCGGCGTAGCTGATGAGACAGCATCAACACTGCTTCCCCATTTGACTGGGAGTGAAAAATCAGTAAGAGCTGTTGAATAAGCCGCGAGCAAAAAAGCTCTTGCTGCTAATGCTGGATTTATAAAATTTTGTCCTATTCCCCCAAAGATCTGTTTAACAAGGATAATAGCTACAAAAGCTCCGATAATGACCATGTAAAACGGAATGCTTGAAGGCAAGTTAAAAGCCAGCAGTATTCCTGTTACCACAGCACTTAAGTCTACTATTGTAACAGTTTTTTTGAATGACTTCTGCCAAATCCATTCAAATAAAACACATGAAATAACACTGATAAGTGTAACAAACAGTACCCTAATGCCAAAGAAAAATACTCCTGCAAATAGTGCAGGCATTAAGGCGATAACTACATCCCGCATAATGCTTGTTGTTGTATGGTCTGCTTTGACATGCGGGGATGATGAAACATTTAAAATTCTTTCCATGTTAGTTGTCTCCTTTTTACTTATTTTCTAGAGCGAATCGCTGTTTTAGCTGTTCGAATGCTCTGAACAAGCTGTCTTTTGGCCGGGCAAATATAAGAACAGCAGCCACATTCAATACAGCTCATGCCATCATAAGATAAAAATTCTTCATATTTATGATTGAGTGCAGACGCTTGAAGCGTATTCGGAACAAGCTGCATTGGACAGACATCCACACACTTGCCGCATCTGATACAATTTGATATTTGATCTCGTCCCATTTCTTTTTCTGTAAAACATAAAATGGCTGATGTCCCTTTCACAACAGGAACATCAATATCAGAGATAGCTGTTCCCATCATAGGCCCTCCGGAAATAATTTTAACAGTGCGCGCCGAATCCCACTTAGCATATTCAAGCAGTTCTCTGTAAGAAGTTCCGAGTCTTACTTTTATATTACATGGGTTGTCTACTCCCCCTCCAGCTACCGTTACAATCCTTCTCATTATAGGCCTTCCTTTTGTAACAGCACGCCATACAGCGATAACAGAATCAATATTAAAAACAGCACATCCGATATCAATAGGAAGCTTGCCTATAGGGACCTCCTTGCCTGTAACAGCATAAATAAGATGCTTTTCTGACCCTTGGGGATATTTAGTGTGTACTAAAGCTGTTTTTAAACGCTCTTTCTCTTTTACTCCCTGTGTCAGCATTTCATAAGCATCTTTTTTATTATCTTCAACACAAATAACAGCTTCTGCTTTCTTGAACACCCGCAGCAGAATTTCCATTCCCTCTATTACTCTGTCGGTCTCTTCAATCATTACCCGATGATCAGAGGTAAGATAGGGTTCACACTCAGCGCCATTGATAATAATTGTGTTTATCTCTTTATCTGGAGGAACTGCAAGTTTTACATGAGTCGGAAATCCCGCTCCTCCCATACCAACAAGCCCCGCGTCTTTTACAATCTGTATGAGTTGTTCCTTTGTAAGGTCTGTATAAGAAGAAATTGCATTTTCAGACATATAAGGCGCATCCTCATAAGTGAAATCATTTTCTATAACAACACAAAGATCTTTAGTTCCTCTAAATATTCTTCTTTCCTCTATTGCCTTTACAGTCCCTGACACACTGCTATGGATAGGTGCAGAAACAAATGCAGCAGAATCACCTACTTTTTGCCCAACAAGTACCCTGTCTCCCTTTTTCACTATAGGCGTACATGATCCTCCTAAATGCTGGGACATAGGAAATACAACTTCACCTTTTGGCATCAATGTCTCTATGATTTTTGAGCTTGTAGCTTCTTTATTATAATTTGGGTGAATTCCTCTTTTAAAGGTTAAGCCTCTCATATATATCCCCCTTCGAATCTTAATTTTAAGTAATTATATAAAGTAATTAACTACAGTAAAAATTATAACACCTTATGAGAGATATACAACATTAGTTTATTTTTTAACTATTGTATGGCTATGCCCAAAATATTCCTTAGTTTATAAGCTGTGTATTTCATCAATATTTTCTTTCAAATAATTACCTATCCAGTGGATAATTTCCAAGTCAGAAATAGGCGCTCCTTCCAGCAATTTTTTAATTTCTTTCGTATCAAAAATAAAATCTTTCTCATTATAAATATGCTTATAATAATATTCTATCTCTGGTTTAGCAAGGATAAGTGTTGTAAGCGTACTTGGCATATCTCCTATGGGCAGTCTGTCGATATGATTGTACTGCATAATTGCAGTAACCTTGGTGCCTTTGCCCAGTATACTTTCAACTTCAAGGCTTCCTGCACATTCTTCGCAAAGTTGGTTAAGAAGCGGAATGCCCAGGCCAACTTTTCTAAGTGTTCTGCTTGTTACAAATGGGTTCTTAATTGTCTGTACGAGTTCCTCTGGCATGCCCTTGCCATCGTCTTGAATGATAATAATTAATTGGTTATCTTTTACATTTTCATTAACTATTATACTTATTTCTGTTGCTTCTGCTCTCACACTATTTTGCGTAATATCTAATAAATGAAGTGCCAATTCTTTCATAAATTCTCCTCCAAAAATGAAATAAATTTTAAAAAACTGTTATTAAGGACAAAAAATGTTTATTTTTAAACAAACAAAAAGGAATTAAGATCATCTCTTAATTCCTTTATTTTATCATATTTATTATTTTGTTAAAACGCGAACCTTGATGATTCCCTCAAGATTTTCTATACTCTTAATATTATCTTCTGAAACATTGGTATTGGTATCAATAATAGTATAAGCAAATTCACCTTTACTTCTATTAGTCATATCTTGAATATTAATACCTTCCTGAGCAATAATCGCTGTAATCTTTCCTATAATTGCAGGAACGTTTTTATGAATAATAGTTAATCTACAATCTGCCCCCCATGCCATAATACATTCTGGGAAATTAACCGAATTTACAATATTACCATTTTCAAGATAGTCCATGACTTGCTTAACTGCCATGTATGCACAATTTTCTTCTGACTCAGGCGTAGAAGCTCCTAAATGCGGGATTGTAATAATGGCATCATTATTCATAACCCCTTCTACTGGAAAATCTGTAACATATCTAGCTACAATACCTTCTTCAATGGCCTCAATAATGTCTTTATTATTTACCAGCGTATCTCTTGAGAAGTTAAGAATACGTACGCCTGGTTTCATTTTGGCAAAAGCGTCTTTATTAAACATATGTTTTGTTGCATCTACAAGGGGTACATGTACTGAGATATAATCTGCTTCTGCTAATACTTCCTCTAATGATGTTGCTTGTTTAATATGTCTTGACAGCCCCCAAGCTGCGCTAATTGAAATGTAAGGATCATAGCCTATTACTTCCATCCCTAATGCCTGAGCTGAGTTAGCAACCATAACGCCAATTGCCCCAAGTCCTATAACCCCTAGTTTTTTACCCAATATTTCAGGACCTGTAAATTCGCCTTTGCCTTTTTCTACTTCTTTCGCAACATCTGTTGTTAATGTTTTTGCCCAATTAATCCCCTCTACAACTTTACGAGAAGAAAGGAGTAATCCAGCAATCACTAATTCTTTAACGGCATTAGCATTAGCTCCTGGCGTATTAAAAACAACAATGCCATCTTCTGCGCACTTTTCAATAGGAATATTGTTTACGCCAGCCCCTGCTCTTGCAATCGCTTTAACTGAAGCAGGCAAACTGATATCATGCATTTTAGCACTTCTTACTAATATAGCATCTGCATTATCCATTGCATCTGTGATTTGATATTGATTATCAAATAATGCAAGACCGTTTTTAGAAATCTTATTTAATGTTTGAATCGTATACACTGATGAACCCTCCTAATTTTCGCTTTCGAATTTTTTCATAAACTCAACAAGCGCTTTGATCCCTTCAGTTGGCATAGCATTGTAGATACTAGCTCTCATTCCGCCAACACTTCTATGTCCTTTTAAGTTCACAAAACCAGCTGCTGTTGCTTCTTTTACAAATTTCGCATCTAAATCCTCATCTCCTGTAACGAATGTTACATTCATAAGAGATCTGTCTTCCTTAGCTGCTGTTCCTTTAAATAATGTGGATTGATCAAGAAAATCATATAAAACGGCTGCTTTCTCACGGTTCATCTTTTCGATGCCGTCTACACCGCCTTTTGACTCAATCCACTCAAACATAAGCTTAAGCATATAAATACCATATGTAGGCGGAGTATTATACATTGAATCATTTTCTACCATTACTTTATAATCTAGCATCGTTGGAACATTTTCTTTTGCAAAACCTAACAAATCATTTCTGATAATAACAAGCGTTACCCCTGCTGGTCCTAAATTTTTCTGTGCTCCGGCAAAAATAAGTCCAAATTTGCTCACATCTATTTTTTCTGACAAAATACATGAAGACATATCTGCTACAAGCGGAACATCTCCTGTATCTGGGAAGGTATTAAATTTTGTTCCGAATATTGTATTATTTGCACATATATAGAAATAATCTGCATCTTTTGTAAATTGATCTTTACTATAACTTGGTATGCAAGAATAGTTATCTGGTTTGGATGAAGCTACAACATTCACTTCCCCGAACTTTTTAGCTTCTTTTAGTGCCTTTGAAGCAAACATTCCGGAGTCGATATAATCTGCTTTGCCTGAATTTCTAAATAAATTGAGAGGAATCATTGCAAATTGCATTGATGCACCTCCTTGCAAAAACAGCACTGAGTAATTATCAGGTATTCCCATAATCTTTCTTAATTTTGCTTCTGTTTCTGCAATAATTGCTTCATAAACTTTTGAACGGTGGCTCATTTCCATAACACTCATACCACTATCCTGATAGCATACAAGTTCTTTTTGTGCCTTTTCTAAAACTTCTAGCGGCAGCACAGCTGGTCCTGCTGAAAAATTATAAACACGCATTTTATACCCTCCTAAAAAATGTCTAAATATATTAATCACATAAATAAAATATTAATGATAAAATTATAGATAACTTTTTAACATTAGTCAATCATTTAGTATATATTAGTCTCTAAACTCAAAATGTTTTTTCTTATGCTAATGTTGCAACCATAACAGCCTTGATTGTGTGCATTCTATTTTCTGCTTCATCAAATACTACAGAATACTTGCTTTCAAAGACTTCTTCTGTTACCTCATTTCCTTTTACAGCAGGAAGACAGTGCATAAAAATCATCTTAGAGTTATCTACCCTCTGAATAAGTTCGGCATTTACTTGATAAGGTTTTAACATATTGATACGTTCTTTAGCCTTATCTTCCTCTCCCATCGAGCACCAAACATCGGTATAAACAACATCTGCGCCGGCAACTTCGTCAATGCACTCTGTTACAACGACTTGGGAACCACTTTCTTTTGCATAGTCTTTGCATTTATTTATGTGCTCCTCATCAGGCCAGAGCATTTTAGGTGCTACGATAAAAACATTAATACCCATTTTGCTGCATCCAATAAGCAAACTGTTAGCCATATTATTTCTTCCATCACCAATATAAACAAACTTTTTGCCTTCTAAATTACCAAGATGTTCTTTCATAGTAAGAAGATCTGCCAGGATTTGCGTTGGATGATACATGTCTGTTAGACCATTGTAAACTGGAACCCCGCTATACTTTGCTAAACCTTCAACAACCTTTTGTGAAAATCCTCTGAATTCAATAGCGTCAAATAGTCTTCCAAGCACTCTTGCCGTATCCTCTACGCTTTCTTTATAGCCCAGCTGGATATCATTCTTTCCAAGGTACTCAGGATGTGCCCCCTCATCTACACATGCTACTGTAAAAGCGCATCTCGTTCTTGTAGAGGGTTTTTCAAATATAAGTGCAATATTTTTGCCTTTAAGTAAGTCTCCCTTTATTCCCATTCTTTTTTTTGATTTGAGTTCGCTTGCCAGATCCAGCAAATAAGTAATTTGTTCTTTTGTAAAGTCGTGTAATGTTAATAGAGATTTTCCTTTTAAGCCAAACATCATACCGCCTCCTAATGTATATTTATTAATTAATTGTATATTTATTAATACATTATACACTATATTCATATTTTTACAATATGTAATTTAATTATTGTAAATGTAATAAATCGTTTATCAGGTTACTCTTTACTGTTAATAAACCTTTGTATAGCTTCCTGATAATCTTGAATAAATCTATCAGCAAGACGCTTAAGCTCTTTTCTGATCTTTTCGTCTTGCCTGTCTTCAATAGCCCATACTTCCATCCCTGCTGCTTTAGCAGCTATCACACCATTAGGAATGTCTTCAAATACAAGACACCTATCAGGAGCCACCTCTAAATCTTCAGCTACTTTTAAAAAAATATAAGGATGAGGCTTTCCTTTCTCAACTTCACAGGATGTACGTATTGAATGAAAAAAGTCTGTAATACCAAAACGCTCAAGTATTGCTGTTACAAGTTCGATGCTGTTGCTTGTTGCAATCCCTAATTTAAGATGTCTTTTTCTTACTAAGTCCAAAAATTGAGCGGCTCCTTCTTTAAGCTGAATATGATTAGTATAAAAGTTCCATGCCATCTCATTCCATGTTTTTTTTATCACTTCTACGCTGTCCTCAATATGAAATCTATTTTTAAAATATACAGCAGATTCAGTAAAACTCATCCCTTCAAGCTCTTCTTCAAGATCATCCGGTACTGTAAGATTGTATTTTTTTAGAAAAGCCTGATCTATTTCAGGCCATACCCACATTGAATCTATAAGTGTTCCATCAAGGTCAAAAATAATGGCGTCAAATCTGTTATCCACCTTATTCCTCTCCTTTCAGCTTTTTAAGTTCCTGACTTGTAAGGGATCTATATGCTCCAAGCTGCAGATCTTCTGGAAGCAGAAGATTTCCCATTTTAATACGCTTTAAATAAATAACTTCTTTTCCAATAGAAAGGGCCATGCGCTTAACCTGATGAAACTTTCCTTCGCTGATTGTAACAAAGACCTCTGATGTATCCGATGCACGAATAATTTCTAACTTCGCCGGACGGTACTTTGTCCCATCACTTAGCTCAATACCTGTCGCGAATTTCAAAACGTCGTCAGGTGTAACTTGTCCACTAAGCTTAGCATAATAAACCTTATTCACATGTTTTTTAGGGGACAATAATTCGTGGGTCAGCTTGCCATCATTGGTAAGGATCAGCAGCCCTTCTGTATCTTTATCTAATCGCCCTACCGGTGCTAACGATTTGCGTTTATCTATAGGATCTAACAGATCAAGAACTGTTTGATGGCGATTATCTTCTGTTGCAGTAATAACTCCCTGTGGCTTATTTAAAATATAATAGTAAAATTCTGAGTATACTGCTTCTTTACCATCAACATAGACATTTGAATCATTAATCACAAAGCTATGCTCAGGTTTACTTATTATTTGACTATTAACTGTTACCCGTTTTTGTTTAATTATCTTTTGAACTTCACTTCGGCTTCCATAACCTATGTGCACTAAGAACTTATCTAATCTTATTTTACTAGTCTGCATCTTTTCACCCCATCATTCTCCAGCTTGGAGGGTATTGGTTTTTAAGAAATCCATTTTGGGCTTTAATCCATCCAAGGGGATAATCCCCTATACAGATTACATGATACCCTTTAGCTGCTTCATATAACAGCGTTTCACCTTTTAAGTATCTTGTAACCTGTTCATCACTTTCCTTAAAGCTGATAACTCTTTTAAACATTTCTCTTGAATAAGCAAGAACAAGAGCATGATGCGGCTCAAATCTTTTGTTTTTGATTTCTCCAATCAAGAGGCCGCTTCTTATAATTCTCAATCCGGACAAGTCTGGAGCATCATCAATAGCTAAATACAGCTTCCCGCCAATTTCCTGAACCTTTTCATCTAACGGAATATAAGTATATTCCTGGATAAATTCAGCCGCTTCTTTATAATCTCTTATACTTTTTTTATACTTTTGTCTGCTATAGTCTTCTTGCTGCTGACTTGCAACCTTCTGCATCAGACAAACAAAATGCCCCTCGCCTTCTATGTGCTGAGGCCATAATCTAAGTGCCCCACTGATTTGAGGATCAGCATCGACCCACTCTGGTTTAGCCTCTTTAATCCCATAGGCAGGCTGAAGCGGGATAATATGAAAATCAGAATGATCTTTAAGAAACTCATCAATCATGCCTTCATTCTCTTCTGGTGAAAAAGTACATGTAGAGTACAAAATCATCCCCTGATCTCTTAACATGCTGGCTGCATGATTTAATATACTGCGCTGCAAACTGCAGCAGTGCTGAGGCCCATAAGCATTCCAATTTTTTATGGCCTCTTCACTTTTTCTGAACATGCCTTCTCCTGAACAGGGCGCATCGATGATAATTTTATCAAAAAATCCTTGGCATTTCTTGGCAAGTCTTTCGGGCGATTCATTGGTAACAATAACATTTCCTGCCCCAAAGTTTTCAATATTTTTAAGCAGTCCTTTAGCTCTTGAGTTACTGATATCATTAGCTATCAGCACCCCCGTTCCTGAAAGTTTAGCTGCTATCTGTGTGGATTTCCCACCTGGTGCTGCACATAAGTCCAAAACCCTGTCTCCTGAATCAATTGGCAGATAACTGCCGGGAGCCATTGCACTTGGTTCTTGTATATAATAAAGACCTGCAAAGTAGTAGGGATGCTTAGCCGGCCTTTCTTGCAAACTATAATAAAATCCTTCATTGCACCATGGTACCTTTTTAACATCCTTAAAAGGATTAATGTCTCCCCATTTTTCTAAATCAACTTTAAGTGTATTGATCCTAATCCCCTGATATCTTGGCATATCATAAGACTTAATATACGCATCATATTCATCACCAAGTAAAACTTTCATCTTTTTTTCAAATGCTTCTGGCAGTTCCATTTTTACCTCTCATCGTTTATAGTAATTAATTATTGTTCTCGCAAATAGGTTGTTTTCCACCCGAGCAGGACTGAACACGCCAAAAAAATCTTAGGCTCTCATTCTATCCCTCTAATTCTATTTTTTGCCGCTTACCAACATTCGTCTTAGACTCTGGCTGTTACCTAATTCTAAGCGGAATAAATTTCAAATAATCGGCCGAAACCAAGTGATATTGAATGCCCTTGTAATCTCCTTGCAAAGCTTCCTGCCAAGATCCCTCATCATGCAGATGACCATAGACAACATGCCTAATAGGGTAATCCTCAAAAAGATTAGTGAACGGCGATTCCTTATTATTTATATCTGCCGGAGGATAATGCATCATAACAATGATCGGCTTATCAGACCTTTTTACAGCTTCCGCTAGTGAAAGTCTCAGCCGTATCAGCTCTCTATTTAATATTCTAGTGTCTTCTTCACTAAATCCTGGACTTGACGGGCATGTCCAGCCTCTTGATCCGCAGATGGCATACTCGCTTGCAAAATAACATGTGTTCTGCAGAAAATACATCCTTTGATAACGGGCATTCAGCTTGCCAGGTCTGTCCCACCAATAATCATGATTACCTTTAATACATATTTTCTGTCCTGGCAGCCTCTCAAGTCTCTTTAAATCCAGTTCAGCTTCATCGATTCTCATACCCCATGAAATATCCCCTGGTATGAGGACCAAATCTTCTTCTTGAACACTTTGCATCCAGTGTTCTATCAAGCGCTTCTCATGGGCATCCCACGCTGCGCCAAATACATTCATTGGTTTATTGCCCGAGCCTGATAGATGCAGATCTCCGATGGCAAAAATTCTCATAAGGTATCTCCTTAGTTTTTTATTATAGCATAGCATATTTAGGTGAACAATTAAACTTATATCCCATAGTAAGTGAAATCTTTTAGTTCAAGGTATTTAAGAATATAATACGGATTAACCCAAAATTCTTCATTTCCTTTTATCTTTACAGCAATACCGATATGCAGATGAACAGGAAACAGTCCTTTTGTTCCTTCTTCTCCATAACCAGTATTCCCCATATCTCCAATATAATCCCCAGCACATACTCTGTCTCCTTTTTTAATGTGGGATGGATTCTCATAAAGGTGAGCATAGTAAAAGTAGGCCCCTCCGTTACTTCTTATTCCAACACGGTATCCTCCTACTTCATTCCATCCAATGTTTTCTATCACTCCATCTGTTACACTGTATATTTTAATTTTCCCCGGGATATTATCTGGATCCATAATATCAATACCATAATGCTTTCGTGTCCCTTTATATGTTCTTCCTTCTTTCCACCCATTTTCAAAGGTATAGCGTATGTTGCCAGCCAGCGGAAAACTCACTATATCATAGATAAACTGCCTGTAGATTTGAGCCGCATCTTCATAACTCGATGCATTTGTCATGACATTAATATCTTCCTTTTGCTTAATTAATTTGTTAATCTTTCTCACTTTTGAACCTTTATAATTTTCTGCCTCCCATATTGCCAGAGTATCGGAAAACGGCCTTCTATATTTAATAGACTGCCTTTGAAGCTGTACTAATGTGTTTTCATTAATATCAAAATCTTGTATGTACTCAAGAAAACTTCCCACATGCTCATTATTTATATTTTGATCCTGTACTCGTTCCTTGACAATACTATTTTGGGATGATTGATTCTCTGATTTTTCTTTAGCCGAAGATCCACGGCTGCACTTTGTAAAAACCAGGATCATACCTACTAAAATAAATAGTAAGCCCCAAAGCTTTCGCTGGCCGCCATAGGAGGCAGCATGCCTTCTTACTAATCTTCCCTTGCTTCTTCTTTTAACCAAATAAATTTGTTCTCTGATTAAGCGTTCGATCTGCATACTCTTCTCCTTTTTTATGCAAAAAGAAGCATATATTATGCTTCTTTTGTAAGTAGTTAGATATATTTTCGTACGGCCTTGCCGGCAGTATAATCACATAAGTCTCCTTGTGTATAATTCTTTTCGGTCATTTCTTCTACAATATCATCATGTATTTTCCACCAGCTTGTATCCCAATTTGAAAATAACGTATGCGCTTCAGGGGCTCTTCCAATAAGCCGCTGCACAACGATATCTTTCGAAAGATATCTTAAAAATGTTATAACGCGCTGTTTATACTCATCTAGTGAAACAAGTTGAATTTGCCCGTTTAAATAAGCTTTTGCAAGTTCAGTCTCCTTGACAATATAGAGTGCATGAAGCTTTACATAAGTGCTTTCAAGTACAGTCATACATTTTGCATTTTCTATGACATCTTCCATCGTATCCCAAGGCAGATTCAAAATAAGATGCGTACATATTTCAAATGAATATTTTTTGACTTGAAGTACTGCATCCAAATATTCAGCTAAAGTATGTCCACGGTTTACCTTTTTTAACGAATGATAATTGACGGTCTGAAGTCCGAGTTCAATGCATACATCTTTTTTATACTTTTCGGCCCATTTTTGGAGAATATCAAGGTATCTGCTATGTATACAGTCAGGTCTCGTCGATACAGCAATACCAACAACATCAGTGTTTCCTACCTTCTCCAGCATAGCATAAAAGTCATCTATCGGCATATACGTATTACTGTAATTTTGTAAATAAGCAATAAAATACTTAGCTTTATACTTCTTCCCAATGTAGGACTTATTTGTCTCTATTTGACTAATAATATCTTCATAAGCATCCCTCATTTCATATCCCGTGCCTTCTTCTCCGCAAAAAGAGCATCCTCCCTTGCCACATGTCCCATCTCTATTTGGACATGTTACCGGAAGATTGACCGGTATTTTATAAACTTTATCTCCATATCTTTCTTTAAGATATGCTGCATATTTATTATATACTTCCACTGTATTTTCCTCTTTTCATAACATATCAGATGACATAAGTAAGATAGGCAGTGTCTTAACGACTATAGTGTCAACCTGCCTTATATCAATTGGGTTCTCCCCATAACCACACTCAATAGTAAATCCCGGCTTCTTAAAATGAAGGATAAACCAATCTTTATAGCCTCCCGAAGCAGCTTCTGGTCCTGGAACATCTAAGTCATATCCACTCGTCTTTGAAAACATTTTAGCATATTTTTCAGCTTCTGCAATATAAATATCCTGATAAGTCCAATAGATTACTTCGCCTTGTGTATGATATGCAAATACCATATCATAATTCTGTTTTCTTGTTAACTGCGCAATAGCTTTTGTCTCAGGCTCTGATTCTGGATACATCCCTTGATAATAGGCATAACTTGGCTCTTTTTTTTCTGTAATCTTCTTATAATCTTCAAAGCCAGCATCATAATTACGATTCAGATCTACACCACGTATATTTGCTTTCCATTTTGAAAAATCAGACTGTCCTTCATTAAGTTTGATAAGTCTGGTCATATCATAGTCTTTTAGACTGTTGTTTGTACATAGTTCAACCCCATCTGGATTAACCATCGGAACGAAATCGAATGTTGCAGCCGATAGCAATTTTTCTATGCAATCACCACTTTGCCGCATCTTATGCTCCACGAGTTCACAAATAATTTCTATACTTTTCATAATAATTATAGATGTAATCCACTCATTAGCATGATGACTTCCATTAACATGAATTTTTCTGGGGCCTTTACCAAGTTTTAAAGTGTAAAGTGGTCGTCCAAGTAAACTCCAGCCAATCCGCTCTAATGTGAGGAAAGGATACTTTTTAACAAGCTCCAGCATTTGTTTTTCCATTACTTTAAAGGGATAGGTGTTGTTTTCAAGCTGAGTGATAACTGTATGTGTATTAAATTGCATGATAAAATCCTTTCATTATTTTGCTTATCTTATTTATATTTGGTTGTTTTACTAATTATGTCCGATTTTTAAATTATTAGCCAAAAATACCCATCGTGCAATATAAAAAGCCATGTATAAAATAAAAGGATCGAGCAATAATAAGGGTATCATCATGCTTTGCTATTAAATATTTAGAAAGGCGGTTCAATAAATATGAGATCTAGAAGTTTTGATTATGTTGCAATTACACTAATTATAATAGGGGCTCTTAACTGGGGACTTATTGGTTTCTTTCAATTTGATTTAGTTGCATTTTTATTTGGCGGAATGACTTCTTGGATAAGTAGAGTTATTTATGCTATCGTAGGTATTGCTGGCATTTATGCTCTTACATTATACGGAAGAGTATACGATCACCCTTATACTAATAGTTAATAATTATTGCAAACCACTTTTATCTTTAAAAGTGGTTCTTTTATAATTTAAACATTTGTATGATTTTACCAAGATGTTCTGTGTATAGAGAAAAAAAATTTATTTTTTTCATAAAAAAAGAGGTATTTCGAGAATGAAATTGAATAAATATATTAATAAAACAATTATCTAAGAGGTGATGTGTTATGATAAAGATTATTACAGGTCAAACAGGAGAAGGAAAAACTAAGAAAATGATTGATGCTGCTAATCACAAAGTATCGAATCATAAAGGTCATGTTGTTTATATTGATAGTTCTACTACTCACCGTTATGCTTTATCCCATCGTATTCGTTTAATCGAAGCTTCTACATTTCCGCTCTATTCTCAAAATGACTTCTTTGGTTTTCTCTGTGGCATTTTATCAAGTAACCATGATATCGAAGTCGTATTCATTGACGAACTCCTTAAAATTACCCATGCAAGTCTAGATGAACTTATTGTATTCTTTGATAAATTAAAAAAACTATCTGATGAATATGCGGTAGAATTTATCGTAGGCACCTCATGCTCCAATAAAGATCTTCCTGAAACCCTCACCCCTTACCTCATTGCATAACCCTATATAAAATAAAATACTTATTAACATGAGTTATGCCAAAAAATAATTTTCTCATGCTAATAAGTATTTTTTATTGTTCTATAAAAACACAGACACTAAAGCTTTCAACCAAGTAGCGGTTATCATAAACACTCTCACCCACTATTACTGCATCTTTGGGAGAAGCTAGATTTGTATCAATAATCCTCATCCATACTGAAGATGTAGGCGGAAGCTCAAAAACCAGAGCCTCATCATAACTATTGATAACCATATAGACGCTTTCCTTTTCTCCCTTGATATGACAAGCAATGGTTCTTGAATAATAAGACCAATCCGGCTTGTTATAAATTACGCCATGCCAAGTTATGCTATACTGTGACTCAGATCGTTCTGATAAGTACTTCATGTTCTTTCTAATATGAATTAAGCTTTTAGCAAACCTGAATACATCATCAAAGCCTTTTCCTCTATCCCAATCTACCCATACAATCTCATTATCCTGACAATAAGCGTTATTGTTCCCCTTTTGCGTTCTGCCTAATTCATCTCCCATTAAAAGCATAGGGACCCCCTTAGATAGTAAGAGCAGACACATATAATTTTTCATTCTGCGCTTTCTCATACTCATAATCTTAAAATCATCAGTTTCTCCTTCAATACCACAGTTATTACTATAATTAGCATTGTGCCCGTCTCTGTTATCTTCTCCATTTGCCTCATTATGCTTATACTCATAACATAATAAATCCCACATAGTAAACCCATCATGTGCCGTAACGAAATGAATGGTGTGTGTATTGTTCTTTCTAGGATCTGTAAAATATATTTCTTTGCCCAGCAAGCAATCAGCTACTGATTTGGTAAGCCCCTGATCTCCTCTAATAAATTTTCTAATAGTATCTCTAAAATAATCACTCCATTCTCTGAAGTGACAGGGCATTCGGCCTACATCATAGCTTCCTTTTGCATCCCAGCTTTCAGCAATCAGCTTAACATGTGAAAGTACTGGATCTTCAGATATATCATTTAATACAGAATGAATTAACCATTTTCCATGTTGATCCTGCCCTAAAATAGAAGCTAAATCAAACCGAAACCCATCAACCCCCATGTTAATCGTCCAATATCTTAAGCTGTCGAGAATAAGCTGTTTAACAACATAGTGGTTGGTGTTTAGTGTATTCCCTGTTCCAGAATGGTTTGCATACTCTCTATTTTCATTAAACTTATAGTAAGTATGATTAGAAAGATATTTAAAGTTGAAAATCTTCCCTGCAAAGCCCCCTTCACCTGTATGATTATAAACAACGTCTAAAAGTACTTCTATCCCTAATTCATGAGCAGCATGAACAAATTTTTTAAATTCTTTCATTACTTTTATACTATCTTTTTGGACTCCAAATCTTTCATCTAATGCAAAGAAGGATATTGGGTTATACCCCCACACGTCTCGGAGACTTTCACCTGTAAAAGGATTTTTATTCTGAATGGTATAAGGATTCCATTTAAAAACAGGTAATAATTCAATCGTAGTGATTCCTAACTCTTTTAGATAAGGCAACTTATCAGTTAGTGCCAAAAAAGTTCCTCTCTCCTCTTCCCTCACCTTGGAGGATGGATGCTTAGTAAAGCTTCCCACATGTATTTCATAAACAATTGTCTGTTCCCAAGGTATGCCCGGCTTCAAAGAAGTATCATATTCTGTGCGAACAATGATATTTCTGTATTTTAATGGATGATTAATATCTTCCTCAATACAGCAGGCATAAGGATCGATAAGTTCATGAGATAAGGCTCCGTCTGCATTCATTACCTTCCAGGTATAGCTCATGCCATCCCTGACATCTTCAACATAAACATGAAAAATATCGCCTGTTGTGTAATACTCTCTATTTAATACAACCTTAATGAGTGGGACAATCTCTTTAGCGGAATGATAAATTTCTAAAACCATATTATAAGCAGTATCGGAAAAAACTGCAAAATTAGCACCCAATTGATCTAACGAACATCCTAATTTAGGTTCACCTTTTTTTAAGCTATACATGTCACAAGCCCCCTAAAATATTTTATAACTATGAGTATATACAGTAATATTTCATCTTATACTAATTTGTATACACTTAATCTCTGTCTATCCATATCTTATATGAAATCGCACAAGATTTCCAGATAAATATTGTATGATACTTCTCACGCCTTAGTGACTTGAAAATATTTTATGCTTATGCTATCATATACATTAATGTTATATATTAAAGACTTTGATAAAGACCTAGTAATATAATATGTTTTGTTACAGAGAGTGTGTGGATGGTGCAAACACATACAGCATTTTATATGAATTACATCTTTTGAGTTGAGTTACTCCGGCCGTCATCCGTTAAAATGACTTAGAGGCAGATAGTTATTATCTGTAAATTAAGGTGGTACCACGGGTTATCTCGTCCTTAGCGGATGTGATAACCCTTTTATTATTTGAAAATACCAGGAGGTAGTAAATATGAATGCATATGATATTTTACTCGAAAGAGGCTTCACACAACAGACAACCCACGAAAAAGAAATTAAAGAACTCTTAAGCAAAGAAAAAGTTACTTTCTATATAGGATTTGATCCTACTGCAGACAGTCTGCATGTCGGACATTTTGTAACAGTAATGGCTATGTCTCACATGCAGAAAGCTGGGCACAGACCAATTGTGCTTATTGGCGGTGGAACAGCTATGGTCGGAGATCCAACCGGTAAATCGGATATGAGAAAAATGATGACAAAAGAAATTATTGATCATAACGTGAGCTGCTTCAAAAAACAACTTTCCAAATTTATTTCCTTTGAAAACGATGCTGCCATTATGGTTAATAACGGCGACTGGCTTTTACATCTTAATTATGTTGAGTTTCTTAGAGAAATTGGTGTACACTTTTCAGTAAACCGTATGTTAACATTTGAATGCTTTAAGCAACGCCTTGAAAAAGGACTGTCATTTTTAGAGTTTAATTATATGCTTATGCAGTCCTATGACTTCTTAGAACTTTACCGTAAATACAATTGCAAACTTCAGCTCGGTGGAAATGATCAGTGGTCAAATATTTTAGGTGGCGTTGAGCTTGTTAGAAAACTTCATGGCGATACATCCTTTGGTATGACTTTTGCGCTTCTCACTACAAGCGAAGGCAAAAAAATGGGAAAAACAGAAAAAGGTGCGCTTTGGCTCGATCCTGATAAAACCAGCCCTTATGAGTTTTATCAATATTGGAGAAACGTTGATGATACAGATGTTAAAAAATGTTTAGCACTTCTTACATTCTTGCCAATGGAAGAAGTAAATGCTCTAGGCGCTCTCGAAGGTGCTGAAATCAATAAGGCTAAAGAAAAGTTAGCTTTTGAAGTAACTAAAATTGTTCATGGTGAGGAAGAAGCTATAAAAGCTGATACTGCAGCAAAAGCTTTATTTGTAGGTGGAGCTGTAGGGGGATCAATCCCAACAACGACACTTGACAGCAGTCATTTTGCTGAAGGTATGGATATTATTTCACTCTTAGAAAAAACCAAACTTGTTCCATCACGTTCCGAAGCAAGGCGACTCATTACACAAAATGGCATTAAACTTGAAGGAAACCCTATTACTGACTTAAATTATCGTGTAGAACTTAAAGACTTCAAAGATAACAGTTTGATGATACAAAAAGGAAAGAAATCATTCCATAGAGTAAGCTTGCAATAAAAAAAGAGAGGATTCCTCTCTTTTTTTATGCTTTTTCTTTTGTTTCAAAATCATCTTTCATGTATCTTAAGATAAGAACACGTATAAATGCTGCTATCGGAACGCCAAGAAGCATGCCGACAAGCCCAAAAAGCTTCCCGCCAACGAGTATTGATAAAAGAACAACAACTGGATGAAGCTTCACGCTGTTTCCAATAACTTTAGGAACAATAACCCATCCATCAATCTGCTGAATAAGCACTAATGCCAAAACACCGTACACAGCTTTCATCGGATTGGCATCTATAAGACCAATGAGTCCTGCAAGCACAAAGCCTACGACAGGGCCAAAATAGGGAATAAGGTTAAATATTCCTGCTATAATACCGATAATAATTGCAAAATCTAATCGAATCAGTGTTAAGGCTAGGGAAGCCAACACGCCTATTATAAGTGCATCTATTAATTGTCCTCTAATATAGTTAGAAAAAACGTGATCGATATCATGTCCTATCAATTTTAAATTTTTAGCCATTCTGTCAGGCAAAACTGTATCCCATGCTTTATTGATAAAAAGCAGTATTCTTCTTTTATCTTGAAGCAGATAAAACGCAATAACGAAAGCAAGAGCTATATTCACAACATTAGCCCCAAGTGTTGTAAATACGCCTAGCGTTTTATCAGATACGCGCGAAACGAACAAATTGATATAGCTGTAAAGAAGCTCAATAAGCGCACGACTATTAGCAAAAAAAGGAAATCTATCAGTGAAGTTAGTCATTTCTACAAGCATATTCTCGAAATAGGCAATATACCTATTGATACTTAGGGATATATTTTTTATCCCTGCTGAACCAATAACATTTCTGACATTCATGACTACAACAAGTATAAACAGTCCCAAAAAAGCAATAACTGTAAACACCGTCAGTAAGGTAGGGATTGTTCTTAGATAATTTTTATGATTTTTAGGCCTGGGGTCATTTTTAGTACGTTTGTTTTTTCTTACTAAATGAAAAATATCTACATTAAATAAATTAAACCGAGCATTCTTACAGCGTTTTTCATAAAACTCTACAATGGGATCGAACAAATAAGCTATAATACCACCAATGATAAGCGGCTTAATAAGCCTGCATATATTTCTAAATAAACCTACAATCCAGCTGATAACCGTCTGGAAATTGAAAATAGTTACGGCAGCTAAAATAATAGCAATGCTCGTACATAAGACATACACCGAAATTGTAAAATATTTATTGTTTTTTTCTACTCTCATGCTCGGACCTCCATACGTTCTAATAGGAAGTTATTTTCTCCAAAAGTTTTATGAGATATTCATAAACTCTTGCCATTGAAGAAATACTAACCCGCTCATTCGGAGAATGGATATCACTAACGTTAGGGCCAAAGGCAATCATGTCTATTCCAAGAAGTTTCTGTGCAATGAATCCACACTCAAGTCCAGCATGAATCGATTTAATGTCCGGTGAACACCCATACATTTCCTGATATACGCTTACAGCCAGCTCTCTAAGGCTGGACTTATCACAATATTCCCAAGCAGGATAATCTCCTGATAAGCTAAAGCTTGCATCGAATCTTCTGCTTAAAACTTCAAGCTTATTCACCAATTCTTGTTTTCTAGAAGGCACTGAACTTCTAATGGCACTTCCAAATCTAAAACTTCCTTCGTATTCTCCGACAATACCTAAATTTAATGATGTTTCTACAAGGCCTTTCATTGACTGACTGTAGCCTATGATACCATTTGGTATAAGGATCAGCAAATCAATAATATCATTGGTCATTTTTTTTGAATATACTGCAGGCTTTTCTGACTCTTTGTTGGTAGTAATACTGATTAGGGGATCTTGGATACTATATTCCTTTTGAATAACAGTATGACATGTTATAATAAGCTGTTTCAGCAAAGAAACTTCAGATGGCTCTAAAGCTATCACACATTCACACTCTCTTGTTATGACATTGTCTTTGCCGCCTCCGTTTAACTCGCACAAATTAAAATCTATGCTTCGGCGCAGCAAATCAAGGACCCTTCCCATAATAATGTGTGCATTGGCTCTTTCAAAATGTATATCTGCCCCCGAGTGTCCCCCTTGCAGCCCACTTACTGTGATACGATATCTTTCTTGATACTTAGAATCGGCAGCATAATCAAGCTTTAAGTCAATACTTGTTTTAACACCCCCAGCACAGCTTACTAAAAATTCCCCTTCTACATCTGTATCTAAGTTAATCAGCATTCTTCCTTCTAAATATTCTGGATGAATATTAGAAGCTCCATTCATCCCTCTCTCTTCATCTGTTGTCATTAGAATTTCAAGGCTTGGATGCTTAATCTGTTTATCAGCCAAAACAGCCATTTGATAGGCAATAGCCACGCCATTGTCTGCTCCCAGTGTTGTGCCTAATGCGCGAATGTAATCTCCGTCCACACTAAGCTTTAGTGCGTCCTTTTCAAAGTCGTGTCTTACATCTTTGTTCTTTTCACATACCATATCCATATGCCCTTGCAAAATAACTGGTGGGACATGTTCATACCCTGTGGAAGCAGGTTTTTTAATATAAACATTATAAGCCTCATCCTGCACAGCCCAGAGCCCTTGCTCTTTTGCGAATTTTATCATGTAGTCACTTATCGCTTTTTCATTACCAGATCCTCTTGGAATACTGCTTATCGCCTCAAAATATTCAAAAACATTCTGTGGCTTTAAATTCTTCAATACATTTGCCATAAACATGCTCCTTACTTTGCAAAATGAATACCTATCTGCTAATACTACTTAATGCCACATATACGCTCTATAAAAGAAAAAAACGAAAGGCCTAGTGATAGACCTAAATCGTTTTTAGCAGGAAATATCTTATTAAGTAAGTATATGTGTATAGATCTCACACTATACAGTTTAATTTATTCATAAGGTATCTTCTGTGAAATCATTTGGGGAAACGCCTCCACGTAGATGAATAAATTAACTTTTAGTATGGTTTCTCTATAAATAAGAATTAGTTTTTAAAACTATGAATAGGAGCCGGAATTCTTCCACCTCGTGCAATAAATTTTTCGCAGCTATAGGGGTTAACAGACATAATAGGAGCATACCCTAAAAGTCCTCCAAATTCGACTTGATCTCCAACGCTTTTGCCTTCTACAGGAATAATACGTACTGCAGTTGTTTTGGCATTAATCATTCCAATGGCCATTTCATCTGCTATAATGCCTGAGATGGTTGCTGCGCTTGTCGATCCTGGTATCGCAATCATATCGAGCCCTACGGAACATACACAAGTCATAGCCTCTAACTTTTCTAGAGTAAGCGCTCCTTTTTCAGCCGCCCGGATCATACCATGATCTTCGCTAACTGGGATAAAGGCCCCGCTTAAACCTCCTACATAAGAAGATGCCATTACTCCGCCTTTTTTTACACAGTCATTTAAAATTGCAAGCGCTGCAGTTGTTCCGGGTCCCCCCACCATTTCAATGCCCATTTCCTCAATAATCTCAGCAATACTATCACCTATAGCCGGAGTAGGGGCTAAAGACAAGTCTATAATACCAAATGGCACACCCAATACTTCTGATGCTTCACGTGCTACCATCTGCCCTGCTCTTGTAATTTTGAAAGCAGTACGTTTAACCATCTCGCACATTGTTTCAAAATCTACTCCCTTAACATTTTCCAAAGCTTTTTTAACTACTCCTGGTCCGCTTACCCCTACGTTAATGACAACATCTCTTTCCCCAACGCCATGAAATGCCCCTGCCATAAAAGGATTATCTTCCGGAGCATTGCAAAATACTACAAATTTTGCACATCCAATACTATCGCGGTCAGCAGTACGGATAGAGGTTTCTTTTATAATTTCACCCATTCTTTTAACCGCATCCATATTAATCCCCGTACGTGTACTTCCGAGGTTAACAGAAGAACATACTCTTTCAGTAATATCTAATGCTTCTGGAATTGATTCTATAAGTACAGTATCTGCAGCTGAACAGCCTTTATGCACGAGCGCAGAAAAACCGCCGATAAAATTTATGCCTACAGTTTTTGCTGCACGATCTAATGCCTTTGCAATGGGAACATAAGAAGCAGCCTTTGTTGCTCCCCCCACAAGCGCTATTGGTGTAACCGAAATACGTTTATTTACAATAGGTATCCCATACTTTTTCGAAATATTCTCACCCGTTGATACTAGGTTTTCTGCCTTACTCGTAATTTTATCATATATATTATTGCATAACTTATCCATATCATCTGTGATGCAGTCAAGAAGATTGATCCCCATTGTAATCGTACGTATATCTAAATTTTCTTCTTGAATCATCTTGTTAGTCTCTTGTACTTCAAATCTTGATATCATTATGTTGTTCCTTTCTATACGCTGGTTATACAGCTATTATATTCTATGCATGCTGTCAAAAATGTCTTGATGCTGAAGCTTAATATCCACTTCTATCGCTTTCCCAAGTTCTGATAATTTATCAACCAATTCTACAAAATCTGTATGGGTATGCGTAAGATCTACTACCATAAGCATGTTAAAATAACCTTGTAAGATAGTTTGAGATATATCTAAAATATTAACATTCTGATCACTTAAAAGTGTACATACCTTTCCTATAATTCCTACCTTATCTTTTCCAATAACTGTAATTATACCTTTCATTACAAACCTCCTATTATTTTTTCCAATAAATTTCTAACGTATCTCCATCAAATAAATTATCTGTTAACGCAGCAGGCAGACCATTTTTAACAAGCTGGATGGTTCCCTGCGGCTTTGTTAGATCAAATGTAATATAATCAAATATGCTTGCAAGCATATAGGGTGAATCCTTCTTCTGAAGAGAGACAACCTCTTTGTTTACAGTAAGGAATATACATTCATCTGCTTTTGTTTTTTGATTAGCAACCGGTGAATCTTCCTCTAATTTTGATTCGTGTATCTCCTGTTCCTCCCCTACTGTATGAACTTCATCAACCAGTATGGAGTCTCCCTCCTTAATGGTATAAGCTTCTGTAACCTGATTAAAGTTAACAGTCAGTATTTTATCTTTACAGCTTATGCTAAGATAACCCAAAAGCTCTCCCACGGACTTCGGCGATATAATCTCAATAGTATCTTGATCCTTTATCTCATACTCCGCTGTCTCCCACACATCATTTACTTTAATAAGCGGGATTGTATAAAGCTTTCCATTGACATGTACAGCAAAAATGTCTTTTATATAACTATTAAGAGATGCTTCCCCATCCATTCCTTTAGCTGCTATTTCAACTTGTATCATATCTCCTTCACAAATGGAATCATTAATAGTAGCAGCCTTTCCATTAAGGAGCAAAGTTGCAGGCGTGCCATTCTGCCCTTTAACACGTATTCGTTCCCCATTAAGCTTAAACATTAAGGTTTTGCCTTTTTTAGGGAAGATATCTGTATGCTCAATTCCAGCTGCAACAATCGCATCCAGAATAGTAAGTTTTTTTGCATTTAAAAGTTCAATTTTCGTGTGATTCAAAGTAATAGTAGTAAATTGACTGTATCTGTCCTGCATGCTTGTAAGACAAATTCCTAGCGGTGTGATCATCTGAGGTCCATTAATGATTCCAATATTATCGATAACCTGGGTAACATGTTCTGCCGTTCTGACAGCCACTCTTTGCTCCGGCAAGCCTAAGGTCATCGCAATATTTTCTGTAACGGATACCATTTGACTACCTCCACCTACACAAAATACTGCATTTGGAGCATTTTCACCATTCAGCTCTAAAATTTTACGAGAAATATTTTGTGTTAAATGATCAAGCGTTGGTAAGATAACTCGTTTAACTTCCTCTGCTGTTACCTGATAACTGATACCTAATATATCTTCAAATGTGATCTCACCTGAAACTGTAAGCTGTTGTTTGATTTTTTCAGCAGTATGGAAATCTACTAAATATTTATGCAGTATGGCCTCTGTTACCTCGTCACCAGCTATCGGAATCATCCCATAGGCAATAACACTCCCACCTCTTGTAATGGCTATATCCGACGTACCTGCGCCAATGTCAACCAATGCTAAATTCAGAAGTCTTAGGTTATCTGGAATAACAGCATTGATTGCTGCAATAGGTTCAAGCGTAAGATTAACTACCTTAAGCCCTGCACGTTCAGTTACGGCATATAAACTATCGATTACAAGCTTAGGCAGAAAAGTCGCTATAATTTTAGCACCAATACTTGTCCCTTTATGTCCTTCTAAATTAGTAATAATATAGCCATCAAGATAATAGTTGATTACCGAATAGGCCACGCAAAAATAATCCATATTGGCACTTAATTTCTGTTGCTCTTCTTTTGCCTTTTCTACGCCGTAAAGTTCTAGATTATGTACATCTGTCAGCGTAAACTCCTGAATGTCATCATAGGTATTTTCAACTGAAACAATCTGAGTATTTAAGGCTCTTCCCGCTGCTGCTATAGCAGCATCCTTCAGTTTGACGTTCAGTCTGCTTTCAAGGGCCATTTTAACCTCATAAACAGCTCTGGATACTTTTTGAATATCATGAATCTGTCCGTCTAACATTGCTCGCTCTTCATGCTCGATACTCTCAAAAGCAAGAATCATAAACTTATTATTTTCTTTATAACCCACAATTCCTATAACCGTTCTCGTTCCGATATCAAGGCCAAAGATTAATTCTTCTTCAGTATAATTTCTCACGTCTATGCCTCCTACTTTTTAAGTGTGTTTCTCATCATTTGTACATGAGTCTTAGGATGAACAGTATTGATATAACAACGCGTTGCTAATTCAAATCCAGCCCAATTCGACAGTCTTGGAATAATCTTGATATAAAAATGATAGTCAAATGAATCTTTAACGCCGCTGCTCATAAAACAAATATTAAATGCACCCCCAGCTTCAAGTGCATCGTAGCCCCTCAAAATTTTCTTTAGTAAACGCCCGCATGACTTAAGCTCCTCAGCTGTTAACTCGCCATAATGTTTTTTGTGACGTTTTGGCACAAGCCATGTTTCATGAGCAAATTCAGAAATATAGGGAGCTGCTGCAATCCAGTCATCACATTCAGTAATAATATAATCGCTTTCCAGCTTCTGGAGCTTGCTGCATAAATAGCAACTGCCTTTTTCTTTGTAAAAAGCATTATAATGCTCATACTGCAAATTCATGTGGTAAGGAATATCCCCAAGGCCAATAATCTGCCAATGAGAATGGCTGATACTCGCACCAGCTTCTTTACCATAGTTTTTAAATATTTGAATAAACTTTATTTTAGGATCATGAGCTATCTCTTCCCATCTTCTTTGCATTGCGCCAAGCAGACTCTCCCAATGATTGATCGAAAAGTCTTTTGGATGTTCTAAGTGCCTTGGCGTATCTATCACAACATCATGTACGCCATAAGGGCTGCTTAGAGTATCACATATTGGATATTTATTATTAACAATTCGTACCAAAAACTTATTTTCTTCTGAACTAACTTCCAGCTTGATTTGATCAATATATTTTTCATTGCCCTCGCAAAAAGGACACTTATCTGCTACATCTCTTATAATTGGTCTTTTTTTTCTATTTTCAGCAACAATACAATTTCTTAATAAGTAAGGATCTTCCTGAATCATACATATATCGTGCCTTTCTTTTTTATCATTTTACTATATCCTTTGTTAAATGAAAAGTAATTATAAGAATTAATACAAGAAATAGTCTACTCTTTAAGCAGACTACTCTATTAACCATTCTTCTATATTAGCAAAAATATTTAACGGTGTTGGTTTGATATTACCACTTAGTTTAGCTTTTGTAATAAGTACTTTATTTTTAAAATATAAACTAATGTAAGGGTTCTCTTGAACGAAATATTGCTGAAGTTTGCTGTAACTGCTTGCTTTATTATTTTCTGGCGCTACAAATGCCTGCTGCAGAAGCTCATCCATCTTTTCATCTTTGTAATTGACAAAATTCTGTCCGCTGACTATTTTGGCTGAGTGCAACGCAAAACTTAAGTCAAGTGCATAAGAAAGCTGCCAGCCTCCTAAAAAAGCATCGTACTGTTTTGCTTCTATTTTAGATAAGTAATCCTCTTTGCCAGCCATTTCAACACTTACTTCAATACCAATTTCTTTATACATTTTCTGTATTTCTTTTGCGATTTTAACACGGTCTTTATTTTCTGTATTAACTAATAACGTAAAAGAAAATGGAATATCATTTTTTATAAGCATATCTGTTTTAGGATCTCTTTCATAGCCCTCCTGGGTCAAGAGCAGTTTAGCTTTCTCCTTATCATACTGCTGCATCTTAAGTGTATTATCAAAAAGATAAGACATAGGACTAATGGGTGTATCTGTTACAACAGCATGATCTAAATAATAAAGATGAACAAGCTTTTCTCTGTCTATCGCATAAAGCAGTGCTTTGCGTACATTGCTGTTTTGAAACATTACTTTGTTAAAATTAAGTCCTAAAAATTCATATATATTAGATGTGAACTCATATACCTTAGACGACTTATCATTTGCATATTTCCCCCACTCGGTAATTGGCGTGTAAACGACATCAATGAGATTTTGTTTATACGCATGTAAGCTGCTTTCTTCGTCAGGAATAATACTGATGTCAATCTCTTTAATATGCGGCATCCCTTTAAAGTAGCTGGGGTTCGCCTCCAGTTGAATGTTTTTCAGCGGTGTCATTGATTTAAAAATATAAGGGCCAGATCCAATAGGCTGGATGCTTACTGCATCATTAGCTGGAACATCATAAATATGTTTGGGAATAATCGGGAAACACAAGGTTTGAAGCACACTGCTAAAAGGCTGTCTATATAAAATCTTCAGAGTGGTCTCATCGATTCTTTCTAAACTGGCTATATTTTCTACAGCTTTTTTGTAAGGGCTGTCATTAATCTTTTTTATCTGCTCAATACTAAATAAAACATCATCTGTAGTAAGCTGCTTACCGTCATGCCACATAATATGATTATTGAGTGTCAAGGTCACGGCAGTATTAGATTCATTAAGTATCCATGAGTGCGCAACATTTGCACTTATTGTCCCGTTTTCCTCAACATTAACAAGCGGACTGAATACCAGATATAAGGCTTGCTGCACATTATCCTGCGTACTATAAAGCGGATTAAGTGTCCGAGGTACATTCATGGCAATAGTCAGCTTGTTTTCGATATTTTTATTGGCTTTAACTAGAGGCATTTCTTCTACACTACTTGACGTATTATTAACAGGTTCATCATTTATCACCAAATCATTTACGCCGCAGCCTGCAGCAAATAGACATATAACCAATCCTATCAGCAGCCCTTTATATTTCTTAAGCATCTTCCACTCTCCTCCTTAGTCCCTATACAAACATTTATAAACTTTATAATGAAACAAAACACGTTCTACATATAATTCAGTTTCTTTAAAAGGAATATGATCAATCCTCTGTCCGTCAGAACTATATCTAGTATCACTGCGCCATTTAGCAACATTCCCTGTTCCTGCATTATAAGCTGCCAGTGCTGTTTCAAGGTCTCCCTGATATTGCTCTAGCAGTTTTGAAATATACCAGCAGCCGATCTGTACGTTAACTTCCGGTTTAAATAAAATATCATGACTGTAGTTATCCATTTGTATTTGTTTTGCTCCCCATGCCCCAGTCCGATCCATAATCTGCATTAGGCCTTTTGCGCCGCTTCTAGAGACCGCATTGGCATTGTATCTGCTTTCTGTTCTTATTATAGCGTAAACCAGGAGCGGATCGACTTCATACTGATTGGCATAATGATAGACTATAGCTTGATAGGCTTTTGGGTACAAACGGTAAATCCCTATAACAGAAACTGAAAAAATTACTAAAACAATTATTATAATACGCCAGATTATAGATTTTTTCAAAACAAAAACTCCTTAAATGCAACTTATCAAATTTTTAATCTGTGCTTTGGTATCTTCAATGGATAAATTGTTATGAATAACATAATCTGCAATATTCATAAATTCTTCCCACTTTTTTTGTACTTTAAACCTTTCTGTCGTCTGCTTTCTTGTAAGTCCTTGCCTTTGCATAATTCTCTGGATCCTTACCTCATCGTCAGCATATACTGCTATGATATAATCCGTAAGACGTGTAAGACCTATTTCAATAAGCAGAGCGGCATCAATAATAACAAGCTCAAGCTGGCTGCCCATTTTATATGCATCAACCTGTCTTTTTACTTCTTTATAGATCAGCGGATGCATTATCTCATTAAGCAGCTGAAGTTTAGCCTTATCTTCGAACACCATTTGTCCCAGCTTACTTCTTACAATTTCTCCGTCATCTGATAAAACAGCTTTGCCAAAAGCCTGCACAACTAAATGATATCCCTGATTTTCTTTTAATAAAAGCTGATGACCAATTTCATCGGCAGATATAACATAAGTTTTTTTCATTGCAGTTATAAGAGAAACGACTGTGGTTTTACCAGCCCCCATTCCTCCAATAATTCCTATAACTTTCATTATTATCACCTATTTAACTTCCATCCAGTTATCTCCCCTATGCACATCTACACTTAATGGAACGAGTAATTCAGCAGCATTCTCCATCTCATTTTTCAAAATCATTTTAACCTCTTCTACTTCATTTAAATGCGCTTCAACAAGTAATTCATCGTGTACAGTTAGAATAAGTCTGGATTTCATATGATTTGTTTTTAACTTTTGATGTACTTTAATCATTGCAATCTTAATAATATCAGCAGATGTTCCCTGAATAGGCGTATTCATCGCTACACGTTTGCCGAACTCTCTCATATTATAATTACTTGCTAAAATTTCAGGAATTTCTCTTTTTCTATTGAATAGTGTTGTGACATAACCTTGCTGCATAGCCAGATCAATAATAGAATCAAGATAGCTTTTAACCTGTGGGTACTTTTCAAAATAACCATCAATATACCTTTGAGCAGCTTTTTGGGTAATCTTAAGATCATCTGCCAGAGCAAAAGCACTTATTCCATATACAATACCAAAATTAACTGCCTTTGCATTGCTTCTTTGCAGAGGGGTTACTTCATTAAACGGTATATGAAACACTTGTGAAGCAGTAAGTGCATGAATATCTATTCCTTCTTTAAAGGCTTCAATAAGTGTTTTATCCTGTGCCATATGCGCTAAAACTCTAAGCTCAATTTGAGAGTAATCGCCATCTAAAAATACATACTCCTCAGATGTAGGTATAAACATTTTACGAATTTTTTTTCCCATTTCGAACTTAACAGGGATGTTTTGCAGATTTGGTTCTGTACTGCTTAGGCGCCCTGTAGCCGTGATAGTCTGATTAAAGGTTGAATGAATCTTACTATCTTCACCCAGCACATTCATGAGTCCATCAACATAGGTTGATTTTAACTTAATGTATTGTCTGTATTCAAGTATCTTCTGAACAACGGGGTAATCTTCTTTCAGTGTTTCCAGTACTTCTGCTGCCGTTGAATATCCGGTTTTGGTTTTCTTAACTGAATGGATTCCCATTTTCTCAAAGAGTATTACTCCCAACTGTTTCGGAGAATTAATATTGAACCGTTCTCCTGATTCAGCATATATTTGTTCAGATAAAGCATCAATAAGAGTTTGAAGTTCATCGCCGTATACTCTTAAGCTTTCAATATCTACTTTTATCCCTTGTATCTCCATGTTAAACAACACCTCTATAAGAGGCATTTCAATTTCATAAAAAAGCTTAGCCATTCCATACTCTTCTAACTTTTTGTCCAAATTTGACTGAGCGCTTTTGATAATAGATGCCCTCCTGCCAAGCTGCAGCATCCTCTCTTCTTTAGGTAAGTCTATCCATTTTTTTTGATTTCTACCTTTACCTAGCAGTTCTTCAAGCGAAGGAATAGTTCCCCCTCCTACAAAGGCTTCTTGTATCTCAGATACATCATAAGTAGTTTGAGTAGGATTAAGTAAATAAGCTGCAATAAATGTATCAAATACAATACCTTCTGTTACTATTTCAAAACGGCCTAACAAATGTCTAAGACGTTTGCTGTCATGAACAATCTTTTTATAGTCACTGCTGCTCCAAAATGCCTTGAAAAGATCCATTACCCCTATCTCATTTGCTTCCAGTTCGAGGTAAGCTGTCTGCCCATCGTAGTCAAAGGCAAAACCCAACCGAGTTTCTTCAACAAAATACTCTACGCCTATCTCTTGCTGCTCAGTCTGATTCAAAAATGCTGCAAATGCATCCTTATCCCATTCGGAGACTTGTATTAACTTTTGCTCCTCAGGCTTTATAGCTTTTGGCAGCTTATTAAGCAGTGATTTGAATTCAAGCTCTCTAAAAATTTCATAGGCCTCATCACTAAGTGCCAAGTCGTAAGCAAAATCTGACCACTGATACTGAAGCGGCACATCGCATACAATTGTAGCGAGCATCTTGCTGTCCCTAGCATCTTGTGCATAGGTTTCTAAGTTTTCTTTAAGTTTTTTCTGAGAAATACTGCTTAAGTTCTCAAGGAGATTTTCTATACTTCCATACGCCTTGATAAGCTTTACAGCTGTTTTTTCTCCAATGCCTGGAACACCCTTAATATTGTCTGACGGATCTCCCATGAGCCCTTTTACATCTATAAATTGACTAGGCGTTACACCGTAGGTTTCTATAACATTCTTCGCATAGAAGCTTTCGATTTCGGTTCCAGTCTTTTTGGTTCTTGGTATTTTAATTTGTATATGATCAGATGCAATTTGAAATAAATCCCGATCACCTGATACAACAATAACATCCAGCTGATTAGCCTCAGCAGTTCTAGCAAGTGTTCCAAGTACATCATCCGCTTCATAGCCTTCCTTCTCGATCACATGAATATCCAGAAGTTTTAGTACCTTCTTGAGAAGAGGAATCTGCGGGCGAAGCTCCTCTGGCATTCCTTTACGATTCCCTTTATAGTCTTTAGAAAATTCGTGTCTGAAAGTAGGCGCGCTCACATCAAAAGTAACACCTAAAAGATCAGGTTTTTCTTTTTCAATAATACTCAGCATGATATTAATAAAACCATAAACAGCATTTGTATAGATCCCTCCCTTATTGGTAAGAAGGGGAACACCATAAAATGCCCTGTTAGCGATACTATGTCCATCAAATAAAAGCAACTTTTGTTTCACAATGCACCTCTTTATAATAATATAGAACCCTTACGATTTATTATCATTATTTCTATTCATTGATAGTATTATAACATATTTAGGTCAGGTTTAAAGAATTTTAGCAGTGACTGATAAAAAAACAAGTGATTTATAGGAAATCACTTGCTGCTAAAGTCTAAATATCTATTTGCTTGATAAATTCAAGTGTTTTAAATGACTTATCAGTATAATAAGCAATATAATGGTCACATACCTCTTCAAGTTCATTTAGAATCGCATTATGTACATCAAAGCTAAAGAGCTGCTTAAGAGGCATATGAATAATATATTTTAGTGTATAAAGTGTACTATAGCTTATAAATAGGCTTTTTAAATAACTGCTTCTGCATACACTGCACACAGTTCCCCCTGCTTCGGATACAAAATAGTAAGTACTTTTAGGATTTTCCTCTAAAACGCTGCCACAGTCTGCACACTTACTAAGCTCTGGCATAAACCCCAATAGACTCATTGCTCTTAATTCAAATATACGGCGAATGAGTGTAAGAGATGAAGTTCTCTTGATAAGCGAATGCAATGTAAATAGTGTAAGTATAAATACTTCCTCACTGCTCTCTTCTGCCTGAACCAGTTCAGCTAAAAATTCTAACACATAGCTGCCATAACTTAAAACTGCCAAGTCATCTCTTAGTTCATGAAACATCCTAATCATCTCAACATTCATGAGTCTATAAGTATCATGATATCTGGCTAATATAAATTCTCCGTAAACAAAAAGCTGAGTACTTGAAGCGAGTCCCTTATCATGTTTTTTAGCCTTAGCTGCTATAACCTGAATTTTTCCTAAGTCTTTTGTGAAAAGAGTGATATATTTATCACTCTCTCCTACAATGTACTCTTTAATCACTAATGCTTTCGTTTTTATAATCATGCTATCATCCTACTTCATCAGCATGCGCTGAATCTTCTAAATTTGACAGACGTCTGCTGTATTCTAATTCATATTCTTTAAATCCTAGATACATATTGATATCACCTGTTGTTTCAAAACAACGCCATAATTGTTGCAGCATGGTTAAACCCCCTATAAATGTCTTTATATATAAGGTGCACAACTTAAGCATTACTATGCTACAAAAAATCTACCAGTGCGAAATACCTTGACAAAATAGTTAAAGCATATCCTTGCCATTATATCCATAATTCTTAAGCAGAAAATCACTGTCTCTCCAGTTCTTCTTAATTTTCACCCAAAGATTGAGATAGATTTTCGAACCTAAAAGCCTTTCAATATCATATCTGGCTTTCTGTCCAATTTCTTTGATCATTTGCCCTTGCTTACCAATGATAATACGCTTGTGCGAGTCTCTTTCACAAACTATCGTTGCTTCAATATCGACAATTTCTGCATTTTCACGTTTTGACATGCTTTCTATTTCAACAGCAATGCCATGAGGAATTTCTTTGTCAAGAAAATGCAGTGATTTTTCACGGATGATTTCTGCAACCAATTGCCTTTCGGGCTGATCTGTAATCATATCTTCCGGGAAAAACCTCGGCCCCTCCGGAAGATATTTTGGAATACTCATTAAAAGCGCTTGGACATTGGTTCCTTCATAGGCTGATAAAGGAATAATCTCAGCAAATGAGTACGCTCCCCTATAAACACCAATAGTTTTCAATACCTGCTCCTTAGAAACACCATCTATTTTATTAATGCATAGAAAAACTGGTGTGCGAATGGACTGTAATTTATCAATGATTTCTTGATCTTGTTTTCCTATAAAAGGTTCTGCCTCTACCAGATAAAACAGCACATCAACCTCATTTAATGTAGTGACTGCTGCCTTAACCATATACTCTCCTAATTTGTTTTTAGGCGTGTGAATACCAGGGGTGTCAATAAAAACAGCCTGAAAATCATCTGTAGTAAGGATAGTTTGGATCCTGTTTCTAGTAGTCTGCGGCTTATTAGACATAATTGCTATTTTTTCACCTATAAGTCTGTTCATTAAAGTAGACTTACCTACGTTAGGCCTTCCTATAATTGATACGAAGCCTGACTTAAAATGTTCTTTCATTCGTTTCCTCCTTAGAGTTTCAATACTCTATTCCTAGAATAAATTTTCTTTTGTAAATGAATAGGGATAGATATCGCTTAAGCTGATTACTTTAATCTCCCCTTGATTGTTTTCAAAAATAAGATTACCCTCTGTCATAAATTCTGAGATAACCTGCCTGCATATTCCACAAGGGTACGTAAAATCTCCGGAGCTGCTTACTACTGCTATATCTGTAATTTCTTTTTCCCCTTCTGATATCGCTTTAAAAAGGGCCGTTCGCTCTGCACAATTGGTCGCTCCATAAGCCGCATTTTCAATATTGCAGCCTGTATAGATCTTTCCGTTTTTCGTCAGAACAGCAGCTCCAACATTAAACTTAGAATATGGGGTATAGGCATATGCCATAGCTTCCTTAGCTTTTTGGAGCAATTCCTTGTATTTATCCATTTTCTTTCATCCCTCATCTTGATATATTTAGCAAACCAAGCAGGTGTTCCTGCTTATCAATCATTACTTTGTCATCCTCATCATTCATATGATCATAACCTAACAAGTGCAACATACTATGCGCAATCAAAAAGCATACTTCCCTTTTTAAGCTGTGTCCATAGGATTCAGCCTGCTCTATGGCTTTTTCATAACATAAAATAATATCACCCAGCATCATCTCATGGGGTGCTACCATGCTCCAATCAATTTTCCCCTGACTAATAGGTTCTATTTGCGGAAAAGACAGAACATCAGTTACTTTATCTATCTGCCTATAGACTCTATTTATTTCCTGAATTTCTTTGGCATCAACAAAAGTTAAACTTATTTCAGCTTCATCTGGTGCCCCTTCTTCCTTAAGACTCAGTTCTATCACCTTATAAATTGTTTCTAGAAGTTCTGGTTCATGGCTAAGAAACTTCTTTTCGTCTTCCATGTAAATCTGCACTTATTTTTCATCCCTTTCCGGATATTGTATTCTTTCATGATACATGCCTTTTAGCATTTTAATAAAAGAGTCAATAATTTTGTCTATATCGGATATATAAAGCTCACAGTCATCTAACTGCCCTTCTTCCAACTTCTGTTTAACCATTCTTGTTACAATCTGTTCAATTGTCACCTCGAGCCCTAATTTATCCTGCATGGCCCTGATTGTTGCTTCTACCACATCGGCAAGCATAACGAGAGCAGCCTCTTTAGTTCTTGGTTTAGGCCCTTTGTAGCGAAACTGTTCTTCTTTAATAAAGGAGCCTTTTTGTTCTCTAGCTTTCATGTAAAAATATTGCATAACGCTTGTCCCATGATGCTCTTTAATAATATCTTTAATATAAACTGGCAGATTATATTCTGATGCTAAATTAAGACCGCAGGTTATATGCGAAATAATCATCTGATAACTTTTAATAGGATCCATGGCTTCATGAGGATTATCAAGCGTTTGATTTTCTTTAAAATAATTGCTGCAAGTGATTTTCCCGATATCATGATAATAGCCTCCTACTCTTGCCAGGAGCGGATTGGCCCCGATTGCATCAGCAGCTGTTTCAGCTAGATTGGCTACCAAGAGACTATGATAATAAGTCCCCGTTGCTTCTAAAAGCAGCCGTTTTAAAAGAGGCTGATTGGGATTTGTAAGTTCAAGAAGCTGCATCGGCGTAACAAATCCAAATGCTGATTCCAAGAGCGGCATAGTTCCAACAACTACTATGACACAAATCATTCCTATTGCAAAAGCAATCCCTGATTCAATAACAATATTCATATTCATTTCGGCGCCAATAAAAAGTTTAAGTGCCAGATAAGTAACAAGCTGAATAGAGCCAACGATAAGTGCACTTTGCATTGTTTTCTTACGTTCCTGCATATTTCCTACTACCAATGTATTCATGATACCGGTAATCATAAGATAAACAATGAATAAAATGTCCCCTTTAAATATAATAGAAACAAATATTACAAGGACCATATGCATGATAACAGCCATATCAATATCTATGAGCAGGGCAATAATAATAGGGATAACAGCAAGTGGCAAATAGACAAAGGGGCGCCCAAGCATCATTCGGGTTATAGCAAGGGATAATAAATATAATATCACCATCAAGTAAATGTGTTTATCTTGTAATTCCTTTTTATTAGGCATACGCTTACTATATCTAAGCAGAAATATTAAAACTAAAAAAATGAGCACGCCTATTCCTAAATAATGTTTGTATTTTGTGTTTTTATTGGTTTCTAAGTAACCTACTTTTTCTAGAACATTATAAGTCTCTTCAGTAACCCGTGTTCCTCTTTCTATAATCTTTTCACCTTGCAGGATAAAGACAGGATCAACCTTTTCTCTTTCAAGTTTCTTTGCTGCATTTGTTGCTACTTCATCCAAAATAACATTTGGTCGAATGACCCCGGACAAAATGCCTTCTGCAACTTTTTGATAAGTGACATTGAGCTGTGTTTCCACAAGATAATTTCTGATTTCTTGTGTCTTTTGCACATCATCTTCTTGGATGCCTTGTTCAAAGAGCATTGCAGCTGTCTGAATGCACACTTCTTTTAATGTATTTAAATCATCACTATTTGCTGCAAGGAGTGTATCAAATTCGTCCCGATAGAGGCCAATGGGCGATCTACTCCTTAATACCTCCAGAGGTGTTTTTCCTAGTCTTTCTGCAATATCCGTTGTGTTAACTGAAATGGCATACTCAAACAGCATCTCAATATCTGAAACAGCCTTTTCCTGGACTTTGATATCGACTTTATACTTTGGCAAAACCCCTTTTTCAGATAATTCCCTTTTTCTATTGGTTGCTATTTCATTTTCAACTTGAAAAGGAGCGTATACTGTTTCTTTTGCAATTTGTCCTATCTGAAGCGAGACTTTTTTAGTAAAAAAATTACCTGATATGACAGCTAAAAAGGTGCTGATAACACAAATTGCCAAACATACTATCTTTAGGTATACCTTTTTATTCATCCTTTGTAACCCCCTCTAGTAAAACCCCTTACTTCCCCTTTCTATTTTCAAACACATCATAGGCATCTACAATTTTCTGTACCAGCGGATGTCTTACAACATCATTTCTATCCAAATAGGTAAATCCAATACCATTTACATCCTTAAGTACCTTAAGTGCTTCTTTTAATCCACTGCTTTTTTCGCTTGGCAGATCTACTTGAGTCAGGTCCCCTGTAATAACGGCTTTTGAGTTAAATCCTATTCGTGTTAAAAACATCTTCATTTGCTGCGGTGTTGTATTTTGAGCTTCATCTAGTACAATAAAAGCATTATTAAGTGTTCGGCCGCGCATATAAGCAAGCGGAGCCACTTCTATCAACCCTTTTTCCATATTCTTCTCAAAGTTATCTGAACCCATAATTTCAAAAAGAGCATCATATAACGGCCTTAAATAAGGATCAACTTTGCTTTGAAGATCTCCAGGCAGAAAACCAAGCTTTTCACCTGCTTCAATTGCAGGCCTTGTAAGAATGATCTTACTGATTTCATTTCTTCGAAAAGCATTAACAGCCATGGCCATAGCTAAATATGTTTTTCCTGTTCCAGCAGGCCCTACTCCAAAAACAACAACATTATCCCTTATATTTTTAACATAATCACTTTGACCTATTGTCTTACACTTAATAGGCTTGCCTAAATGTGTAAGTGTTACAGTATTCTGCGACATATCTTTTAGTTCTTTTTCCTGTTTGTTTTTTAATGTATCCATCGTATAATTTACCATCTGAGTATCAATGGTATCTCCGTTTTCAGCAAATCCAGCCAGCTTCTTAATGATCTGAGCAGCAAGCGTTACTTTTTCCTCTTCACCGGAAATCTTGATTTTGTCATCTCTTACTACAAAGCTTACACCGAGCTCTTTTTCAAGCAAAATAACATGTTCATCAAATTTGCCAAAAATGCTTGCGATAGAGCTGGAAGTTACCTCCAACTTTCTTTCTACAATACCCATTCTTAGTTTGCTCCTTTATTTTGCAATTAAAGTGACATATCCAATGTCTTCTTCTACAATGATATTTATTGTTGCACTTACACTATTTTCTGTTTTAGTAAAAAAAACCTCCCGATACTGAACAACTGCACTTTCTGATAAATAGCTGCTCATTTCACCCCACAGCTTCGCCACTAGCTCGTCTTTAGCATCCTGTTCCGAAATCTCGGTAGTTTTAGGTATATATTCAACTCTTTCTTCAACCTCGAGTGCAAAAGGAAGAGGAAACAGCTTCGTTACCCTTAACTGATTATTTGTAATGACACGGTCAAAATGCTGAAAGGGTACCTTTTGATTGTATAAAGGGACAATCCGATTAAATACTTTTAAACTATACTTTTTTCTTACATTGTCTGTATAATCTTTAGTAAGCTTTTGAAGCGGAATGGTTCCCTTCGCGCTGTAATTTGTTTTCCCTCTAATAATTGCTTTCGATGGCGTATAATAAATCGTTGGATCATCTGGACTAAGCTGCATTTGACCTGAAACCAGAAGTTCTCCCTTTTTCACAGTATCCCCTTTTTTTACTAACGGCATTCCTTTATGGGTAGCAATATATGTAATAAGTGCATCTCTTTTTGCAATAATATTGCATGGAACATTTACATCTTTATTTTCGGGCTTTGGTACAGATTCTGCCACTTGTACGACCATTCTTGTTCCTTCAAACTTTATGCCTACCCAGATAATATCGGGATATAGATTAATAAGATAGGCTTCTGCATCTCGTAAGTGAAGCTTAGCTTTAAGACTGCCCGTTCCGTACCCTTTTTGCTCAAGCGCCTTAATAATATCGAGACTGTTTATCCGCTTATTGCCCTCCACTTCTACAAGCCATACAAATGATGTAAGAACCCAAAGTATAAGAATAAATATAATACTTCCCATAGTAAACATTTTTCTTTTTTTATATTTATGAGCCACAAAAGGAACCCCTTGTTTCAGCTTAATTTTAAAACGGCATCTTGTTTTCTTTCCATAGGGTTTAAGTCTTTTAAAATCCTGTATACTGGTTTTAAAATATATTTTATGGTCTTTTTCCTGTATGTCCCATAAGTAAATATGATTATTAACAGCAAGATTGATAAATCTTTCCATTGAATAACCGCTTACCTCTACTATAACATACCCCCGTAAATAATTCCACAATGTTAAAAACAATGTCTCTCCTCCTTATATTATATAACAAAACTGACATGAAGTATGTTTCCTTTGATGCATATTTTCTCAGCAGTCATATTTCTGGCTTCAAGATTAATCCCATCGATTACAACGATACCTGACCGGGTATTTAGTCTGATCTTTTGACTTGTATATTCAAGCAAACCGCTGAAGTTCTCAATATTTATTTCTTTATTGCCGGTGAGCGTAATAACCGGCAGGTTAATAACAACTTCTTTTGGAAGATCTAATGCTTCTGTAAGTTGTTCTCTTATATTTTCTTTTTTAAGGGTCCCTAGTGTTTTATTTTTTCTCATCATCATACATCCTCCTTATAACTAATCATATGCACGGAGTAGGACATGTAGAATTAAAAAAAGCCTAAATGTCTGATGACACTTAGGCTAAATTTAACTTTATTTATTTCACTATTTAGTTGCTGCTAACCATGCTTCTAACTGTTTTTGTTTTTCAGCAAGAATCTTTTCTGCCCCTGCAGCATTTAATGCTTTAATAGCTTCTTGCACACCTTTTTCTGGATCGATAGTACCTGATTCCATTGGAAGAACGTATTGATCCCAAATGTTTACACACTGAGCAATTTCAGTTTTAACGGGTTCTGGATCAAATACAAATCCAAGTGTTTTTGTACCTGTAGCATTGTCATTGAATTTCTTGAAGTTTTCCCACTTGTTTGGATCTTCATTATCCCACAGGTAGTTAATAAATTGGTTACCGAACATCCAGCCAGTACCTGGGTTGTATTTAGCCCCACTTGGACCTGCTTTAATAACATTGTCACTTACTTTTTCATAGTGAGTCCCTTCGATACCGAAGTTAATTAAGTTATTAAGCACTGGATCTGTATTAAATGCTTCTAAGAACATTAATGCTCTTTCTGGGTTTGGAGAAGTAGCTGAAATAGCCTGCATTGAACCAGTTGTTTCTCTATTAGAAATAACAGCAGGTGTGAGTTCAATTTGAATATATGGGTGCCCCATAGCATTACTTTCTTCTGCATCTTTTCCTGGTTTTAAAGATCTAACTGCTGCAAACATTTTACCGGCTTTTTGATCTGCAGTGTAATCTGTTACAGTTGCAGCATCTTCACGAATATATCCAGCTTGGTAGAATTTGCGAAGCAGCTTAAACATTTCCATCGTTTCTGGAGCTTCTAATTCATTAAATACTTTCATATCTTTTGAATCATTCCATACAACGCCTGGATATTTTTCATCGCCGATTCTGTCAAAGTCCATTAATCTGAACGGAGATTCTCCGCCAGCTGCTTCTAAAGCATACATGCCTTTTTCTTTTTCTTTGATGATTTGGAAGAATGGTTCCATGTCAGCAAGTGTTTTTACATTTGAAAAATCCATATTGTGTTTTTCAGCAATATCTTTGCGGATTACAAGCCCCCATTGATGTGCTTTTTCTTTGTTCGCAGGTATAGCATAGTTAACGCCTTGGATTTGAGATCCTTTAATAAAGTCATCTCCAAGCAGTTCCATCGTTTTTGGTGCATAAACTGGGAGAAGATCATTTAAAGGAACAAATGCACCTTTTGCTGATTGTTGGAAGTAATTGTTTGCCCAGTTAGCTGTAAAGCAAATATCAAATTTTTCACCTGCAGCTATCATAGCCTGCATCTTATCTGGATATGTACCCCAGTCATAGCAATTAAGCTTAATAGTACAATTTAGATCTGTATTTTCTGCAATATATTTATTAACTGCTTCTTCAACTTTAGCCACATCTTCCTGAGGTCCATTACCGATAAAATACCAAGTAAGTTCTACTGCTTTTGATGTGTCAACTTTAGATCCGCTTTCACTTGATGCTTCTGGAGCTTTAGTTTCTTCTGTTGTTACTTTATCACCGTTAGATGCTGTTGCGTCTGCTGGTTTAGTACAACCAGAGAGCACCATGCTTAATGCACATGCAGTACCTAAGAAAGCGACTAACCCCTTTTTCATTAATTTCATACAAACTCCTCCTAATTTAAATGAGATTAAAATATTTATATTAAACCAATTATTCTTTTGTAGCCCCAAGCGTAATTCCTTTTTCGAAATAACGCTGAAAGAACGGGTACGCGAGAATAATTGGTCCAATAGCAACAATAGCCAAAGCCATTCTGGCTGTTTCAGACGGAATATCTTGAAGACTTACATTTCCGCGTGAAAGAATTGCAAGATTTGCGATTTTAGCCTGAACCGTATACATTAAGTACTGCAGGTTATAAAGGTTGGTTTTTTCAATATATAAAAGCGGCCCATACCAGTCATTCCAATATACCAGCATGCTGAACATCATAATGGTTGCCAGTGCAGGTTTAGCCAGCGGCATGACAATTTGAAAAAAGATCTTAAACTCATGGGCTCCGTCTATCTGCGCTGCTTCTATAAGTGATTTTGAAACATTCGTTTTATAAAATGTCCTAATAATCATGACATAGAAGGCACTGAATAAATACATCAGTATAAGTGCTGCCAAACTGTTTTTTAAGTGAAGTACATTTACATAAACCATATAAGTTGGAACAAGTCCGCCTGAAAACAGCATGGTAACAACGATAATAACATTAAATATGCCCCGGTACTTAAAATCATCACGGGCTAAAGGATACGCATACATTGCCATAACAAAAAGACCTATTATACTTCCCACAATAGTAACAAATATTGAAACCCCGTAAGCATTAACTATGGTATTCATAGTTTTGAGTATATACGTATAAGCTGATAAGCTGAATTCCTTTGGGATTAATGCATAGCCGTTAAATGCCAGAGATGTCTCATCCGTAAATGATACAGCAAAGACTAAAAAAAGCGGATATACACATGCTGCTGCTATGAGAATAAACAAGATGTTGAGGATTAAATTGGCTCCTTTAGATATTTGTATGCCCGCTTCGCTATCATGATTTTTTCCTATTTTCACTATCATCACCCCCTAAATAATTGCACTGTCTTTGTCGTATTTTCGAACGATAGCATTGAAAGTAAGAATAACAACTAACCCTAATACTGCTTGGTAAAATCCTGCAGCTGACGCTAACCCTACATCCCCTGTCTGAACAAAAGCACGATATACATATGTATCTATTGTGTTCGTGGCATTAATAAGCGGTCCCATGTTTCTTGGCACTGAATAAAAGAGTCCCATATCGGTATAAAACATTCGTCCCAGCCTAATGAGTACAAGTACAATAGCAAGTGGGATCAAGCTCGGTATTGTGATATACCAAATCTGCTGCATTCTTGATGCCCCGTCAACGGCTGCTGCTTCAAAAAGCTCTTTGTTGATGCCGACAACTGAAGCAAGATAAACGATAGTATCATATCCCGTCCATTTCCATGTATTAACTAGAACAATAATATAAGGCCAGTATTCTGGTGATGTATACCAAGCTATTCTCTCTTTACCCACTGATTCCAGCAGGCGGTTTATTACACCAAACTCTGAGCTTAAAAGTCCCATTGTTAAATAACTAATAACCACCCAGGAAAGAAAGTAAGGAATAAAAAACAAACTCTGATATAATTTCCCGGCTCTTTTGTTACGCAGTTCATTAAGTCCTATTGCCATAACAACTGGAAATACAATCCCAATAATGATAAATACCAGGTTATACCCAATTGTATTTCTTGTAATGACCCATGCTGTGTTTGAACCAAATAAGTACTCAAAGTTTTTTAATCCTACCCATGCTGTTCCAAACAGATTTCTGTAATTATCCATTTTTCTAAAAGCGAACACAAGTCCAAACATCGGCAAATAATTGTTAATCAACATAACGATTAACCCTGGCAATAACATGAGAAACAGTGCAGCATTTTTATTGAATTCATGCTTAAATCCCTCTTTTTTGTTAGCCTTCATATTCGCTTTATTTGCTGTTACTACTTGGTTTGTTTTAGTTTGACTATTCATTTGCTCTCACCTCTCCTCACCCACATATTATTACTTTTTAACATTTTAATTAATAGAATTTGTTGTCTTTTTGTATATATTGTTTTATTTCACCCTTTGTATAAATTTACAACAAGATATTCTATTTACAGCCGATATATTTTTGGACAATTAGGCCAAAAATATATAATAAAATACACCTTATTTACCAAAACCACTACTGGTAAATAAGGTGTATTTTATTTTAATGGACTGAATATTTCTCTTTGTATTCAGTAGGTGTCATATTAACGTATTTTTTAAATATCTTAGAAAAGTAATGAGGATCTTGAATGCCCACAAGTTCAGCCACTTCATAAGTCTTATATTTATTGTCCTTTAGCAGCTCTTTTGCTTTTTCAATACGTATTTCACTAAGATACTCTACGAAATTTTTACCTAACTCCTTTTTAAACATTCTGCTTAAGTAATAAGTACTCACATAAGTATGTTCTGCTAGTTCATTCAGCGTAATGGACATTGCATAATTATCACATATATATTTCATAGCATTTTGAAGAATTTGGTTGATACTTTTTTTGTTGTATTTATTAATGCGATCTACTATATTAACAGCCACTTGTTCCAAAAGTTCATGCAGATCTCGAATATGCGTAGCTGATTCAATCATCTTATATAGGCTTGAAATATCTTTATTAAGATCTCTCGTTGTTGTTTCAAGGTTTTTGATTGCAATACGAATGTTGTTTATCTCATAAATAAGATTCCAATAAAAAGTCTTAATTTGTTCAGGTTCAATATTTGTTTCCATGACCTTATTCTTAATTTGAAGCAAGATACGCCTTACGTTTTCTTCATTTCCTGTTTTGATAGCCTCGTACAAGTTTTTATCATATCCTTCTGATATCCAGTGATTTTCTGTTTTATAAAAGGCATCAAGGTCTCTATACAAAATAATTGAACTGTCTCCCATATAAAATCTGTAAGATAAGCCATTTTTACACTCTATCATCTTTTCATGGAGCTTTTCTATGCCTTTTCCTTTAGTACTAATCGAGATAGTAACTGTAAAATCAAAACAGCTCTCAATAAGTTGCTGTACGCTGTTAGCTTTTTTATAGACACTTTCAACCAGCAGTTCCCGATCCTGTACAGGCAGGATAATAAAAGCAATCTGCTTGCTGTTAAGTACAACTTTTTCCACTTTAAAATCTTCTGCAAACATTTCTTCTACTGTGTTCATAATACCAAATTGATACAGCTGTCTTTGATAAGGTTCCTTTTTCTCTGCCTGCTCATCAATTTCTATAATCATCATCACAAAATCTTTAATATGAAGCCCGTAAAGTTCAAATCCTTCATTAATCTCTTCCTCATTGATATTGATCTGAAAGATAATGTCATAAAGCAACTTTTCTTTGAGAAGAGGAATGCTTTCTTCAAAACACCTTTTAAGCTTTTTGATTTCCATCTGATCCTCTTTTTGATATTTCAGTTCAATCACAGCTCTTTTAATGACTTCACATAATTCTTCAATACTGGAAGGCTTTAAAATATAATCAAAGGCTCCAATTTTGATGGCTTCCTGCATATAAGTAAATTCTCTGTAACCTGATAGAATAATAAACTTGCTATTAGGGACAATTGATTTTGCTCGTTTAATAAGTGTCAGACCATCAATCTCAGGCATACTGATATCAACAAAAACAATGTCCGGTTTCAGCTCTTCCATTTTTTCGAGTCCATCTACGCCGTCCCATGCTTCTCCGCACACTTCACATTGGAATTTCTTCCAATTTATAATATTAATCAACCCTTTTCGAATCGTTGGCTCATCATCAATTATCAAGACTTTAAACATTTCGATTTCCCCTTTTTTATTCGTTTATTGGAATGGTAAGTATCATTTTAGTATAGTGTTCATATTCGCTTTCAACCCTAAGGCCATACTGCTGTCCAAAAAAGAGCTTAATGCGCTTATTGACGTTTTCAAGTCCAATGCCCCTTCTATGCTTAAGCAGCAGATAATCATCATTGACTTCTTCAAACTTTTTATTCAGTGCAGTGAGGTCATCTTCTTCGATCCCTTTTCCATTGTCCATGACTTCAATATATATAGTCTCTTGAGCTTTTTTGATTGTCAATTTGATTTCACCTTTTTTGCGTATACGGTCTATACCATGATAAATGGCATTTTCAACCAGCGGCTGCAAAAGCAGTTTAGGTACTTTGCTTCCAAGCAGACTTTCATCAATGTCACTTTCGTACGCAAGTCTTTCCCCATAACGATTTTTCATAATCAAAATATAGCTGTCAATATATTTCAATTCTTGTTTCAGAGGAATAAGCGGATTCCCCTTTCCGATACTCGCTTCCATAATTGATGCTAAAGAAGCAACCATATCCCGAATTTCTGGAACATTATTAAGCTGCGCCATCCAATTGATCGATTCCAGTGTATTAAATAAAAAATGTGGATTAATCTGAGCCTGAAGCGCCTTAAGTTCTGCTTCTTTTCGTGTCAACTCTTCTTTGTAGACTCTATTCACTAAGATATCAATCTCCTGTGTCATTTTATTAAAGCATTTGCTTAAATACCCTAATTCATCGCTTCGGTCTACAATAACTTCCTGGTGAACATTTTCTTCTTCAACTTTTTTTATCCCTTCTACCAAACGTTTAATGGGCTCAATAATATCCATTGCCATCAAAATACTAAAAACGGATAAGATCAAAATGGTGCATATTGTAATAATAATGAAAAGCATTCTAAACTTATCAAGCTCCTCATTCATTTTGCTTAAAGAGGTTTCCGTAACAATAACCCATTCTCCGTTGTTTGCTTTCATATAAGCAAGCAGTTGATTATTTTTCTTATCGACTACATAATCATAATGCTTCTGCTCATCCTTCACTAATATATTTTCAAATCTGCTTTTAAAATAAGGCCTTGTACCAGTAATCCAAACATTATCTTTTGATATAATGTTAATATCCTGCATGCTTTCAGCAGAAACCCCGCCGTAAGACTCCTTTAGATATTCCCGGTTAATGCATAACACAATAATCCCTACTTCATTAAAATTGTTTACATCATAGATCATTCGTATGAGATATAGATTTTTGATATTGCCGTGTACATCTTTATCTAAAAACCAGACAGGTTTCTGATTGGCATCTCTTGCCGCCTGAAGAACTTTTTCATAGGGGATCACATCCTGCAGACTGGCTCTTCCACTATTTAAATCATAGGGATAATACATTTTATTTTTCGATATAAGGGCTATCGATTGTATCTCTTTTCGTGATAAGCATATTTTTCTTACTAAGCTATGCACATATGTACTTGCTGTATAATAGCTATAATCCTTTTCAACACTTTCTTCTTCATTTAATGTCCGGTAAATATTCGTATCATAGATTAAATCTTCAGTTATATCGACAACATTTTTGGAGAAATCATTAATTCTAAGCTCGATATTTTTCAGCTTTTCAATCGTATTAATAATCGAATTCTTTTGTATAATCATTCCCGTATTACGGTAAAGCATAACACCCATAAAAATAAGAGGAATAATAATTTGTATAGAAAACAGCAAAAGGAGCTTTTGTTTAATAGACGTCTTTTTATAAAATCTTAATAAGTAGTTCAGCATTTTCCCCTCCGCAGTAAGTTAGTCTTTTATTGTCCTATCTTTCATAGCTTCCTGCACTTCCCCATAGACTTCTTCAGGCAAAATTTTACCTTCAAGAACTTGTGGAAATTTTTGAATGACAATTTTTTCCCATAAAACTCTGTCTATAAAGCTATCTACAGGACCAACTAACTCTTCAGCGCTGTTAACAAGTTCTTCACCTTTTTGAGATATGCTCGGCGCGTTCTGATCTTTTTGCGGCAGGTTAATATTACTTATAAACCCAGAATCATCTGCGAACAACTTAGCTGTTTTTACGGAGGCTAATTCTTTCAGTAATAATATGCAAGCTTCTCTTACCTCTTTGTTATCCCACGCTTTCTGGCTGATATGAAAAATACCGTTCCCGCATCCATATATAATAGATGTTTCATGCGCCTTTCCTCCGTCAATATTCGGAAAACGAATCACCTCTACGGTAGGATCATAACTATTTAATGCATTATCTCCAATAAACCATGACCCCTGAACAATCATAGCTGCTTTTTTATTGAGAAAAAGTTCATTTCTTGTTTTATCATCTATTAGATAATGTTTTTCCGGAAAGGCCCCTGCATCATAAAGCTGTTTCATATAATGCATGCCCTGTACATAACAGTCTTTGACTTTTCCATTCTCATCAAATGGATGCTCAACATCTCCTTTGCCGCCCAACTTCATAATAATATTTTGATAAATATAACTCCCTTCAGGCGTAGCATTATATGCTATTGGAATAATGTTATTATTCTTAAATATGCGAACCGCCTCTAAAAGCTCCTCAAAGTTTGTAGGGATTTTGACATTATACTTTTCAAATAGATCTTTATTAAGAAATAATCCTTCATAAATAATTTCTAGTGGCAGCCCATAAATCCTATCATTAACTGTAACATAATCCCATGTTGCTTCACGAAACTCGGCATACCACTTAGGATTCTCCTTAAGCAGATCTGTAAGATCAGCAACTTTCCCATGTTCAACCAACAACCTAAAATCTGATCCCGGCCATAGTCCAAAAACATCCGGTTCATTGCCGCTCGCAAAATCCGTTTTTAAAATAAATAAAAAGTCTTCTCCAGCCATAGATTTATTAATAACTTCAATACTAGGATAGTTGTTACTGAAATTTTTAAGCACAGTTTTAAGCCTTACAGATTTGCTGTCATACCCTGCCCAGCAGCTTATAAATTGTATATTTGTCGACTGATTAGTGGAAGAAATCGGTACTGGGGTAATATCTTGTTTATTACTTGATAAATAGATTATAATCAAAAAAATAAAGGATAGTATAATAATCATTAGCGATACTATATATTTTTTCTGCATATACCCCAACCCTTTTTAAATAAATTTCATTTTTTTAATCTAATTTAAGCTTAATATAATATTCTTTAACTTTCTTTATTTTATATTATCATATTATCATAGGATTTCCTACTTAGTCGAATAAGTTTTTTAATCTTTTAAAAATTTATATCTTTTACACATTATATTTTTTTACAACCCCTGGAAACTTTATTAAGTCAAGCTGTTTATCAAAAAACAAGAGATGAGTCAGCTCATCTCTTATTCTAGATCTTTAATTTCTTCGCATAATAATCACAATTTGCAGCTCTTTCTAAAATACAGCTTTTATTAAACCACTCCATTGTTTTTCCGCATAAGTACTCCTCCGGAAACCCTGTATTTTGATAATACTTACACATAGTGCATGTCTTATTCAGCTGTTTTTCTGTCATGACAGCTACCCCCTCTAAATATTATTATTTATAAAATACTCCAGCCTAGATACTCCAGCTAAGCTGTCAAGTATACCTATCGCCTGCTATATTCTCTTAGAGGTATAACTATATTTTAACATGTATCCATTTATTTGAGTAGTCATTTATAAAAGTTTACAAGGTGTTTTGGCTGGTGCGTATAGAATCATTTTAATTCATTGTAGCGTTCCATTCTTTTTTCAAACAAATACTTGTCTTCTCCTTCCAGCGGCGTTGGTCTATAGTCATTTCTGTCTTTTATAGAAGATATAGCACATGGAATAACTTCATGCTTTACAGATCGAATGCCTTGTTCCGTTAGTTCAAATGTTTCCTGATAAATAAAAGTATCCTTATCGGCTGGATTTCTGTTTCCTCCAAAACAGAAGTTCCCTAAGCTATATACAATATTTCTGCCTTGATAGCTTTCAATGCCTTGAATCACATGAGGATGCGACCCTAAAACTAAATGTGCCCCTGCATCAATCGCATATCTTGCAAGGTCTTTCTGCACAGCTGTTGGATAATACACATTTTCTTCTCCCCAGTGAAACATAATGACAATCAAATCTGCTTGCTCTTTGGCAGAGATGATCAGTTTCATAAGCTGATCTTTTATCCACTTGTCATTGCTCCAGCCTTTTAGACCAATTACTGCAACCCTTATGTCATTCACTTCATGATAAAAAACAGCCTGTTCTCCAAAAAAACCTATGCCAGCTTCTTGAAGCACCCTCTGCGTTTCACTATATCCTGCCTCTCCATAGTCCTTTGTATGATTATTAGCTAAGTTAACTGCTTCAACGCTTCCTAAAGTCAAAATGTTGACATATTCCGGCTCTCCCTTAAAGACAAATTCTTTATCTGCAAAAATAGCTGCAGTAGTTAATGGCCCTTCTAGATTAACAAGGGTCAAATCATCTTTTTCAAAAATTCCTTTTACGTTTTCAAAGAAGTACGCATAACCATTTTCTTTAGCAACTGTATCAAATCTATTCCACAAGCTTTGTTTATAATTAAACCCAAGTGTACAGTCACCGGCTGCTGACAACGTAATCGTTCTTTTCTTCATTGCAGGGATATCTGCTTTTTCATCCGCCACCCCATCTTCTTGTAGTGGCGCATCGTTTACAGTCTGTTCTTCTTCCCTTATCTCATCTTCGCTTTGATTTATCTCCGCTAGATAAACTGCTTTAGTAAGATCCGAGTGACTTATTATCACTTTTGCACCTATTAATAAAAGTCCTATCAATACCAAAAACAAAATACCAATTACAAAAACAAGTTTTTTCACGCCATCCCCCCTGCTTAATCGTCTCATGTAGTTTTATAGTATAGCAGTTTAGAATTAAAATCAATGTTGTTAATTCTATTATTTTTAGATGAAAGTTATATTTTTTAACAGACTGGTTAAAATACATGTATTAATTTTCATAACAAGTAAAGGATGATATAAAATGATAATAAAAAAGTTATTAGCGCTGCTCCTTATCAGCACGTGTCTTTCTCAAACAGCTTATGCCCAATCATTTAATTCAAATACCACTAACCCCAATACTATCAATTGTGAAACCTTAGATAACAGCAAAAATGACTGGTGGTTTATAAGAAACAAGGAGCATAAGCCGCCGCAATTTAATACCCACTTGAAGTACAGCCTTGATCAATATGATGCTATGTGTCTTGGCGACACAAACCGCCAAGTGATTTACCTGACATTTGATGAAGGTTATGAAAATGGTTATACGCCTGTCATATTAGATGTTCTCAAAGAACATGATGTAAAAGCTACTTTCTTTGTAACAGCCACCTATATCAAAACACACCCCGATATTATAAAACGCATGGCTGATGAAGGGCACATCGTAGGCAATCACACTACAACACACCCTTCCATGCCAACAGTTACCGGTGATAAAGAGAAATTTAAATTTGAGCTCATGACAGTAGCTGAGCGCTACAAAGAAGTAACTTTTGAAGACATGCCCCCTTATTTCAGACCGCCTATGGGGCATTACTCAGAGAAATCTTTGGCAATGACAAAAGCTTTAGGCTATAAAACTATATTTTGGAGTTTTGCCTATCCTGACTGGAATGTAAATAGGCAGCCCGATCATGGCAGAGCTAAAGAAATGCTGATTACGGGACTTCACAATGGGGCAATTTATCTGCTTCACGCTGTTTCTAAAACAAATACCGAAGTGCTTGGCGACTTCATAAAGGAAGCAAGAGAAATGGGATACAACTTTGAACTTCTTCCCTAGGCGTATACTTCATCGATCCCGTATAGATACAAGCCTTTCATCAGGATAATGGTATTTTATTTGGTAAATCATGCATATGAACCCAGCAATAAGCACACCCTATTGGAGAAAATTATTATTTAAGGAGGCATCGCCATGTCCGATAAAGACATTGAAAAATCATATGAACGAAGCAGCGAGCGTATGCGTGGAGATAAAACAACTTTTGGCTCCAAGCTAACGAATGAACATTCTAACGATCCCGATACACATGCTGATATTCACGACCGTATTAAGGTGCACTATGAAGATATTGAAAAATCACCGTCAATGGAAGAAATGCATAAGTGGCAGAGAGAACATATTAAAAAAGATGATCAATCAAAAGCTGGTTATCCGCTGAATGTTATTATTGATCCGGCTATGCGCGAAATGTATCAAGTCGTACATGATGCTGGCATGACTAATGTATTTGACAGATTCAGTGAACAGCAACCGATCCAATGTAAGTTCTGTATCGAAGGACTCTCCTGCCAGCTCTGTGCCAATGGCCCTTGCCGCATCAGCGAAAAAGTCCCTAGAGGTACCTGTGGCGTCGATGCACATACAATGGTATCGAGAAACTTTATGTACCGTCACGTTACAATCGGTACATCAGCAAATATCTTTCACTGCCATCAAGCTGCGAGAACTTTAAAAGCAGCTGGAGAACATCCTGAAAGCGGACTTAAAATACGAGATCCGGAAAAGCTCAAAAAATATGCCGACATGGCAGGTCTTGATGCTAATAAGCCGATCGAACAGTTAGCAGTGGATTTTGCTAATTGGGTCATTGATGATATTCACTCACCCTACCATCTCCCTTCTAAAACAGTAGAAGCTTTCGCGCCGACCAAACGCAAAGAACTCTGGAGACAGCTTGGCTTGTTCCCTGGCGGAGGTTACAGTGAAGTTGCTTATGCTCAGACAAGGTGTATGACAAACTTTACTTCTGATCCCGTTGAATTCTTATTAAACAGCGTAAGACTTGGCGTAGCTAATGAATATCAAGGACTTTTCATGCTGGATATTATCCAGGAAATCTTAATGGGTACTCAAGAAATTGTGCATAAAAAACAAAATATGGGGCTCTTAAAAGAAAATATGATTAATATCATAACAAACGGCCACATGCCACTTCTAGCTCATGTTGCCATTGATATGGCTTCTTCAGACGAATGGCAGCAAAAAGCTAAAGCTGCCGGTGCAGAAGGAATACAAATTCTTGGTCATGTCTGCGAAGGCCAACAACTGATGAACTATGAAGGCACCCATAATCAATCAGCTTATGGTGGCCAGGAAGGCGAATGGCTGTCTCAGGAATATTTACTAGCTACCGGCGTTATTGACCTCTTTATGTTTGACTATAACTGTACTGTTCCAACTATGCCTCTTTTTGCTAAACGTTTTGGAACTAAACTTTTAAGCACACATCCTGTTATAAAACTCCAAGGTACAGAAACATTAGACTTCATACCTGAAAAAATGAATGAACAGGCCGCTAAAGCGCTTGATATGGCTATTGAAACATTTAAAAAGCGAAAATCAGAAAATCGCAAAACTTATATTCCTCCACATGTATCAGACTGCATGGTAGGCTTCAGCACAGAATCTATCCGAAATGCACTTGGCGGCAGCTTCGATCCACTCATCGAACAGATTGCTAACGGAAACATCCGCGGTATTGCAACGATTGTAGGCTGTACAACAGCACGCTATGGTCAAGGCGGCAGCAATATATTTAAAATCACTAAAGGACTGATTGAAAATAATATTCTTGTCTTATCGGGAGGATGTACATCCTCTGTTATGGAATATACCGGGCTTACTAATCCCAAAGCAGCTGATGAATGCGGCGAAGGATTAAAAGCTGTGTGCAAACAATTAGGCATCCCGCCAGTACTCTCTTATGGTGCATGTGTTGATATCGGCAAAATGACCCATACTGCTAAAGAATTAGCTGATGCCCTAAATGTTGATACCAACAAACTGCCTTTAGTTATTGGTGCCCCCGAATACCTTGAGCAAAAAGCTGTTGCAGATGCCTGCACAGCAGTTGCACTTGGCTGGCTTGTTCATGTCGCTCCTGTGCCTTCTATTACAGGAAGTGAGGTTGTTGTAAAAACTCTGACCGAAACTACTGAAACACTAGCGCTTGGCAAAGTTGTTGTTGAAATGGACGCAGAAAAAACCATTCAGATTTACATTGATCATATTGAAAAGAAACGTAAGGAACTTGGCCTAAATTAGCCCGTGGTGTAGTTAGATAGTAACTTCTTATCTACTTTCTATATAAAAGAAGCATAAGCAAAGTCTTTCATTTGCTTATGCCTCTTTTACCTAATTGCCTTTTATGTATATTCACATGCTATTTATATTTCATCTTGAATTAAATGTAATTTTTTCATAACCTCTAGAAATCTTTCTGTATCAATTGGCTTTGGAGCATAAGCATCACCCCCATATTCAAATGCCATTTCAACCAGGTCTGTTTCCGCAAGCGCTGTTGTCATAATAATCTTTGCTCTTTTTTCAGGCAGAATAAACTTTTGAACCTCTATATCTCTGATTGTTTTTAAAACCTTCACCCCATCTATCTTGGGCATCATAATATCTAGACATATAAGGTCATAATGTTCTTTTTCTCTTAATGCGATCATATAAGCATCTATTGCCTCCAGCCCATCAACTACCAAGTCACACTCTCCAAACCTGGAAAGAAACTTACTTAAAAACTTTCTGCTTACAAAATCATCTTCTGCAATGAGTATTTTCAACATTTTAAAGCCTCCTTTTTGATTAATCATTTGTAGTAAAACAGTGTTATTCGATCATCGCTGTAAGCAAATGAGGGATTTGCACGAGTGAAGCTTGCTTTTCCACCGCCCCAATCTCAAAGGCTGCCTTTGGCATACCATAAACAACGGAGGAAGATTCATTCTGCCCAATTGTCCTAGCTCCTTTCCTGCGCATTGTCAGTAGTCCTTTTGCGCCATCATAGCCCATCCCGGTAAGTATAACCCCAATAACATGGCTGCCGCATACTTTTGCTGCAGATTCAAAAAGCACGTCTACTGATGGACAATGTCCATTAACCTTATCTCCTTCAAACACCTCCACCCTAAATTGGTCACCTGTTTTAGTAATTTTCATATGTTTATCTCCAGGAGCAATAAGTACCCTTCCAGATTTAATCCAGTCCCCCGTCTCTGCTTCTTTGACTTTTAGCTGCGTCTGATTATTCAGTCTCTCGGCAAACATCTTCGAAAACAATGGCGGGATGTGCTGAACAATAACTATCCCAGGAATATTAACAGGCAGTTGCTTAAGAATTTTAAATATAGCTTCAGTCCCCCCCGTCGAAGCGCCTATAGCAATGACTTTTATTGTATCCGCATGATTTACTGTCTGCGCAGGCATATCAGCTGTTGTAGATTTGCCATGTATAATTTTTGCATTCACAACTATTTTAATTTTAGCAATGAGTTCATGAATAAATCCTTCTACTCCTTTTACCGAATGTGCATCCGGCTTAGCAATAAAATCAATGGCTCCTGCATTAATCGCATCAAATACTGCCTCATTTAATGTACTTACGACAATCACGGGAACAGCATACTGGGGCAGCAGTCTTTTTATAAACTCAATGCCATTCATTTTTGGCATTTCCACATCGCATATCATAACATCCGGCTCAAATTTCAGCAGTTTGTCTCTGGCATCAAAAGGGTCGACTGCCTTTGCAACAACGTCAATTTGGGGATCCGTTGCAATGCCCCTCGACATTACCTCGCGGAATACCAAACTGTCATCCACTACTAAAACCTTTATCTTTTTATGTGTATACATACTAGCACCTCATTATCAAGGATTAAAACTATCTATTGCTACTTTTAAAATGGCTATGACAAACATTTTTTATTTATCATCTTACATTTTTTATACTATATAGTATAGTATAGTTCATTTTATGATTTTCTTATAGATAGCTGGCATGATATATTTAGATATTATTTCAGATAGGCTTAATGATTCTGAGTGACCAATAAATAATCTCCCCCTTCATGCTAGCTTAATACATATTACCCCTTATTACCGAAGCGAAGGCATGTGCCAAGTATTCATCATCAAACAGACTGTCTGAGATGCCTTCTTTTCTATACACATCACCCCAAACCATTTATTACCACTTATTCAAGTAACCACTTACACCTATGGTAAAATTATATAATCATGAAAATATTTTGTCAATATTTGTGAGTTAAATATAAATTTTATATACTTTATGCTCCTATTTTATGATACATTTCATCATTTTGTAGATTAGTGTCTATTTTTATTATCCATCAAACTCCCTCTAAAAATACATAAAATAGGGATAAATAGTCCAAAGTGTTTTTTGCAAGAGAAAATTCCTCAGTTTTGCAAAGATTTTTTCTCACCCCAAGGTGGGGAATTTTTGTGTGGCTTGCAGGCATATTTTATTTAAATCTTCCACATTTATTCCACGGTTCCCTTGACCATGAGCCTCCA
>CALJNR010000027.1 GCA_937981575.1 uncultured Clostridia bacterium | reverse complement strand
CCTAATTAAAGGTGAAGACGACCTAGAGATCAATCGTATGCTAAAGTCTACATTACAAGCTATTTCATCAAATCCAAGGGCATCACTGGTAACACTAAAGGAAGCTGGGCATATCGCTAATTTAGACAGGCCGGAAGTCTTTAATCAGATCATTACTTCTTTTATTGAAGGGTTATAGGTTTTTGCTTTCAAAAACAAGATATAGAGATAAAGATAAAAAAGCACTTAGAAAATAACAATAAACAGAATGATTTAGCTAGTAAGATGGAGAGATTTAACAGATTTCATAAGAGCATTGACAATAACAAAGATTCATTATAGAGTAATATTAATAATAAAAATAAATTCTAAGCTAAAAGTTATGACTGCTAGCAAAGAATATTCTACAAGATATCGTTCTAAAAGTGAGGGGATTCCCGAGGTGAAGACGGTTAAATCATAAAAAGAGACTAGATGTTGCTAGAGCAATGTGCATGACTCTGTTTTTGGTGCGACTTTCAGCCTATACATGATTAGAATGTATAGGTTTTTTTGAGTTTGATTTTACAGAGAAAAGAGGAATGAAATTGGAGAGTAGATTAGCACTTATAGGGATTATTGTAGAAGAGACTAGGGCTGCTCAGAAAGTTAATGAGCTTCTTCATGAATTTGGCAGCTATATAGTTGGAAGAATGGGAATTCCTTACAGGGACAGAGAGGTTAATGTTATTTCAGTTGTTATTGATGCCAATCAAAATATTATTAGTACATTATCCGGGAAGCTTGGCAAGCTGGAGGGGGTTAGTGTTAAAACAGTTTATTCCAAAGTTGGAGAATCAAACTAACATATGAGTATAGGAGGGAATACAATGGCGTATAATCCAAAGGCTTTAGAAGCTACAGCATTTATTGATCATGAATATATTACGGAGACTATAAAAAAGGCAAAGGAAATTGCAGAAAATAAAGAAAAAGTACAGGCAATTCTAGAAAAGGCAAGGGATTGTCAGGGACTTAGTTTTAAAGACGTTGCAGTACTTTTAGAAGTAGAAGATGAGAGTGTGTGGCAAATTATTTTTAAGCTTGCAAAAGAAATCAAGGAAAAAATATACGGACAAAGGATAGTCATGTTTGCACCTCTTTATTTATCGAATTACTGTGTCAATGAATGTGTGTATTGTGGTTATTGTCATTCAAATCAAGAAATGCACCGTATAAAACTTACACAAGAAGAAATTGTGCAGGAAGTGAAGGCGCTGCAGGATATGGGGCATAAACGTCTTGCTTTAGAGGTAGGAGAGGATTATGAAAATGCTCCTATAGAGTATATTTTAGAAAGCATTAAGAGTATTTATGGCGTTAAACATAAAAATGGTGCAATCAGAAGGGTTAATGTGAATATAGCAGCCACTACTGTTGAGAATTATAAGAAGCTTACAGAGGCAGAAATTGGGACATATATTTTATTCCAAGAAACCTATCACAAAGAGACTTATGAAAAAGTACATCCAAAAGGACCAAAACATAACTATAATTATCATACCGAGGCTATGGATAGGGCTATGCAAGGTGGCATAGATGATGTGGGAATAGGGGTTTTATATGGACTTTATGATTATAAGTATGACACGGTTGCCATGCTTATGCATGCAGAGCATTTAGAGGCAACTTATGGAGTAGGACCTCATACGATCAGTGTACCAAGGTTAAAAAAGGCAGGAGGTATGGAGCTTAATCAATTTGAACACTTAGTAGATGACAAAGATTTTCTAAAGATCGTTTCTATACTAAGAGTTGCAGTACCTTATACGGGCATTATCATCTCAACAAGAGAAAGTCAAGATTTAAGAGCTGAGCTTTTAAAACATGGTGTATCTCAGATAAGTGGTGGATCTTGTACAGGAGTCGGAGGGTATTCCAAAACGCAAGAAGAAAAAAATACTTCTCAGTTTCAGGTGACAGATGAAAGAACCCTAGGTGAAATAGTAAGCTTTTTATGTGAAAATGACTATATTCCAAGTTTTTGTACGGCTTGCTATAGGGAAGGAAGAACAGGGGAGAGGTTTATGAGACTTGCTAAAACAGGTCAAATAGGAAATATTTGTCAGGCGAATGCGCTGATTACTTTAAAAGAATATGGGAGTGATTATGCATCTCAATCTTTGCAGCAAACAATAGAAAGGTTAATTGATAAAGAAATAGAGAAGATACCTAGTGAAAAAGTAAAACAAATGACTGAGTCAATAGTTACAGAAATAACATCAGGAAAAAGAGACTTTAGATTTTAGGAGGAATAGTGATGGCACATGTTGCAGAGTTAACAGATACACCTAAAGCATTAAGGCTTCATATCGGATTTTTAGGCAAACGAAATAGTGGGAAGTCATCTCTTATTAATACCTTAGCGACACAAGAAGTATCTCTTGTATCAGATACACCAGGCACAACGACAGATCCAGTGCATAAAACGATGGAGATTCATCCTTTAGGACCGTGCATTTTGATTGATACGGCAGGATTTGATGACGAAGGGGACCTTGGAGAAAAACGAGTTGAAAAAACAAATGACATTTTAGATCAATTAGATAGTGCTATTATGGTATTTAATCCTGAAGACAGAAGTTTAGAACACGAAAAAATATGGTATGAAAAGCTTAAAGAACGTAGGGTTCCGGTGTTAGGCGTAGTGAATAAAATAGATACTGAAGAAGACATTGAGGCTTTTGTGCGTCAAATAGAACAAACTCTTTCTATCAAAGTTATCACAGTATCGGCTAAAGAAAATTTGCATATTGATACGCTTAGAGAAGCTATAGTAGCTATAACACCAAAAGATGCAGCTCATACATCTTTAACGGCACACCTCGTTCAAGAGGGAGATCGTGTACTGCTTGTAGCTCCACAGGACATACAGGCACCTAAAGGCAGACTTATTTTACCACAAGTCCAGATTATAAGAGATCTACTGGATAATAAGACGATTGTTACAGTCATCACTACAGATAAATTAAAAGAAACATTAGAGGGGTTTAAAGAACCACCAAAACTTATTATTACTGATTCGCAAGTATTTCATGAAGTTTATGGGCAAACCCCAAAAGAAAGTATGCTGACATCTTTTTCAGTGCTTATGGCAAGGCATAAAGGAGATATTGATGCTTTTGTAGAAGGCGCAAACACACTAAATAATCTCGATACAACTAAAAAAATATTGATTTTAGAAGCTTGCACCCATAACCCATTAGATGGAGATATAGGAAGAGAAAAAATTCCTAATATGCTTAGAAAAAAATATGGATCAACTCTTCAAATAGAAATTAAAAATGGCAAAAACTTTCCAGATGATCTAACGCCGTACGCACTAGTGATTCATTGTGGTGGTTGTATGTTTAATAGAAAGCTAATGTTAAGTCGTATAAGAACTTGTAAAGTGCAAGGTGTAGCAATTACGAACTATGGTATTTTCATCTCTAAAATAACGGGTATACTAGAGCATATTACTTTGTAATGTAAATCCCATTAGGTCATGTTTCATTTGATGCCACAGATAGAATTGTAGGGTAATTAAAGGGCTAATCAATGATTTTTAATAAATAGGGTATTGAAACAAATGAAGAGATACAGTATAATAAACTTAAAATTGAATATAAAAAGTTAATCGAATTCTTCAGGGCAGGGTGAAATTCCCGACCGGCGGTAAAGTCCGCGAGCACATTAAAGTTTAATGTGCTGATTTGGTGTAATTCCAAAACCGACAGTAAAGTCTGGATGGTAGAAGAGTTGTTAAAGTATGGATTGATTATT